>NZ_JBHSFZ010000011.1:0-112509 GCF_042654265.1 Sphingobium tyrosinilyticum | reverse complement strand
TCGCCGCCATTCATACCTGGGCGGCATCAGCCCACTCGCGTTCGAAGCCAAGGTGGCATAATGAGATAGGTGACCGGCGCAAAACCGTTACAAGTCCAGACCTCACCTCGCGCGTTCGTAGCGCGTTCACCAGCGATGCCGGGCTTACAATGCGATCGCTCGGCATCTCTACCCGCATTCTCGTCGCCAGCCCGCAGATCGCGAGCCAGATCGCGTCGGTTGAGCAACTTGCGACGCTCCCGGCACTTGCGACCAACGATGCCGACGACGACCTTGAATGGCATCTCGAAAGTGAGGACGGCGGCAAGAAGTCCATCCGCGTAGAGCCGCGCTTCGGGTGCGAGGATATGGCAGCGGTTCGCGACGCGGCGATTAATGGACTCGGGGTTGCGATCCTGCCCGATCATGTCTGCCATGGGGCCCTGCTCGCCGGACGCCTTGTGCGAGTCCTGCCCGCATGGCGCGGTTTGCAGGGAATAGTGCATCTTGTCTTCACAACACGGCGCGGACTGCCCCCGGCCGTCCGAGCCCTTATCGATCATCTCGCCGCGGGCTTTCCCGCAGCGCACGCTATCGGACAGGCTGCCTTTGCCGCAATATAATCTCTGTTCTGCGCAGTGCCCGCTTAACACTCAGTAGCTGCCGCCAGATCATCGGCTGAACGCACGGCGGGTTGCGAGATTGTCCGCAGGCCGACCAGACGGCCGCAATGGCGCAAAACGGCCACCAGCCCCGCCACTTTCAGAGCATCGCTTCCGCAGACTGGCAAAAAGGGCGACTGAGAATTCCGGCGCATAGTACCGCATATCGTCGGGACGGAAGGGTCTCACCCGCCATGGTGCGGCGCCAGCTGCGGGCGCAAAGCACGGCAACGTCGGCACTATTCGCACCGTCCATTGCATGATCTACGTCATTGAATTTGCATGATAAATGTGTGGCGCCCAGAAAGATAGTTAGAACCACCAACACTGCGACTGTATGCTTCTGACTTCTCGCCATAAATTTTTAGGCGGCCACAGGTTTCCTCGGTTGTAGGCGAAATTCGTCGACCAACAGAAGATCCCTCAGCTGCCCGACCGCCGCTTTCGGGTTGGAGAGGGACAAAGTCGCAACTCCAATCCTGCTGTCGTCGGTCCCGTTGATCCGATGCACGCAGGTCAGCCCAGCGGTTTCCGACCCCAAGCCTCCATGGTGCGGGTAGAGGAGTAACAGCCGTTCGCACCGGTAGACGTGGGCATAGGCCATCATTTGGTAGACGTCAGCCTGGCCGACACCATACTTTGGATCATCGATGGCCCCCTTGAGGCGTTTCCATTTGGTGTCCATGACGAGCACCGGTGCACCTTGGCTGGCGATCGTGATGTCCGGCTTCGTGGCGAACCGGTTTTGCCCCGTGTGCACTTCCGCCAAGGCATAGCTGCGCGGACCCTGCAAACGAACCTCATAGCCGGTTCCAGCCAGCGCGCGAGCAAGGCTCCTTCCGACGAACTCCTCGAACAGCTTGTTCATCTCGAACAGAAGCGAGAAACCGCGAGCGTCACCGCTGCTCGTAGTCTGGAAGCGATCCCCGAGCAACAGCTTCGCGATCGCGAGCAATTGCGCCCAGGAGCGATTGGTCCGGTCGATAACCACCTGCTGCCACGGAAGGGCTGCAACCGGCACTGCGGTGATGTCCGCGAAGGCAAAGCTAAGCTCAGCCAGCCGTCGCTGGTTTTCCGGTGCCCTGGCTACCTTGGCGAGTTTCGTCACCGCCGCCTTCATGATCTGATTGAGCGCGATGTCCGCGCTCAGCTCGTCGAAGCGGCACGCCAGCCGCTGCGGGCTAGCCGCCAGCACAGTGAACTGGCGCTTGACGTCCAATCTGCCCCGCAGCGCCGCCAAGTCATCTTCGTGTGGCACGTAGCGGCGAGGAAGACCGCGGTGGAGCGCCTCAAAGAGCCGATCGCAGAACAGCCGTATCAGAATTTCGAGCAGGTCGTCTCGCTGCCAACCCAGGTCGGTCAGGCCGCCTTCGACAATGTCGAGATCGAGCACGACCGCGAGCATGTGGACGAGGCTTCGGCGCGCGGCTGCGTCGTTCTCGTTCCCGTCTATTTTTGGAAGGATCTCAAGCGTCACGCCATCGGCAGCGATGACGCCGACGACCTGCTGGGCGCGCAGCTTCCTCGGGTGGTTGATCAAGATGCGCTCGGCGTCGAGGCCGGCCGACGGAACAGCGGCCGCGCATTCGATGATCCGGTCCGCGGCCGCCCTGCTGAAGGAACCCGGGCCGGGTTCCTCAATAGGGATATAATCCCACTCGCGAACGCTTCGGCGAATCATCCCGTCAGCTGCCGGTAGGCTTCATGGCTGAACGTGTTGCGGACGGTATACCGCCACCGCTCATTCAGGTAGTCGCCTTCGCCGGCGGGTAGGGGGGCCAGCTTCCGGCGGAGGATGAAGCCGCCATCGTCTTCGATTTCGCCCAAGGCCTGTCTGACCCGCTCCCAGTTTTCGTAGAAATATTCCGCGAGCAACGGGATCACCTTTGCCCGCATGATCTCATCGATGCTATCCTTGGTCGTACAGCCGAGGAAGTAAGCGTGGCCGATCTGGTGCTCGCGATCAAAGAGATATTCGATGCGATCATTCAGGATCCGGAGGAGACGTTTCACGTTGATGCCTTCTATATCGTCCGGCACTAGGTCAGGGTTCGGCATCAGCTCCTTGAAGCGAAAGCGCCTTCTCAGCGCCGTGTCCAGAAGCGCAATGGACCGGTCTGCCGTGTTCATCGTGCCGACGATGTGAAGATTGGCCGGAACGCCGAAGGTGTCGCCGGAATACGGCAGCTTGAGCCGAAGCTCGTTGCTTTCGCCCAGGCGCTTGTCGGGCTCGATGAGCGTAATCAGTTCGCCGAAGACCTTCGATATGTTGGCCCGGTTGATCTCGTCGATTATTAATACAAACTGGTCGGGAGCTGACGGATCAGCCGGAGCGTCGCTGGGAAGAAGGCGGGAGAGAGCTTCCTTTTTGACCTTCGCCTCCTTCAGCAGATAGCACGACTGCCTCGTCAGTGTGCCGTCGTAGATCGTGTCGATCGGCAGCGCCTCGTCAAGGACCAGAAGCCAACGCACCGGCCGGCGATGATTGTAATTCCGCTCGCCGGTCGGTTCATAACGATAGGGTCCGGTGATCTCGCCGATGGCCCGAAAGTGCGAATTCCCTTCCGACACGATGACAATGTCGCCTTCGCGCATGCTGTCGCGGAATCTCCAGACCTGCGAGATATTGCCACTGTTGCCCTTGGTGCCGGGCTCGATCTCGTTCCACTTGTCGAAGATCGCCTGATAATCCTCGTACCGAGGATCGGACCAGTCAACCTCACCGCCCCATCCGAGCACGATGTAGCCGCCCTCGATCGCGGCATCGTAGATATGGTCCTCGGCACCGGCCCGCCCTAGAGACATCTTGAAGAATTGGTGATCGCCCACATCATATCCGCCTGACCGGCCGGCACTCTTTCGCGCCTGCTCGGCAAGCGCCGAGATTTCCCGGAAGACACCCCTGCGCGGCTCAAGCCTGAAGCCGCCTGCCTGGCTCTCGACGCCGTCCTCATCACCGGTCACCGGACGGAGGCCCTCCACGAAGTCTTCATAGGCGTAGGACTGGTGGAAGGTGACGAAGCCAATCTGCCCCGCTTCCATCAATGCGTCGTAGCGGGCCTTGAGCTCCCGTCTGCTGGCGGGAACCGAGCCGTCACAGAGCCTAACCGCCTCCTCGGCTGTCGCGAAGGTCTTGCCGGTACCAGGCGGCCCGTAAAGAATCAGGTTAGTCGGTCGTACCACGGTCGTTCCCCCGGCGGAGCCTGTGCTCGCAGCATTTCTAATTTGAAGGTGGTCAGTTCGGTTTCCCGCACTATCGTACCAGTCAAGAACCTTGAACAGTTCGCCCTCGCTTGATGCGCGGACGCTAAGGACGGCCTTCGGAAACCCTGCGCTGCGAATATCGAAGGGCGGAGCATGGCTGAGACGCCCGGGCAGGTTGGAGTGACGGCCCTTGTCGGCGGCGTATGATTGCACTTCCTGTGCCGGCGGCGGACCCGCCCATTCGTCGTCTTCAAGCCAGAGCTGGACCTTCGAGATGTCCTTCTGAAGCGCGAGGGCTCGGCCGTCCACGAGCGTGAATGAGACCATCTTCTGACTATCGACGTCGGAATTGCCATAGCGCCCGCGCAGCATTGCCTCGGCGCGGGATACGTCGAAGCTCCCGCTGGAAACCCTCTCGAAGGTGAATGCGGTGGTCGAGCTGTTCTCCGGCCCCTCGCGCCGCACCAATCGAACAGCTGCCAAGGCCTGGAACTTCCTGCTGCCGATGGCGCTGCAAACGGCCGGCATGGCGTCCTGCAATCCCATTTGCTTGTGAACGTCGCCCGCCCGCACGGCAAAGCGGTGCTCGCCCGCCCGGCGGGCCGGCTCGACGATCTGCCTCAGCACGAACGCGCGAATTCGGTCGGCCTGTGACTGTCCGTCGCTCGGCCCTGCGCCGTTCTCGCGGAACTGGCGATAGACCGAAAGCGCCGACCGATACGACGCCAGGCTCTTGTATGCGTCGCCATCGATCTGGATCTTTGAGGTGTTCGGCTTTCCTGCGGCGTTATCTTCGGCGGAATAGGCGAGATCCTCAAGGATCGCCGCGAAGCCATCCGCTTCGAACGCCTCATCGAGGTCGCCGTAATTCGTCTCGACCCTTCGGGCGTCAGCTATCCGGGTCGAGATGGTGTTTGGAGCCTGGCCATGCGCCTGCATCCATGCGCGGAATTCTTCATCCTTCAACGAGTCCCCTCCGTCTCCGGTGAGGCCCGGAGGCGGGAGCCGAACTCCCTCTCGAACGCCTGCATTATCCCGATCGCCCAGCGATGCTGTTCACCCCAGTCGCGGTCACCATAGCCGCGACTGAGCGTCGCGCGGACGGCCGTCTTCTTGCGGCCATCCTTCTGCTCCCAAGAGAGGCTTTCGCCGATGGCTGATTGGATGGTGGCACGCTCACGGTAGAGGCTTTCGAATTGCCGGCGATCCTCATCGCGCTCGTTGTTCAGATTGACCTGGATCGCGTCACGGCGAAGGCTCAAGCTGACGTGGGAGCCCGGCACGATGTCCCGCATCGGCGCCCAGTTCTTTCCGGGCGGCCTCATGTCCAGTCCTGCCTCTTTGGCACGCTGCGTGAAGATTGCGAGATAGCTCGCCACCGCATCATCCATAGCCCCCTCCCGGCGATTCCCCCATCACTTGCATGTGCGACATATTCGGTCGTGCCCCCCCTAGGCCTCCTGCTCAATCTAGACGGAGAGCCTGCTTTGTTTCAAGCTAAACACCTGAGTTGCGGGAGCTTGATATGATGCACGAGTGGATGGCGGTGCCTATGGATTACGAGCCGCTCAGCGGCCATTCGGACGTCTTCGTCAAGGCGGCCTCACCGATCGACGCAGACAGCATCGGGAAAACCACGCCGGCGCCTACCACGGCGAGACAGGCATATTTCCACGACTATCTAAAACGAATCTCGTGGCACCTCGGCACGCAGTCGATTCCTGTTTTCCTCGACTTCAATGGCGAGAGGCGACGAATGGACAAGGGCTGCATAGGACACGCGGTTGCCGCAGGGGTGTTAAAGCCCCCGATCAATGGCTCTGATGGGATCAGTCACGTCGAACTGGCGCAGAGCGTTACTTAACTGCACTGTCAATCCCCGATAGCGACAAGGATGGCCGAACGAAGCTGGCTGCTGACGGACGTGTATCAGGCATTTGGCGAACCGGCGTTCATCACGGTCAGCGCCTGCGAGCGCTATCTGTGAGCCCGCTTCAGACGGGTATCACGATCAGCTCTCTAATCGCGAAGATGAAGCTCTTCCACCAGGGTCAATCGGTCATCCGGTCGTTCCGACCCAACGTATCGATGGCGATCGGCCTCGCGCCCGGGTACTGAATTGGAGTTGTCTACACCGCGGAATGACGAAATCTAAACGGCCGCTCGATACCAGGCTTGGGTCTATGCAGGACTGACACTGGCATACCGGCCGCAACCTCCCACTTTCAGAGCATCGTTTCCGCAGACTGGCAAAAAGGGCGACTGAGAATTCCGTGACTTAGCGCACCGTACTATCGGACCAGAATGGTCTCACCCGCCATGGTAGGGGGTGGGCCGCGGTCACAAGGCGCGGCAATATCGGCACTATTTTCGCAGCCCACTGCATGATCTAAGTCATTGAATTTGAACGATAAATTTGTGGTGCCCGGGGACGGAGTCGAACCGCCGACACTGCGATTTTCAGTCGCATGCTCTACCAACTGAGCTACCCGGGCACGGGTGCCGGTGAGGACCACCGGCAGCGTTGAGAGGCGTGCCTATAGGCATCAATCCAGGGGGCTGTCCACCCCATAATCGTCGCTTTTTTTCATCTCGTCGGCGGCAGGCGAGCCGGGAACGCGATATCCTTCGCCGAGCCACTGCAGCAGGTCGCGATCGCGGCATGCTTTTCCACAGAAGGGGCGGGTTTCAGCCGCCGAAGGCCGGCCGCAGACCGGGCAGGAGGAGGTTTTAGGCAACATGGCCGCCGAATATGGCGAGGTTGGTGTCCACCTTCAAGCTGATCGCTCCGCCACGGCGGCGGGCGAGATGTTCGATCCAGTCCGTGGCCTTGCGCAAGCGTTCGATGACCGCGGACGCCGCGGTGATCGTGGCCGGGCCGCCATTGCCATGACGTTCCGCGCGGCGGAGGAGCGCGAGGGCCGCCGTTTCCACGGGATCGGCCCTCAGCAGTTCCATGAGGTTCATGCGCTCGCGGCGGCGGATGACCTGGACGAAGCCGAAGCCGTTGACCGCAGTGCGTTCAAACGGGAGCGGGAGATATTTGTCGATCTGGGCCGAGGCGACGGCGCGCTCGTCCTTGTTGTTCATCGTCGGCAAGTCGATGCCGATCGAGCCGGTCAGGCCCATGCGGCGGATCGCCTGCGCGGCCAGCTTCGCGCCCTTGGGGCCAAGCTTGGCGGGCGGCAGCGAGCCGTCCACATCGATCAGGATCATCGCTGGCGTCGGGAAAATACGCAGGGCCGATTCCTCCGTGCCGATCTCGCCGGAGATCGCCTCTTCCATCAGTTCGCTCCAGCCATGGGCTTCGAAGCGGTCTTCCTCATGCGCGGGACATGGGACGATCGGCAGGCCGGTGGCGCGCAGGCGCTGGAGCAGGCTGGGGGCAGGATGCGCTTTGGAGCCGGGCTGGGCTATGCGGGCCTTGGCAAGCTTGGCGCGGCCTTCCTCAGGGATCGCTTCGCGTAGGATTTCGAGGAGGACCGTCGCGCCCTCCGCGATTTTCGGCGGGATGGGTTCGACCAGCACTTCCTCGCCGGAAATGAGGCGGGCGATGCCGCGTTTCTTCGGAATGACGGTGCGGACAAGCTTACCCTGAACGACCGAACCAGCGCGCACGGCGTCGGTTTCCCGTTCAATCTGCGCTTCGACCAGCCGGCCCTTTTCGATCAGCGCGGCGCGGGCCTCGCCAATGCCTTCTTCATAAAGCCATTCGGCCATGTCGGTCAGTCCAGTGGATAGCCCGCTGCCTTCAGCAGCGCGCGGGTTTCGTAAAGGGGCAGGCCCATGATCGCGCTGTGGCTACCCTGGATGGCGCGGATGAGGCCAGCGGCGCGGCCCTGTATAGCGTAGCCGCCTGCTTTGCCGTGCCATTCTTCCGACGCGATATAAGCGTCGATCTCGACACGATCGAGGCGTTTGAAGATAACGATGTTGGTCGAGAGGCGGTGGCGCGCCCTCCCCTCCGCATCAATCAGGGTGATCGCGCTCAGTACGCGGTGGCGCCGGCCGCAGAGGAGTTCGAGGCACTTGCGCGCTTCGGCTTCGCTTTCGGCCTTTGGCAGGATGCGGCGGCCCGCCGCGACCACCGTATCCCCGGAGAGGACCAGCGCGCCGGGGTGACGCTGCGCCACCAATGCAGCCTTTTCAGCGGCGACGCGAGCAGCATAGACAGCAGGAAGTTCGGATTTCAGTGGTGTTTCGTCGAGGTCAGCCGGGTCCACCGCGTCGGGAGACACGCCGATCTGACCCAGAAGTTCACACCGTCTGGGAGAAGCCGAAGCAAGGATGAGCCGCATCAAAAAAAAGCGGCTTATTTGAAGCGGTAGGTGATCCGACCCTTGGTCAGGTCGTAAGGGGTGAGTTCGACCAGCACTTCGTCGCCCACCAGCACGCGGATGCGGTTCTTGCGCATCTTGCCGGCGGTGTGGCCGAGGATCTCGTGATCATTTTCAAGCCGTACGCGGAACATGGCGTTGGGGAGAAGCTCCACAACCTGTCCACGCATTTCAAGCAGTTCTTCTTTTGCCATAATATCCTGGGAAGTCGAAAAATCGCGCCGCCATAGCGCCTAAATGCGGAAAATGAAAGTCAGGCCGGAACGCCGAAAATATCACCGGCTTTTGAGAGAGCCGCGAATATGCGATCAAGCTGATCTACATCAAGGCAATAAGGCGGCATCAGATAGATGGTGTTGCCCAAGGGCCGCAGCAAGATGCCTTGTTCCAGAAAGAAGGCGCGCAGGCGCGGACCAAGATCCGACAGATAGCCTGCGTCAGCCGCGATCAAGTCGATGGCTGCGATGACGCCAAGCTGACGCGGATTCGTGAACGCGGGATCCTCGCCGAGCTGGGCGAGTCGCTCCGCCATTCCCTTCGATAGGGTGGCGATGCGGCCCAGCACATCTTCCTCCCGCCAGATGGCGAGATTGGCAACCGCAGCAGCGCAGGCGATTGCGTTCGCCGTGTAGCTGCTGGAATGGTAAAAGAGGCGCGAGCGGTCGGTGGAGCGATGTGCGTCGAAGATGCGCGAAGTCGCCAGCGTCGCCGCCAGCGGTATTGCGCCGCCGGTAATGCCCTTGGCCACGGCCATGATGTCCGGAACGACGCCTGCCTGCTCACACGAGAAGAGCGTTCCGGTGCGGCCCCATCCGGTCATCACCTCATCCACGATGAAGAGGACGTCATGCCGGGCGCAGATCGCCGCCATTTCCTGCAGGACGGCTGGCGAATAGATCAGCATTCCCCCTGCCCCCAGGATCAGCGGTTCGACGATGAAGGCAGCGGGGTTTTGCGCGCAGGCTGTCTCAAGGGCGTCGAGCGTTTCCTTCTCCTGGCCGTGATACGGGAAGGGTATGGTGCCGACGTCGAACAGCAAGGGCGTCCAAGCGGCATTATATACGCCGCGCTCACCCACGGACATCGCCCCGATCGTGTCCCCATGATAGCTGTGCTGAAGGACCAGAATGCGGTGACGGGGATCGGCCAAGCCGTCCAGCGCACGATTGTGCCAATATCCGAGCGCCATCTTCAGCGCGACTTCGACGGCGGTGGAGCCGCTGTCCGAAAAGAAGACATGCGCGAGCGGGTCGCAATCCGTTGAATGCGGCGCCAAATCGATGAGGCCGCGTGCGACCTGTTCCGCAGGCTCGTGCGTGTAGCCCGCGAAGACAAGCTGGTCGAGCTGCCCTGCCTGCGCGGCGATGGCCGCGGCGATGCGCGGATGACAATGGCCATGGGTAGTCACCCACCAGCTGGAAATGCCGTCGATCAGCGTTCCGCCGTCAGCGAGATGCAGCAAAGCGCCCTCCGCTCGCGACACGAGCGGAATGGCTTCTTCAAGGCCGTGCTGAAAGAAGGGATGCCAGACAGGGGAGGTCATGCCGTGACGCTTAGAAGAGCAAGCGCGTCAGGCCAAGCTCCTCCCCTGTGATAGCCCGTTTATTTCGCGGGGGCGGCTGGGGTCGCGGGATTTGCAGGCGTAGCGGAAGCGGCAGGGGCTGCCGCCTGGATACGCTGCTGAAGCGCGGGGTCAGCGGCGGCCGCCTGGCCGATCTCGTTGAATTTTTCCGGCGCGATGCCTGACGCCTGAAGCGCAGCAAGCATCTTGGGCTGCTTTTCCGCCTCGGCAATGGACGCGTCAGACTGAATCTTGGTCACTTCCACCGCTGCGGCAGCGAACTGCTTGAGGTCGGCCTCACTATATTTCGCCGCGCCAGCCGAAGGGGTTGCCGGAGCGGCGGGTGTGGCTGGGGTGGTCGGAGCAGCCGCGCCCTGCGCCAGAAGCGGCGCTGCGGCAAACAGGGTGGCCGACGCCAGGCCAGCTTTCAGAAAGATCGTAGAACGAAAACCCGTCAACATGCTTCTCCTCACAAATTAATGAAGGAAAGCTGTGGAAGAGCGCCGCGAGATTAAAGAGCGATCCGGCGAAGCGTGAGATTTGAGGGATAACGGCCATTACTAAAACAGCTCGTCCCCAAAATAGCTCACCCCGCCGCAACCACGAATCATTGCGACGGGGAAATGGATCACCAGATCTTCACTCTTTCTTGCGGCGCAAGGTAGAGTTTGCCGCCCTGTGCGGGCTTAAACGCCGCATACCATTGGTCGAAATTGCGCACGGTATCAGCGCGATATTGGGACGGCGAATGCGGATCGGTGACCAGCCGCTGGTGCAGATTCGGCTCGCGGTAGTTGCGACGCCACACCTGCGCCCAACCCAGGAAGAAGCGTTGGTCGCCGGTGGTGCCGTCGATCACTGGCGCCGGCTTGCCGCCGAGGGAGGCATGATAGGCGTCCAGCGCGACAGCGACGCCGGCAAGGTCGCCGATATTCTCACCCAGCGTGAAGGCCCCCTTCACATGCGCGCCGGGAAAGGGTTCATAGGCGTCATATTGCTTCACCAGCTTGTCGGTCAGCCCCTTGAAGGCGACGACATCGGCATCGCTCCACCACTGATTGAGCTTGCCGGTCTCGTCATATTTAGCGCCCTGGTCGTCGAAATGATGGCTGAGTTCATGGCCGATGACAGCGCCGATGCCGCCGTAATTGACGGCCGGATCGGCATGGGGATCGAAGAAGGGCGGCTGAAGGATCGCGGCCGGGAAGACGATCTCCACCATGGAGAAGTCCGCATAGGCGTTGATCTCCATCGGCGTCATCTGCCATTCCCAGCGGTAGATGGGCTTGCCGAGCTTCCCCACCTGATAGTCGAATTCATATTGTTTCGAGCGGAGCGCATTGCCGAACAGGTCGGCGGGTTTCACGATCAGGCCGCTATAGTCGCGCCATTTTTCCGGATAGCCGATTTTCGGCGTGAAGGCGGCGAGCTTCTTGTGGGCGCGAGCCTTGGCCGCGTCGCTCATCCAGCTGAGGCCGTCGATGCGGCGGCCCATGGCGGCGATGACATTTTTGACCAGTTGATCCATCGCCGCCTTGGTTTCGGGCGGAAAATATTTCGCGACGTAGATCTTGCCGACCTCCTCACCCATCGACTCTTTCACGAAATCGACGGCGCGCTTCCACCTTTCCTCGCGCTGGGGCGTACCGGACAGGGTCGTGCCATAGAAAGCGAAGTCGGCGTCGGCGATCCGGTCGGGCAGATAGGTGGCGTAGGCATGCAGGCTGCGCAGCAATAGCGCATCCTTCAACAGTTCCAGCGGGGTCCGGGCGATCAGCGCCGCTTCGCCGGTGATGGCGCTTGGCTGGGCGACGATCAGTGCAGCGGGCTGCAACTGGTTGGCGGCGAAATAGTCCGTGAAGGGGAAGGATGGCGCGGCCTTCTGCAGGTCGGCCAAGGTCATCCTATTATAGGTCTTGTCAGCGTCCCGGCTATCGACCTGGGTCCAGTGCAGCTTCGCCACTTCGGTTTCGAAGGCCGTGAGCGCGGCGGCGCGGCGCTTCGCATCCGACTGACCTGCCAGCGTCAGGATCTGCTCAAGATGCGCGACATAGGCGGTGCGGATCGCCGCCATCTTTTCGTCCGGCTGCAGGTAAAAGTCACGATCGGGGAGGCCCAGGCCGCCCTGCCGCAAGTTCAGGATATAATGGTCCGGGTCCTTGTCATCCTGCCCCACATAGAAGGCGAACGGCCCAGGAATGCCCGCGCGGGCCGCTTCGGCTGCGAGGCGGGCATAGCTGCGCTTGTCCTTGATCGACTGGATTTTCGCGAGCCAGGGCTGAATGGGGGTTAGTCCCTTCGCCTCGACCGGCGCAGCGTCGAGATAGCTCGCATAGGCGATGCCGATCATGCTCGCCGGGTCGGACTTGGCGGCTTCCAAAATGCCCTTTGTCCGTTCGCGCGACAGGTCGTCCAGCACATTGAATGCGCCATAGTTGGACTTGTCGGCCGGGATCGCCGTGGCGCCGGCCCAGCCGCCATTGGCGTGAAGGTAGAAGTCGTCGCCCGGCGCGACCGCCAGGTCCATGCCCTTCGTATCGAAGCCATAGCTGCCATAGGTCGGCTTCGCGGCCGGGGCCTGGTCGGCCTGCGCCACCGAAGCGGCGACGACCAGCGCCGAGGCTGCGGCGCCGAGGAGGAGAAATTTCATCGAAGCGTCCCTTGCTTGACCCAATTGCAGGGAGTTGAGCCGGGACAGCGGGTCAGGGCAAGCGGATATTCGCCGCGAATGCCTGGCTCAGGCTTTGGGCGTTCAGCGGATCGAGGCGCGGGAGGCGGCCGAGGCTGGGAATATTGCCGAGCGCCGGGATGATCCGTTCATTTTCCGCATGAGCGTCCCCGATGAAGGCGATACCGGCCAAGGGCACGCCACGGCTGCGCAGCGCTTCGATGCTGAGCAGGCTGTGATTGATCGTGCCAAGCGCGGTGCGGGCGCAGAGAATGACCGGAAGGGCCCAATATGCGAAGATGTCCGCCATCAGCAGCGTCTCGCTGACCGGGACCAGCACGCCGCCCGCGCCCTCCACCACCAGCGGGCCATCGACAGGGGGCAAGGCGAGCTGGTCGAGGCTGATCGTCACGCCGTCCAGGCGCGCGGCCAGATGCGGCGAGGCGGGCGTCCTGAGGCGATAGGCTTCGGACAAGATCCGGTCGGGGGGCAGGTTCGCAAGGCGGGAGACCGCTTCCTTGTCGCCTTCCGGATCGATCCCGGCCTGGACCGGCTTCCAATAATGGGCGCCAAGAGCGCCCGCGAGTCCGGCGGCGAAGACCGTCTTGCCGATATCCGTGTCGGTGCCGGTGACGACGAAGCGGGTCATGCCAGCATCCGCTGCAATTGTTGCCCGAGCGCGGCGACATCGGCGCGGCCGACATTCAGGGTGAGCGAGATGCGCAGGCGGCTGGTGCCGGGCGGAACGGTGGGCGGGCGGATGCCGCGAATGTCGAACCCGGCCTCTTGCAGCGCGGCGGCGGCGGCCATGGCGCGGCGGTCCTCGCCCAGCAGGACGGGAATGATCTGGCTGCGCGGCTGCGGCAAGCGCAAGGGAGCGCAGATCGATTCCGCCGCATCCACGCGCAACGTCTTGAGCCGAGCGCGCAGGTCGTCGGCCTGTTCGATCCGGTCGAGCGCGGCCGAGACGGCGACGGCCATCAAGGGCGAGGGCGCAGTCGAGAAGATGAAAGCGCGCGCGCGGTTGATGAGATAGTCGATGATGATCTGCGGCCCGCAAATCAGGGCGCCTTCCACCCCCATCGCCTTGCCGCAGGTGTGCAGCGTCACGACATTGTGAAGGCCGTCCAGTCCGGCGGAAAGGCCGCGTCCCCCCGGGCCGAAGACGCCGGTGCCATGCGCTTCATCCAAGATCAGCATCGCTTCATGGCGGGCGGCGAGCGTGGCGAGGTCGGAGAGCGGTGCGGTGTCCCCGTCCATCGAATAGAGGGTTTCTACGGCAATCCAGATCCGGCCCTTGCCACCCTCCATCCGCCATGCGGTGATGAGATCGGCGAAGCTCTGCACATCATTATGCCGGGCGAAAACGGTCGCCGCCTTGGACAGGCGGATACCGTCATGCACGCTGGCGTGGATGAGTTCGTCGGCGACGATCAGGTCGCCGCGCTGTGGCAGCGTGGAAAAAAGCGCGCAATTGGCGGCAAAACCGTTGGCGAGGAACAGCGCAGCCTGGGTGCGGAAGAAGGCGGCGGCCTTCGCCTCCAGCCCTTCATGCTCGGGCGCGTTGCCGCGCAGCAGGCGCGATCCGCCGGAGCCCACAGGCACGCCGCGCGCCACCGCGTCGGCGACGGCCTGGCCGATCAGCGGGTCGGACGCGAGGCCAAGATAATCGTTGGAGGCGAAATCACGCCCGGCGCGCGGCGCCAGACGGCGCAGGCGCCCGCGCTTGTCGAGGGCGGCCAACTGCGAGCGGAAAGGTTCGCTGGTCATGGAGGGGCCCTATAGGCCCTTGGACGTGAGAGGGGCAAGCTGGATGGAGAAGGGCGCCCCGCCCCGCCGGATGATAAAGTTAACGTCTCCCCGGCCTTGAGCCGGGGGCCTGCCTTTTTCTTCCCGCTCTGTCGCGTTGAGGCAGCGGGGCCCGGACCAAGTCCTGGGAGACGTTAGCCAATTCGATGTTAGAAGCTGAAGCTGAGCGCGAAGGACGCCACATTGTCATTTGGGTCGTCGGCATCCGGGCGGAAGCCATGCTGATGCAGATAGCCGATCTCCGCATTCACATTCTTCGCCAGCGGCGTCGTGATGGCGATGAGGTTGCGCATCCGTTCTTCGCCCTCGACCCGCTGAAAATTGGTGGTGTTGAGGTCGATGAAGCTTTCGTGGCTCAGCACCAGGGCGGTCTTGCCGCCTTCCTTGAAGGGCAGGACATATTTGACATAGGGCCGCAACCGCCACGCAGTCCCGTCCACCCCTTCGCGCCAGCGTTCCTCCAGCCGCAAGCGGGCGCTCAACTGGCCGGGGCCGATCTTCACGATATTGTCGAAAGTCACCTGCTGGCGGCTGCGATGCTCCATCACGGTGAAGTCGCCGCTCACATAATTGGGATCATGGGTGTAACCCGCCCAGACCGTGACCTTCTTGTTGATCTTGTAGCCGATCAGCGAGTTCATTTCGACTTCGTACAGGCCATCGCGCTCATTGCCGAAACGGCCGATCACCTCTTGCGAGAAACGCCATTTGTCGCTGAGCTTCACCGTCGCGGTGACGCCGGTCCAGAGCTGCTCATCCTCGCTGGCGTGCGCGACTGCCGGAAGGGCCAGCACGGCCATGGTGGACAAGAAAAGCTTGAAGGTCGGTCGCATTGGAATCTTTCTCCCTCGCCTGGTGGCGTGGGGCGCCGACTATGACCAATGTGTGACTCGTTCATTTCTGTTTTATGTCAGATTGATGACAATGTTAGACTGGACAACAGCAGAGTTACGGCGGGTCCGTTTGGTTTCTTGCCATAACCACAACGGAATGACCCCGCCCTGATCATGGGGCGGGGTCATCCTACCGTCCTAAATTTAGGACAGTGCCTTAGGCGCCATGCGCCAAGGCGGCGAGCAGCAGCAGGGCGACGATGTTGGTGATCTTGATCATCGGATTGACGGCAGGGCCCGCCGTATCCTTGTAGGGATCGCCCACGGTGTCGCCGGTCACGGCCGCCTTGTGCGCCTCCGATCCCTTGCCACCGTGATTGCCGTCCTCGATGAACTTCTTCGCATTGTCCCAGGCTCCACCGCCCGAGGTCATCGACAAGGCGACGAACAGGCCCGAGACGATGACGCCGAGGAGCAGTGCGCCCAGCGCCGCGAAGCCGTTGGGCGTGCCCGCCACGGCCGAGATGGCGAAATAGACGACGATCGGCGCCAGCACCGGAAGCAGGCTGGGGATGATCATCTCCTTGATCGCGGCGCGGGTGACGAGGTCCACCGTGCGGGCATAATCGGGGCGCGAAGTCCCTTCCATGATGCCGCTGTTGGTGGCGAACTGTTCACGCACATCCTTCACAACGTCGCCCGCCGCACGGCCGACCGCCGTCATGCCCATTGCCCCGAACAGGTAGGGCAGCAGCGCGCCGAGCAGCAGCCCGACGATGACATAAGGGTTGGAGAGGCTGAAATCGACCGGCTCGGTGAGGCCGAGGGCCGAGTTGTAGAATTTCAAATCCTCCGTGTAAGCGCCGAACAGGACGAGCGCGGCGAGGCCCGCCGATCCGATGGCGTAGCCCTTCGTCACCGCCTTGGTCGTGTTGCCGACGGCGTCGAGCGCATCGGTCTTGCCGCGCACACTGTCGTCGAGGTGCGACATTTCCGCGATGCCGCCCGCATTGTCGGTGACCGGGCCGTAGGCGTCGAGCGCCACGACCATTCCGGCAAGCGCCAGCATCGCGGTGGCGGCGAAGGCGATGCCGATGAGCCCCGCCAGTTGATGGGCGACGATGATGCCTGCGACGATCACGAGCGTGGGAAGCGCGGTGGCTTCCAGGCTGACGGCCAGGCCCTGAATCACATTGGTGCCGTGGCCGGTTTCCGACGCGCGCGCGATGCTGCGCACGGGGCGATAGTTGGTGCCGGTATAATATTCGGTGATCCAGACGATGAGGCCCGTAACAGCGAGGCCCACCATCATCGACCAAAAGAGCGCCATGCCGGTATAGCCGCCATTGCCGTCCAGATCGGTTCCGAAACGGGCGTGGAGATCGCCCAGCGTAAACTGCGCGGCGAAATACAGTGCGGGGATCGACAGGATCGCGGTGGTCCAGAAGCCCTTATAAAGCGCGCCCATGATCGACTGGCTGGCGCCGAGACGCACCATATAGGTGCCGATGATCGAGGTGATGATGCACACACCGCCGACGATAAGCGGCAGCGACATGAGCTGCTGCAGGAAGGCGTTGTCCACGCCCTTCACCAGCAGCGCGGTCAGCACCATGGTGGCGCCGACGGTCACGACATAGGTTTCGAAAAGGTCAGCGGCCATGCCTGCGCAGTCGCCGACATTGTCGCCCACATTGTCGGCGATGACGGCAGGGTTGCGTGGATCATCCTCCGGGATGCCTGCCTCGACCTTGCCCACCAGGTCCGCGCCGACGTCGGCCGCCTTGGTAAAGATGCCTCCCCCCAATCGGGCGAAGATGGAGATGAGGCTGGCGCCGAAGGCCAGAGCCACCAGGGAGTCGATCACCAGACGATCGTCAGGCGCGTGGCCGGCCGGGCCTGTCAGATACCAGAAGAAAACGCTGATCGCGAGCAGGGCAAGGCCCGCCACCAGCATGCCGGTGATGGCGCCAGCGCGGAAGGCGACGGTTAGGCCACTTTGCAGCGTGGTGCGCGCGGCTTCGGCTGTGCGGACATTGGCGCGCACGGAAATGTTCATGCCGATGAACCCCGCCGCCCCCGACAGAATCGCACCGATCAGGAAGCCGATCGCCGATGTCGCACCGAGGAAATAGAAGACGAGCGCAGCGACGACCACGCCGACCATGCCGATGGTCATATATTGCCGGCTGAGATAGGCCTTCGCCCCTTCCTGGATCGCGCCGGCGATCGCCTGCATGGTTTCGTTGCCGGCGGAGGCCGCCAGCACCTGACGACTGGTGAACAGGCCGTAGAGCACGGCCAGCAGGCCGCACCCTATGGCGATATAGACAATCTGCATGAATGTTCCTCTCCCCCTGTTTTTCCTGTCATCGGCCGCTCCGCAGGGAATGACGGGCAGACGAAAGGCGTGAAACGGGGCGGCCGGAATTCGCGCATCCGGCATCGGGCACCGCGTCAATCAGCAACAAGGTCACGCACTTCATGGGCGTCCAACCGGGCTGAGAAAAGGATGGGGGGAAGCTACAGCCAGGACGAGCGGCGTCAAGCGGTTACGGAATTGACCTGAATCAGCGACTTGGCTCGACGCCGGTCAGCCATGTTCCCAGCCGAGACGGGCGGGCAACGGTATCGCTGCCCCGTCGATGACGAGGCTGAGCCCTGATCCTTCGGAGAAATACCCTACGGGAATAGCCCTGACCGGGGGCTTGAGCGTAGGCGGCAAGGCGAAGAGCAGCTCATAATCGTCGCCCGCCTGGGCTGCCGCGATCTGCGCGGCGGTGCTGGCCCCCCGAACTGCCTCCAGCGCGGGAGAGAGGGGTATATGATCGATGGTGACGGCAAGCCCGCTCGCCTGCGCCATGCGCGAAGCGTCGATCAGCAGGCCGTCCGACACATCCATCATCGCGTGAGCATGGGGGGAGAGCAGCGCTCCTTCGGCGAGGCGCGGTTTGGGGCGGCGATAGGCATCCACCAATGGCCCCGAGGCGCGGGCGTCGGCGCGCAGCAGGTCCAGGCCCACGCCGGCATCGCCCACCGGGCCGGTGATGTAGAGGCGATCCCCCGCCTGAGCGCCCGTCCGGAGGGGCACTGGTCCGCTCGCCTCGCCGATGGCGGTAAGGCTGTAGCTGCGGGCGCTGCCTGCAGGCATCTGCACGGTGTCACCGCCCAGCAACGGCATGGCGTGGCGGCTGAGCGCTTCGCCGAGCCCTTCAAGGAAGGCAGCGTCCCAGCTGTCGTCACCCGACAAGGCATAGTTGAGCAGGCATCCCATGGGCCTTGCGCCCTTCGCGGCCAGATCGGACAGGTTCACGGCAGCGAGCTTCCAACCGATGTCGGCGGGCGGATCGGTTGGAAGGTGATGCACCCCCTCTACCATCGTATCGCTGGTGAGGATCAGACGGGTGCCGCCGACCTGCAGGATTGCCACATCGTCCTGCAAGCCCTGGGCTGCGGGGTCACTGGCCAGTAGGCGGAGCAGGGTTAGAAAGCGGGATTCAGCGGACATGGTTAGGACCTGACGCCTTTCAGCAGCCCAAGCCCCTCATCCGTTCGCTTCGAGCGAAGTCGAGAAGCGGCTAGGCCGTCCATATCATTTCTCGACTGCGCTCGAAACGAGCGGAGGGAAATGCCTATTTCCGCACATCCTTCGCCACGCCATCGAGCAGGCCGTTTACGAAGCCTGCCTCCCGCTTGTCGTAGAAGGCGTGCGCGACATCGACATATTCGCTGATGACGGTGCCGGTCGATACGTCGTTGCGGGCCAGCAGTTCATAGGCGCCCGCGCGCAGGATTTGCCGCATGGGCTTGTCGAGCCGGTCGAGGCTCCAGCCTTTCGACAGGCGTGCGGCGACGAGGCCATCGATTTCGTCCCGCCGCTTGTCAACGCCGGTCACGATGTCATCGAAAAAGCTTTCCTCGGCTTGGGCGTAGGTCACGTCTTCGATCGTCGCGCCGAGGCGATGCTGGTGAAATTCATGCAGCAGGGCGGCGAGCGGCGTGCCTTCCATTTCCAGCTGATATAGCGCCTGGACCGCGGCAAGGCGGGCGGCGGAGCGGGATTTGGCGCGTTCGTTCATAAGGATTCCATGTAGCCGTTCGCCCGGAGCTTGTCGAAGGGCAGTGTTTCTTGAGAAGGGCGGGGCTTCGACAAGCTCAGCCCGAACGGGGGTTAGGTAAGCCGCACCGCGACCGAAGCGGCGTGGGCAGGAAGCCCTTCCGCCTCCGCCAGCGCAACCGCTGCGGGACCGATCGTGTCGATGCTGCTCTGGTTCAGGCTGAGAAAACTGGTGCGCTTCATGAAGTCGAGCACCGAAAGCCCGGAGGAAAAGCGCGCCCGGCGGCCGGTCGGCAGCACATGGTTCGGCCCTGCGACATAATCGCCCACAGCCTCCGGCGTCATGCGGCCAAGGAAGACCGATCCGGCATGGCGCACCTGCGCGAACAGGGCGTCGGGATCGTCCACGGCGAGTTCCAGATGCTCGGCAGCCAGGCGGTTCACCAGCGGCATCGCCTCTGCAAAGTCGGGCACCAGAATGATAGCGCCATTGGCGGCCCAACTGGTCGCCGCCACCGCCTGCGTCGAGAGCAGCGGCAGACGCTTTTCGACGGCCGCCGCGACGGCGTCCGCAAAAGCGGCATCGTCGGTGAAGAGGATCGACTGGCTGGTCGGATCATGTTCGGACTGGCTGAGCAGATCGGCGGCGATCCAGTCGGGATCATTTTGCGCATCGGCCACAACGACGATCTCGGAGGGACCGGCGACCATGTCGATGCCGACGACGCCGTATAGCTGCCGCTTGGCCTCCGCGACCCAGGCATTGCCGGGGCCGGTAATGACATCGACCGGCTTGATCCGATCCGTTCCATAGGCAAGCGCCGCCACCGCCTGCGCTCCGCCGATGCGCCAGATTTCCTCGATCCCGGCAATGCTTGCCGCTGCCAGGACCAGCGGATTGATCTCGCCATTAGGCGTGGGCGTCACCATCGCGATGCGCGAGACGCCTGCGACCTTGGCGGGGATGACGTTCATCAGCAGCGAACTGGGATAAGCGGCGCGGCCGCCCGGCACATAAAGACCGGCGGCATCGACGGGCGTCCAGCGCGCGCCGAGGCGGACCCCGGCCGCATCAACGCTGTCGCTATCCTGCGGCTTCTGCTTTTCATGATAAGTGGTGATGCGCGCTGCGGCGAGTTCGAGGGCGTCGCGTAGTTGCGGTGAAATGCCCTGCAGCGCCGCGCGGCATTCGGCCGGGGTCACTGCCCAGCCACTCGCGGCCAGATCATGCCGGTCGAAGCGGCTGGTATAGTCGGCGATCGCGGCATCGCCCTCCGCGCGCACCCGCTTCAGGATGGCGCTGACATCGCGCGACACATCTTCGTCGGCCTCACGCCGGGCATCGACGAGGGAAGTGAAGGCGGCGGAGAAACCCGCGTCGCGGCTGTCGAGCCTAAGCGGCATCCTTTACCCCCACGGCCTTGCGGAAGCCTTCGACCAGCGGCGTGAGGTCGGCAGAGCGCATCTTGTAGGCGGCGCGATTGACGACCAGCCGCGCCGATACCTGCATGATGACATGGGTTTCGACGAGCCCGTTGGCTTTGAGCGTCGCGCCCGACGACACCAGATCGACGATCCGCCGCGACAGGCCCAGCGAAGGCGCCAGCTCCATCGCGCCGTTGAGCTTTACGCACTCGGCCTGAATGCCGCGCGCTTCATAATAGCGGCGGGTGAGATAGGGATATTTGGTGGCGACGCGGACATGGCTCATCGCGGCCTCATCCTCATCGGCGAGATCGACGGGCTCCGCGACCGACAGGCGGCAATGGCCGATGTCGAGGTCCACAGGCGCATAAAGCTCCGAATAATCGAATTCCTCGACTACGTCGGAACCGACGATCCCGATCTGCGCCGCGCCGTGGGCGACGAAAGTGGCGACGTCGAAAGCGCGCACGCGGATGATGGAAATGTCTGGCCGGTTGGTGGCGAAGCGCAGCGCCCGGCTCTTCTTGTCATGAAATTCCGCCTCCGGCTCTATGCCGACGCGCGCGAGCATCGGCAGCGCTTCATCGAGAATGCGGCCCTTGGGGATGGCGAGTGTGAGCGGACGAGTCATGACCGGCGGGCCTTACTTCGCAGGGGGAAAAAGGGCAAGGTTGGGGCGGAGTGCGGCAGATCAGGCCGCGTCAGCCAACGCTGCCTCGGTCGCCGCAATCCATCCGCCGCCCAGCACGCGATCGCCTGCATAGAGTACCGCAGCCTGGCCCGGCGCGACGCCATATTCGGGCGCGTCGAAGATCAGCCGTTCGCCCTCAAGCCGTGCGGGCACCGGCTTCGCCATCGACCGCACCTTGGCGCTCAGCGGGCCGGTGAAATCACGGCCCAGCCAGTTGATGTCCGACAGCTGCGCCGCAGATATCGCCAGGGCCGCCTTGGGTCCGACGATCACCCGCCGCGCTTCGGCGTCAAGGCGCACCACATAAAGCGGTTCGGCCTGGCCGCCGATCTCCAGCCCCTTGCGCTGTCCCACCGTATAGTGGATCAGCCCCTTGTGCGCGCCCAGCACCCGGCCATCGACATGGACGATATTGCCGCCTTCATCGGAATCGGGACGCAGCTTGCGCACGATCTTGGCATAGTCGCCGTCCGGCACGAAGCAGATGTCCTGGCTATCGGGCTTCAACGCAACCGAAAGGCCCAGTTCCGCCGCGATTTCGCGCACCTGCGGCTTGGGCAGGCCGCCCAGGGGGAACCGCAGATAGTCAAGCTGCGCCTGGGTGGTGGCGAAGAGGAAATAGCTCTGATCCCGCGCGGGATCGGCGGCGCGGTGCAGTTCGGCGCCCTGTGGCCCTTCGACACGCCGGACATAATGGCCGGTGGCGAGGCAGTCCGCCCCCAGGTCGCGCGCAATCTGGAACAGGTCGGTGAACTTCACGCCCATATTGCACTTCACGCAGGGGATGGGGGTGCGTCCCGCCATATATTCATCGGCAAAATCAGCGATCACCGAGTCCCGAAACCGGCTTTCATAATCGAAGACATAGTGCGCGATGCCGATGCGGTCGGCGACGGCGCGGGCGTCCCGGATATCCTGCCCGGCGCAGCAGCTGCCGGTGCGGCCCACGGCAGCGCCATGATCGTAGAGCTGCAGCGTCACGCCGATGGTTTCAGCGCCGGTTCGCGCGGCAAGCGCGGCGACGACGCTTGAATCCACGCCCCCGGACATGGCGACGACGATTCGCCGCTGCTTAAGCGGCTCGGGCAACTGAAACTGGGGCTGCATGGGCGCGCATATAGTCGCGCGCGCGCCTGCATTCCAGCGGGATTCCGCTGTCACGCCCGCCAACATCATTCCGGTAGGGCAAGTTTACCGGACTTTATCCTTTCTTCCCTATCCATCGCCTCATGGATTTCAGTTTTCTTCGGGCGGGGGGGCTTCGGCCAGCCAATGCCAGACCCGTCAGCCGGCCGCACGCGCCGGTCTGGCCGATGCTGCGAGCCGCTTCGGCGGCGGCGCAGGCGGCCAGTCCGACCGCGCAGGCCGTTGCCGGGGTCCTGCGGGGGCAGGACAGTTCGGGCGACTGGATCCAGGACCTGGCCGAAATCTTCGCGCCACGTCCAAGCGGCATGATCGAAGCCGCGCGTCCAACGGGCAGCTTCAACCCGTTGATCGCACAGCATTTAAGAGTGGGGCAAGGATGATGAAGGGGGCGTTTACCGTGGCGCTTTAGCCGATCTTCAGGGCTGACGCGCATATCGGTTGCTGCTGCTGAATTCGGCAACGCCAGTGCCGCTTTTTGAGGGTGAGAATGATAGAAAATCAGAAAATTCGGCCTGCTCAGGTCGTCGGGCCGCTGGGGGAACCCCTAACTCTGGAGAGCCTTCCCCCGGTGAATACGACCCGTTGGGTCGTGCGCCGCAAGGCCGAGGTGGTGGCCGCCGTCAATGGCGGGCTGCTGACCGTTGATGAAGCCTGCGCGCGCTATTCATTGACGCTGGAAGAATTTGCAGGTTGGCAGCGCGCTGTCGATCGGTCGGGCATGCATGGCCTGCGCGTCACGCGCATCCAATATTATAAGTCGCTCTACGAACGGCAGCAGAAATACTGATCATCTGGCCGCCCCCTGCGATTGCGGGGCGGGATTGGAAAAGGGCCGCCGGATGCGCATCCGGCGGCCCTTTCCTTTTTGAGCGCGCCGCGATTCATCCCCAATTGTCAACCCAGAAACATTTTCGACGGAACGCGAAGCCGACTTCTCCGTTGAACAGATCAGCCAACCCGCTGGGGGCGCTGGTCCAAGGAGAGTGTGAAATGGGTATCATTTTGTGGCTTGTTGTCGGCGGTATCATCGGCTGGCTTGCTAGCATGCTAATGCGCACCGATGCGCAGCAGGGCATCCTTTTGAACATCGTCGTGGGTATCGTGGGCGCTTTCATCGGCGGCCTGATCTTCAGCGGCGGTTCGATCAACGAAGGCCTGACGCTCTATAGCTTCCTCGTTTCCCTGGTGGGCGCGGTCGTGCTGCTCGCCATCGTCAACCTGGTCCGTCGCGGATCGGTACGCTAACCGACCCGAAAGCTTAGCTGGCGGGTATGAAGGGCTGCGTTTCGGCGCAGCCCTTTTTGTATGCCTAGCGACGGTTGGCGAACAAGCGATAGATAATGAGTACGCCGATCGATCCCAGCACCGCCGCCAGGAAGCTTGCGCGCTCCCCTGGCTCATAGACGCCGAGCAGACGGCCGACATAGCCCGCGAGCAACGCCCCGGCGATCCCTAGCAATACGGTCAGCACGCAGCCGCCCGGGTCGCGGCCGGGCATCACCAGCCGAGCGATCGCGCCTGCGAACAGGCCAACGATGATCCACCCGAGCAATTCCATCCTAGCCTCCCGCGCTTAACTTAGGTCATAGCGCCATAGCCGCGCCGGTTTGGCAAGGGAGACGCTCACCCGCCAGCGTTGCTCCACCGATGCGCAAAGTGTATGGAGGGTTGAGCCAGGTGCGTTATTTAGATAATACAGCGCTTGAACGGCCAGGCCGCCGAATGATGGAAGCAGGATGAACTACGAAACTCAGGTCGCCGGGGATGCCCCGGTGCGCATCTTCGCTGAGGAACCGCAGCCTGCGCGGCGGCGGGCGCTGGTCATCGGCTCGATCGTGGCGATCATCCTGGTCGCCATTGCAGCGTGGGTCTCGATGCACGGCAAGGGCGCGGAAGCGCCCGCCGCGGAGCAGGCCCCGGTGGTTACCGTCATCGTCCCCGGTCAGTCGGTGGTCCCGCGCACGATCAGCGGCACTGGTTCGCTCGCCGCCCGCGTGGAAATGCCTGTAGGTGTCGTGGGCGAAGGCGGTGAAGTACGGCAGGTGCTGGTGCAGCCGGGCGATTGGGTTCGGGCCGGGCAGGTGCTGGCGGTGATCGAACGGTCGGTCCAGGCCGAGCAGATCCGGTCGCTGGCGGCGCAGGTTGAGGTCAACCGCGCTGATGCGAAGCTGGCTCAGGCCCAACTCGACCGAGCGCGTGCGCTGGTGAAGCGTGGCTTCATCAGCCAGGCGGATATTGATCAGCGCACCGCTACTCGCGATGCCGCGAACGCGCGCGTGAACGTCGCCGTGGCGCAACTCGCCGAACAGCGCGCGCGGACGGGTCGGTTGGACATCCGCGCACCTGCGGCGGGTCTGGTCCTGACGCGGGATGTCGAGCCGGGCCAGATCGTCGGATCGGGCAGCGGCGTGCTGTTCCGCATGGCGAAGGGCGGCGAAATGGAATTGCTGGCGCAGTTGAGCGAGGGCGACCTCACCACGCTGCGACCGGGAAACAGCGCAACGGTCACCCCAATCGGCAGCCAGGCGCAGTTCAGCGGACGGGTATGGCAGGTCTCGCCAGTGGTCGATCCGCAAACCCGGCAAGGCATCGCCCGCATCGCCATAGCCTATAATGCGGCGATCCGCCCGGGCGGTTTTGCGTCCGCTTCGATCGTCAGCGGCAGCGGCACCGCGCCTATGCTGCCGGAATCGGCTGTCCAGACCGACGCCAAAGGCCATTATGTCTATGTCGTCAACGCACGCGGGGAGACCGAGCGGCGCGATGTCGAGGTGGGCCAGGTGTCGGAGAAGGGCGTTGCGGTAACGCGCGGCCTGAATGGCAATGAACGCATCGTGGCGTCGGCGGGCGCCTTCCTGCGACCGGGGCAGAAGGTCCGACCGCAACTGCAAAAGGCCGGATAAGACCGCGCCGGCGAGGAAGCCGTCATGAGTTTTCGCAATATTTCAGCCTGGGCCATCCGTAATCCGGTGTCGCCGCTCGTGCTGTTCGTCGCGCTGCTGATCGCTGGCGCGGTCAGCTTCGGCCGCATGGACATCAACCAGCAGCCCGACATCAGCTTTCCCATCGCACAAGTGCTGGTGCTGCAGCCAGGCGCCGCGCCGCCCGAACTGGAAACCCAGGTGACGCAGCGGATCGAGGCCGCCGTGCGCGGCATCAGCGGCGTCGATGAAATCACCTCGACCGTGTCCGAAGGTCAGTCGATGACGATCGTGCAGTTCCAGATAGGGACGCCGATCGACCGCGGGGTCAATGACGTCAAAAATGCCGTCGATCAGATCCGCAGCGACTTGCCCGAAGGCATTTTGGAGCCGCAGGTGACGCGGCGGGATGCTGACGGGCCGATCGCCTATTTCAGCGCTGAAGCCACCGACATGACGCTGGAGCAATTGTCCTGGTATGTGGACAATACGGTCGCCAAGCGGCTGCTCGCCGTTCCCGGCATGGCTGCGGTCAAGCGCGGGGGCGGCGTCACGCGCGAGATCCGTGTGATACTGGACCCCGTCAAGCTGCAATCGCACGGCATCACCGCTGCGCAGGTCAATCAGCAGTTGCAGCAGGTCAATCTCAACGCGGCTGGCGGCCGCACGGAAATTGCCGGGGCGGAGCAGGCCATCCGCGTCCTTGGCAACGCCCGCGACGCCTATGCCCTGGGCCAAACTCAGATCGCGATCGCAGGCGGACGCACAGTGAAGCTGGCCGACCTTGCAGACGTGCGTGACATGTATGCGGAGCAGCGGTCGCTTTCGCTGATGAACGGCACGCAGGTGACGAGCTTCAGCATGGAGAAGGCGAAGGGTTCGTCAGACGTCAACGTCTTCGACAATGCGCTCAAGGTGCTGGAGCAGTTGAAGAAGGAAAATCCGAAGATCCGCTATAAGCAGCTCTTCACCAGCGTCGAATATACCAGGAGCCAATATCATTCGGCGATGGCGTCGATGATCGAAGGCGCGGTGCTGGCGGTCGTCATCGTGTTCCTGTTCCTGCGGGACTGGCGCGCGACGATCATCGCGGCGCTGGCCATTCCCTTGTCGGCCATCCCGACCTTCTGGTTCATGGACATGATGGGCTTCACGCTCAACATGACCTCGCTGTTGGCATTGAGCCTAGTGGCGGGCGTGCTGGTTGATGACGCGATCGTGGAGATCGAGAATATCGTCCGCCACATGCGCATGGGCAAAACCGCCTATCAGGCGGCGATCGACGCGGCCGACGAGATCGGCCTCGCCGTGCTCGCGACGACAATGGCGATCGTGGCCGTGTTCCTACCGGTCGCGCTGATGCCGGGCATTTCGGGGCAGTTTTTCATCCAGTTCGGCATGACCGTGGTCGTGGCCGTGTTGCTGAGCCTGGCCGTAGCGCGCCTGATCACGCCCATGGTCGCCGCCTATTTCCTGAAGGCTCATGGGCAGGAAAGCCATGGCGAAGGGTGGTTGATGGACGTCTATATGCGCGTCCTGCATTGGTCGCTCGACGAACGTGCATCGAACGCCTATCGGGCGCGCGGCGCACGGCCACGCTTTGCCGCCTGGTTGCGTGACCACCGCGTCTGGACGGTGGGCATAGGGGCGCTAGCCTTCGCCGCAACCATGGTCGCATTTGCGACACTGCCGATGGCCTTTCAGCCGTCGATGGACACGGACTTCAGCCAGGTAAAGATCGAAACCGTGCCGGGCAGCACGCTGGAGCAGACGGCGGGGGTCGCCCGGCGCGTGGCGGACATATTGGCGGCGGACAAGGACTATGTCGATGCAGCCTTTGCCGATATCGAACCAACCAGCGCTAACATCTATCTGACGCTGCGGAAGGACCGGCCTGCCTCGTCGGTCGAATGGGAGCGCAACGTAGCGCCGAAGTTTCAGCAGATCGCCGACGCGCGGGTCAATTTCCAGTCGCAGGCAGGCGGCGGTTTTGGCCGTGACGTAACGATCATGCTGGGAAGCGACAATGCGGAGTTGCTGGAGCAGACGGCCAACAAGCTGGTTTCCGAGATGTCCGGAGTGCGGGAAGTCCGCGCACCGCGGGTGCAGGGCGACATGAACCGGCCGGAAATCATCATCAAGCCGCGCTTCGATCTGGCTGCAAATCTCGGCGTCACCACCGCCGCGCTCAGCCAGACGATCCGGGTGGCGACGATCGGGGAGATCGATCAGAACAGCGCCAAATTCTCGCTATCCGACCGGCAGATCCCGATCCGCGTCGCGGTTGCCGAAGACAGCCGGCGCGACATTGCGACGATCGAGAATATGCCTGTGCCGACGGTCAGCGGAGGCTCCGTGCCGCTGAAGGTCGTCGCCGACGTCGAATTTGGCGCCGGGCCGACGCAAATCCGCCGCTATAACCAAATTCGCCGCATCGTCGTTGACGCGGACTTTGCGCCCGGCATCGTCAGCAGCCAGGCGATGAAGAAGATCAACGCCCTGCCGACGATGAAGGCGGTTGAGGAAGGGCGCATCGCAGGCATCCAGAAAATCAACACCGGCGAGTCCAAATGGCAGGCCGAAATGGTGATGAACTTCGTCGTCGCGGTGATATCCGGCGTCATGCTGGTGCTGGCGGTGCTGACGCTGCTCTACAAGCGGCTGATGCCGCCCTTCGTTAATCTGGGCTCGCTGCTGCTGGCGCCGCTGGGTGGGGCACTGGCGCTGCACCTGACCGGCAACCCGATTTCCATGCCGGTGCTGATTGGCCTGTTGATGCTGCTCGGCATCGTCGCCAAGAATTCGATCCTGGTGATCGATTTCGCGCTGGAGGAAGTGCAAAAGGGCGTGCCGCGCTTCGACGCGATCGTGGATGCAGGGCACAAGCGGGCGCAGCCGATCGTCATGACCACGGTCGCCATGGTCGCGGGCATGGTGCCGACCGCATTGTCACTGGGCGGCGACAGCGCCTGGCGTGCGCCGATGGGCATCACCGTGATCGGCGGCCTGCTGCTGTCCACCCTGCTGACGCTGGTGATCGTGCCCGCGACGTTCAGCTTGGCACTGGAGATCGAGGAATGGGCGGGCCCGCGCCTCAGCCGCCGTCTGCTCACCTACAAACCGGGTGATGACGCGGCCCATGAAGGCGCGGCGCAACCGGCTGAATAAGGCAGAGGACAGGCGGCGTGGCGAAAGAAGCGCTTGTCTGAACGAAACGGCGGCGTAACCGTTGGTCGGACAATGAAGCTGCTTCCCGTTCCCCTTCCCGCCGCCGATGCGCCGGTTCGCTCCTCGCGCGATATGCGTATGGTGGCGACGGGCATGTTGCTCGCCATGGCGGCGCTGTTCCTGATCGCGCGGGCGACAACCCATGTCCATCCCGCCATCGGCTTCGTCCAGGCGTTCGCCGAGGCGGCGATGGTGGGCGGCCTTGCCGATTGGTTCGCCGTCACCGCGCTGTTTCGCCATCCGTTGGGCCTGCCCATCCCGCACACGGCGATCATTCCGCGCAACAAGGACCGGATCGGCGACACGCTGGCGCTGTTCCTGCGCGATAATTTCTTGACCCCTGCCGTCGTCGCCCGGCGCATGCAACGGCTGGACGTCGCGGGCGCGACGGGGCGCTTCCTCGCCAGCCCTTCAGGCGGAGATGGCCGACTGCGCGAAGGCGCGTCACGGCTGGCCGCGGACATGCTGGAGGCGTTGGACCAGGAACGGCTGGGCGGCATGGTGAAGGGCGCCATCGCGCAGCGGCTTCGGGGCGTGAACCTGTCGCCGCTGATCGGCCAGGCGATCGAAGCGGCGATGCGCGACGGCCGCCATGCGCCGGTGATGGACGGCATCATACATTGGGCGGACCGCACGCTGGAAGCCAATGACCATCTGATCCGCCAGATGGTTCATGACCGCGCAGGCAAGATATTGCGCTGGACTGGGCTGGATGAAAATCTTTCCAATGCGATCATCGATGGCCTGCGGCGACTGCTGGCGGAAATGGCGGCCGATCCCGGCCACAGCCTGCGCCTCAAGGCGGAAGAAGGCATGACGAAGCTGGCGCAGGACCTACAATTCGATGCCGGCATGCAGGAGCGCGTCTCCCGCATCCGCGACGAGATCGTCGATAATCCCGCAATGCAGCGCTGGATCGACGGCCTGTGGGAGCAGGCCCGGTCCGGGCTGCTGCGCGCAATACGCGATCCGGGGAAGGCAATGGCAGGGCGTCTGGGCGAAGCGCTGCAGCAATTGGGCGGGACGCTGCAGGAAAATGCCCGGCTGCGCCTATTGATCAACCGTTTCGTGCGGCGCGCGGCGGTAGGCGCGACGGCGGCCTACGGCGATTCCATCGTGACACTGGTCAGCGAAACGGTGCGCGGCTGGGACGCGGGCACAGTGACCAGCCGGCTAGAGGGCGCAGTGGGACGGGACCTGCAATATATCCGGATCAATGGAACATTGGTTGGCGGGCTGGTGGGCCTGGCGATTCACTGCGTCGATACATTCTTCTGAAATTTGCGCTCTAAAATCCTTGAAAGAGCCTCCGGCCATCCCTAGCTGGCGTCGGCAAGGTAACTGCGTTGCAATTTGCAACTTTGATAAGGGGAAATCATGACCAGCCTCTTCGATCCCGTACAGCTCGGCGCCGTCACGGCCCGCAACCGCATCTTCATGGCGCCCCTGACCCGCGCCCGCGCGACCCACGATCATGTGCCCACGCCGATCATGGCAGATTATTACCGGCAGCGTGCATCGGCCGGGCTGATCATCAGCGAAGGCATCGGCGTGTCGCAGCAGGGGCTTGGCTGGCCCTATGCAGCCGGTATCTGGTCTGCCGAGCAAGTGGCTGCGTGGAAGCCGGTGACGCAGGCAGTGCATGACGCGGGCGGCCGCATTTTCGCGCAGCTCTGGCACATGGGCAGGCTGGTGCATTCGAGCGTCACAGGTGAGCAGCCTGTATCATCCAGCCCCGTCACGGCCCCAGGCCACGCGCATAGCTATGAAGGCAACAAGCCCTATGAGCAGCCGCGCGCGTTGGAAGCAGAGGAAATCCCGGCCCTGATCGCGACTTATGTCACGGCCGCGCGCAACGCCCGTGAAGCAGGATTTGACGGCGTGCAGATCCATGCCGCCAATGGCTATCTGATCGACGAGTTCCTGCGTGATGGCGTCAATCAGCGGCAGGACGCTTATGGCGGCAGCCCGGAAAATCGCGCACGTTTGTTGCGCGAGATCACACAGGCGGTTGCGGACGCGATCGGTGCGGATCGCACGGCGGTTCGGCTGTCGCTGAACGGCGCGTCGCAGGGAACGGACGACAGCGATCCTGCGAGCCTATCTGCCGCCATCGCACAGGCGTTGGAACCGATCGGCCTCGCTTTCGTGGAAATGCGCGAACTGCGGCAGGACGGGACGCGTGGCGCCAGCGACGTGCCACGCCAGTCTCCGATCGTGCGCCGTTACTTTAGCGGCCCGTTGGTGCTGAACAGCGATTATGATGTGGCCCGCGCTCAAGAGGATCTGGCCAGCGGCCTAGCCCAGGCGATCAGCTTTGGCCGGCCCTTCATCTCCAACCCCGACCTGCCCGACCGCTTTTCGGCGGGCGCGCCGCTCAATGCGTTGAGCGAAGGCACGCTCTATACGCAGGGCGCGGAAGGCTATGTCGATTATCCAGTGCTTGCCAAGGCTGGGTGACGGGCTTCAGCCGCTTGGGTCGGGCGGGTGCGGGAAGTTGCGCCTAGGTGTCTGGACTTCGCCCGAGACCAACGGATTTTGATAATGGAGGAAAGGGCCGCCTGTATTAGGGGGCGGCCCTTTCTTCATTTCAGCTTAAGCTCAGGCGCTGAATTTCTCGCGGAGCGCCAGCATGGCGAGGGCCGCCTTAGCCGCCTCGCCGCCCTTGTCCTTTTCGTCCGGACGGGCGCGGGTCAGGGCTTGCGCCTCGTTTTCCACGGTCAGGATGCCGTTGCCGATCGGGATGCCGTCCATGCTGAGCGCCATCAGGCCGCGCGCGCTTTCGTTCGAGACCACTTCGAAATGATAGGTCTCGCCCCGGATCACGACGCCGATCGCGACGAAGCCGTCATAGCGGCCGGTTTCCGCCGCCAGCGCCACCGCACCGGGAATCTCAAGCGCGCCGGGCACGGTCACGACCTCATATTTATGCCCTTCCGCATCGAGCGCAGCGGCGGCGCCTTCGATCAGAAGGTCGTTGAGATGGTCGTAGAAACGCGCTTCAACGATCAGGAATTTCGCCACGGCTGATGTCCTTCTTATAGCTCGACGGACCGCTGCCCAACCACGGCGAGGTCATAGCCGTCAAGCGCGATCAGGCTGTGATGCGTGTTGCTGAGCAGGATCATGTCATGGACGCCGAGGTCGGCGAGGATCTGCGCGCCGACGCCATAGTCGCGAAGCTCATCCATACCGCTGCCAGGCTGACCGGCATGATGGCGCAGGATGCGGCTGACAAAGTCCACCGGCGAGGTGCCGGTCAGGACGACGATGATGCCCGCCCCTTCCTGCGCGATGATTTCCATCGACTTGGCGAGCAAACCGCGACGAGGGCCGGTGGCGCCATAAACGTCGTCGAGCAGCGAAAGCTGATGGACGCGGACCAAGGTGGGCTCGTCGGGAGCGACATGGCCCTTTTGCAGCACCAACTGCTCGCTATGCGTCGCCTTGTTGTAGAAGCTGATTGCCTTCCAATCGCCGCCCCACTCACTCTTGAACGTGGTTTCGGCGCGGCGTTCGACCATATGATCGTGGCGGCGGCGATAGGCGATGAGATCGCGGATCGTACCGATCTTCATCTTATGCTTCTGCGCAAAGGGGATGAGGTCGTCGAGGCGTGCCATCGTGCCGTCGTCCTTCATCACTTCGCAGATGACGCCGGAAGGGTTGAGCCCGGCGAGGCGCGCTACATCGACCGCCGCTTCGGTATGGCCGGTGCGCACCAGCACGCCGCCATCCTTGGCGACCAGCGGGAAGACATGGCCGGGGGTGACGATATCGTCCCGGCCCTTCGATCCGTCGATCGCGACGGAGATGGTACGGGCGCGGTCGGCGGCGCTGATGCCGGTCGTGACGCCTTCACGCGCTTCGATCGAGACGGTGAAAGCGGTTTCGTGCCGAGTGCCATTGTTGCGGCTCATGAGGTCGAGGCCCAGTTCCTCGACCCGGTTCTTGGTCATGGCTAGGCAGACGAGGCCGCGGCCATGGGTCGCCATGAAATTGATCGCGTCGGGCGTCGCCATTTGCGCAGGGATGACGAGGTCGCCCTCATTCTCACGGTCTTCGTCATCAACCAGGATGAACATGCGGCCGTTGCGCGCTTCGTTGATGATCTCTTCCGGACTGGCGAGCGCGGTCCCGCCTTCGCGGCGAAGGAGGTAGCTTTCCAGCTTGCCCAACGTGTCGGCGGTCGGGTTCCAATCGGGTTCGCCCAGCTTGCGCAGGCTGTTGGCGTGCAGACCAGCGGCGCGGGCCAGACCGGAACGGGACATGCCGCCTTCGTTGACCAATGTACGGACGGTATCAATAAGCGCAGATGACATGACACGACTCTCCTGTGGCACAAGGGCCTTGTCAGGAGGGTATCACATTATAATGTGATTTTATCAAGCAGGAATCACACTGCTCCGCGAAGGCTTTGCATCCGGTCGAGATAGCGAGCAAGCACGTCAATCTCCAGATTGAAGGTCCGGCCGGGTGTCAGCTGGTCAAGCGTGGTTGCTGCGGCGGTGTGCGGGATGATGTTGAGACCGAAATGCACCGAACCGTCCGGCTGGTCCTCCACGCTATTCACGGTCAAAGAAATGCCATCGAGCGTGATCGACCCCTTGGCCGCGAGCGCCGGGGCCAGAGCGGCGGGGGCGTCGATGACGAGGCGCGTTGAATCGCCTTCGGGGGTGGCGGACACCAGGGTGCCGATCCCATCGACGTGGCCGGTGACGATATGGCCGCCCAACTCGTCGCCGACCTTGAGTGCGCGTTCGAGGTTCAGCCGTCCGCCCTGCACCCAGAGCCCCGGCGCCGTGCGCGTGACTGTTTCGGCGGACAGATCGACGGCGAACCAGCCCTCCCCCTTTTCCACTACAGTGAGGCACGCTCCTGAGCAGGCGATCGACGCGCCGATCGCGACGCCGTCCATGTCATAGGCCGAAGCGATGACTAGGCGCAGGTCGCCGCGCTGCTCGGTAGAGCGGATGGTGCCAATATCGGTGATGATGCCGGTGAACATGGGTGGTGCGGTCCTGCTGCCTATAAGCCGCGCTCTAGGCGCTGCGCTGCCTTTCGTAAACCTCGAGCCGGTCCTCGCCCAGCTTGCGCTCGTCCGTCAGCCGCCAGCGGCCATGGGCCTGCGCGAGATCGGAGAGGCCGATGTCGCCGAGACCGGGAAGCCCTGAACCGATCAGGATCGGGGCGCGGTAGAGCAACAGCCGATCGACCAGATCGGCGTGGAGGAAGGAGGCTGCGGCAGCGGCTCCGCCCTCTATCAAAAGATGATCGACATGGGCGAGCGCGGCGATGTCCCCCGGGTGCTCGATCGCCTCCCAGCCCTTTGGCGCGGCGCCACGGCTCAACAACAGGCGGCGGGGGGAGCGATTTTCCAGCCCTCTGAGCCGTACGTCGAGACGCGGCTTGTCGGCGCGAAGCGTGCCGCCCCCGACCAATATGGCGTCATGCCGCGCACGTTCGAGATGGGCATGGGCGCGCGCGGCTTCGCCAGTGATCCAGCGGCTCGACCCATTCTTGAGCGCGATGCAGCCGTCGAGCGAAAGGCCAAGCTTCAAGGTGACGGCGGGGCGGCCCAGCGTCTGGCGCAGCACGAAGCCACACATGGCGGACGCTGCTTCCTGGGCCATCAGGCCCATTTCAACCTGGATGCCGCGCGCACGCAGATGCTCCGCGCCCTGTCCATCGGTGCGGGGATCGGGATCGCGCAAGGCGATGACGACGCGCGTCACCCCTGCCCGCGCCATCAGGTCGGCGCAGCGAGGGCCGCGTGCGGAAAGGTGGAAGCAGGGCTCCAGCGTCACATAGGCCGTCGCGCCACGCGCCTGGTCCAGCGCTTGGTCAAGCGCCTGCGCCTCCGCATGGGGACGGCCGCCTTTTTGCGTCCAGCCGCGCCCGACGACCACGCCGTCGCGGACAATCAGGCAGCCGACATTGGGATTGGGCGTGGAAAGCCCGCGCCCGCGTTCGGACAGGGCGATGGCCGCTGCCATGAAACGGCGGTCGTCAGTGGAATCGGCCATAGCGCGTTCGGTCAAGGCTGACGGGTTTGAGGTGCGGCCTTCTCCGCCGCCTCCGCCTTTGCAAGCCGCGAGTCGAGCTGCGCGTTGATTTCCTTCAGCGCTTCCTTCCGCCGAGCGCTGTTGCGAGCTTCTTCGGTCCGCCAGTCGATGCCGAAGGCGTCGGCCCAGCCCTGCATCTGCTTCTGGCGCTTCTGCAGCGCCGCCTCGCTCTTCGCGAGGTCGATCTTCTGCTGCAGGATGATAGCCGCGTCTGACCGGCTGGCATCCCAGCTTTGTATGTAGATGATCTTGTTGCGGGTCGGCATGGTGTTGGTGTTGGCATCGACCACGAAGACCCAGATGATCACATAGGTGATCGCGATCGACAGGCCGAGCAGCGGCCATTTATGTGGCCGATTCTCGCGAAAATAGGTCCACAGGTCGCTGAGAGCGCTCTTGGGAGAGACCGGACGGGGGAAGATCGCCATCGTGGATATATAGGGGATGCCGCAGCCGGATGCAAAGCCGGCGCTTGCATCCGGCGAGAGCGCGCTCACCTGTCGGTCAGCTTGAAGTGGACCGTCAGCACCTTGCTGCTGGCGACCGCAACGCCATCGCGAGTCGCGGGGCGGAAGCGCCATTTACGCAGGGCGTGGCGCTGAGTGGCGATCCAAAAGGCTTCATCGGTTGCGGATATGCGCGCTATGTCCGTTACCCGTCCGTCGGCGTTGATGGTGACGCGGACCGTGACGGAGCCTTCCAGCCCCTGGCGGATCATCGATCCCGGATAGTCCGGCTGGAAGGCCGCGAGCGCCTTGGGATCGATTTTGGGTTCGACCAGTACGGGCTCATAAGGAGGATTGATGGGCGGGAGGATGATCTCATTCCCGCCAGAACCCTCACCAGTATCGCCGCTACCGAGCAGGTCTTTAGCGCCACTATCGGGCACATTCACCACACTGTCCGTCTTGCCGGGCGCGGGATCGGTTTTGACCCGAACCGGCAGCTTGGATTCCGGAGGCTGGGGCTGCGGTTCGGGCGGCGGCGGCGGGTGGAGTGGGATCTGGTTGCCGATGAAGATTTGCGGCACATAGGGGGCGATGACCTCCTTGGGCATCAGGAGGAAGGCCCCTGCGACCAGAGCATGTACCGCTATCGTCGCGCCGATCCCAACGGGCGATCCGCCACTTCCCCGGTAGCCCGACTGCCCCTGACCGCCCATTGGGTGCATCGCCATAAACGTCATCGCATCCTCCATCCTCTGCGCGATCTTGCTCACCGCTCCAAAGATGATGTTACATCATATCTCATGATATGTTGCAACATCATCTTTGGAGGAGAGGCGGGGCGCTTGTGCGTGAGGCAGCCGGACCTTACGATAGGCGCTATGAGTCCATTGCCTGAAGACCCGACCCTCGACGAAGTCCGCGCCTATCTGGCGCCGATCCTGCCGCGCCATGCTGCGTTCGACGGCTGGCGCGCTGAAGCGGTGATGATGGCCGCGGCGGAAGGAAGCGTGGACAGAGAGATCGCGCAACTCGCCTTCTCGGCGGGCGCCATGGACATGATCGACGCCTGGTTCGCTAGCATCGACGCGCGCATGATCGAAGCGCTGCCCCCCGAAAAGATCGCGACCATGTCGATCCGCCAGCGCATCACGGCGCTGATCACCGCGCGGCTCAAGCTGCTGGCGCACGACCGCGAAGCCTTGCGCCGGGCGCTGGCCGTGATGGCCATGCCGCAAAACAGCGCGCGGGCGGCAAAGCTCGGCTGGCGCGCGGCGGATGTGATGTGGCGCGCGGGCGGAGACAGCGCGACGGACTTTAATCATTACAGCAAGAGACTGACCCTGGCGGCAGTCTATGCCGCGACCCTGCTGGTCTTTGTTGATGACGAAAGCGAAGATTGGGCGGACAGCCGCGCCTTCCTCGATCGGCGGATCGAAGGCGTGATGCGGTTCGAACGCGCCAAAGCCAAGTGGAAGGGCGTCGGCGGCGGCGAGCGGCTGAGCCTTTCCCGCTTCATCGGCAGGCTGCGCTACCCGGCGGTATGATCTGCCGGGGCCGGACGGCGATTCAGTCTGGCCTTTTCCTATCTATATTGATAGTCACTCGCAGCTAATGTCTGCGAGTTTTCCTTCCTTGCGCCTGACCGAACTGCCGCTGCGCCAGCCCGCCTATGTGGATCTGATCGACTGGAGCGCGCTATCCGCTTCGGACGGGCAGCGATTGCGCGAATTTGGGCTTTGCCAAGGTGCAAGCGTCGAAGCGCTGCACCATGGCGGGCTGCTGGGACGGGGTCCCATCGCCTGCAAGGTCGGACGCATGACCATAGCGATGCGGCGCAACCATGCGGCCGCGATCAGCGTGTGCATCGGCCCCCGGGACGATGAGACATGAGCACGCTGCCGCTGGTCGCGCTGGTCGGCAATCCCAATGCAGGCAAGAGCGCGCTGTTCAATGCGCTGACCGGCGCGCGACAGAAGCTGGGCAACTATCCCGGCGTCACCGTGGAACGGAAGGCGGGCCGCCTATCGCTGTCGGACGGACGGCCGGTCGAGCTGGTCGATCTGCCCGGCACCTACAGCCTTAATCCCACCAGCCCGGACGAGCAGGTGACGCGCGACGTGGTGCTTGGCAAGCAGCAGGGCGAACGGCTGCCCGACGCGCTGGTCGTCGTGGTCGATGCGTCGAACCTCGACAATCATTTGCGGTTCGCGCTTGAACTGCTCTCGCTTGGCCTGCCTACGGTCATCGCGCTCAACATGGTGGACCTCGCCACCCGCGATGGATTGGAACTGGACGCCGCCATCCTGTCACGCGAGCTGGGGGTGCCTGTCATCCCCACCGTTGCCGTCCGCAAGCGCGGGCTTGACCATCTACGCACCGAACTCGACACGCTTTTCGACGACAGCACGCACCTGGTGCGGGCTTCCAGCGGGCCACGCGACTTCGACATGCTGCGCAGCGAAGCGCGGCGCATCGCCCAGACGGCAGTGGTACGGGAAACGCCGTCGCGCCGCCTGACCGCTGCGGTCGATCGGGTCGCCTTGCATCCCATTGCTGGCCTTGCCCTGTTACTGGGCCTGCTGTTCGTCATGTTCCAGGCGGTCTATGCTTGGTCCGAAGCGCCGATCGCAATGATCGAGGGGATGGCCGAGGCGGCTAGCAACGGGGTCCGCGACGCCCTGCCTGATGGCTTGCTGCGCTCCTTCCTAGTGGACGGCGTCATCAACGGCGTGGGATCGGTCGTCGTGTTCCTGCCGCAAATCCTGATCCTATTCTTCTTCATCCTGATGCTGGAAGCCACCGGTTATATGGTTCGCGCCGCCTTCCTGATGGATGGGCTGATGGCGCGGGTCGGGCTATCGGGCCGGGCCTTCATCCCGCTGCTTTCCTCCTTCGCCTGCGCTGTGCCGGGGATCATGGCGACCCGCACCATTGCGGACCCCAAGGATCGGCTGACCACCATTTTGATCGCGCCGCTCATGACCTGTTCGGCGCGGCTGCCGGTCTATGCGGTCATCATCGGCGCGTTCATCCCGGCCCGCAATGTTGGGTTGGGAATCGGGCTGCAGGGGCTGGTCCTCTTTTGTCTTTATGTCGCGGGGATCCTGGGGGCCATGCTGGTGGCGCTGGTGCTGCGCATGACCGTCACCAAGGGAGCAAGTGGCGGCTTCCTGATGGAGATGCCGAAATATCAGTGGCCCCGCCCGCAGGACGTACTGCTGGGCCTATGGCAGCGCGCCGTCATCTTCCTGAAGCGCGCGGGCACCATCATCTTCACATCGACAGTGATCCTATGGGTGTTGCTGAGCTTTCCCAAGACGCCCGAGAATAGCGGCGTCAGCCAGGTGAATTATTCCATCGCCGGACGCATCGCCAATGGCCTTAACGTCGTGCTGGAACCCATCGGTTTCAATCGCGACATTTCGCTGGCGCTGATCCCCGCCATGGCGGCGCGCGAGGTCGCGGTATCGGCGCTTGCTACCGTCTATTCGCTCGACGCAGGCGATGACGAGGCGAAGCTGGAGCGGAGTTTGGGCGACCGGCTAAAGGATAATTGGCCGCTGCCGACCGCCCTCGCCTTCCTGGCCTGGTTCGTTTTTGCGCCGCAGTGCATTTCGACCATTGCGGTGACGAAGCGGGAGACCAATGGTTGGAAATGGCCGCTCTTCATGATCGGCTACCTCTTCGCGCTGGCCTATGCGGCTGCTGGACTGACTTTTTGGACGGCGACCGCCATCGGTTTAGGGTAGCGTCCGCAAGCCAGCCGATTATAAGAACCTCCAAAGTATCGGAGGAAATATGGCGGGTTCGGTCAACAAGGTCATTCTGGTGGGCAATCTGGGCGCGGACCCGGAAGTCCGCAGCTTCCAGAATGGCGGCAAGGTGTGCAACATCCGCATCGCGACGTCCGAAACTTGGAAGGACCGCAATTCGGGGGAGCGCAAGGAGCGCACCGAATGGCATAGCGTCGCGATCTTCTCCGAAGGTCTGGCGGGCGTCGCCGAGCGCTATCTGCGCAAGGGCAGCAAGGTCTATGTCGAGGGCAAGCTCCAGACCCGCAAGTGGCAGGACCAGTCAGGCAATGATCGTTATACGACCGAAGTCGTGCTGCAGGGGCCGAGCGCCGTTTTGACGATGCTCGACGGCGCGGGTGGTGGCCAGGGCGGCGGACGGTCGCAGGGTGGCGGTAGCGACTGGGGCGGTGGTTCCGGCGGCGATTACGATGATTTCGGCGGTAGCGGCGGCGGCTTCGGTGGCAGCAGCGGCGGTGGCCGTCCGTCAGGCGGCGGCCGGGGTGGCGCAGGCGGGCCGAACTTCGACAATGACCTGGATGATGAAGTGCCGTTCTGAGGGGTGGCCGTTCGGTAAACAAAAGCGCCCCAGCCAGTTGGCGGGGCGCTTTATTTTTTCCTCATCCTTAACCTCGTTCAGCATGAGCGGAGGCTAAAGGGTTTGCGCCGCTTTCAGGCAGCCGCAGCGATCTGAGTGGCGGCAAGTTCTTCCGTTGCGAAGCGGCGGATATGGTCGCCCAAGTCCTCGCGCTCGAGCGCCAGTGCGAAGTTCGCCTCGATATAACCCGCCTTCGACCCGCAATCGAAGCGGCGGCCGTCGAAAGTGACGCCGTGAAAAGGTTGCTTTCCAATCATCGACGCCATGGCGTCGGTCAGCTGAATCTCGCCGCCTGCGCCCTTTTCCTGGGTCTCCAGGATCTTCATGACCTCCGGCTGCAGGATGTAGCGGCCCGGCAGGATGAGGTTGGATGGAGCGGTGCCTGGAGCAGGCTTTTCCACCAGACCCTTGATCTCGGTCAGCGCCCCATCGCGCTTGCCCGGATCAATCACGCCATAGTTAGGCGTTTCGGCCATCGGCACTTCAAGCGCGCAGACCAGATTGCCTCCCACCTGATTATAGGCATCAACCATCTGCTTGAGACATCCCCGGCCAAGTGCGCCCTTCATGAATTCGTCGGGCAGCAGGATAGCGAAGGGTTCGTCGCCCACGATATCGCGGGCGCACCATATGGCGTGACCAAGGCCCAGCGGCTCCTGCTGGCGCAGGAAGACGGCGTTGCCAGGGGCAAGGCGCGTGCCGTCCAGGGCAGACAGATCCTTGCCGCGTTCGCGCTGTGTCGCCTCGGCCTCATAGGCCATGTCGAAATAGTCCTCGATCGCGCCTTTGCCGCGGCCGGTGATGAAAATCATCTGCTCGATGCCCGCCTCACGCGCTTCATCGACGGCATATTGGATCAACGGGCGATCGACGACGGGCAGCAATTCCTTGGGCACCGATTTGGTTGCAGGCAGAAAGCGCGTGCCGAGGCCTGCGACGGGGAACACGGCTTTGCGTATCGGCTTGTAAGGCATGGTACTCCATTCTCGCTAGACGCGCGGACAGGCTTCGCCCTCCGCGCCTTAAAGGTCAAGCATAGCGGGAGGATTACCTCGCCCGGTCAGACGGCCAGCAGGCGCTGCGCCACCGTTTCGAGCGAAGAGATCTCCGCATCGAGATGATCAAGCGAGACATGCGTATGATTGTTCCGCGCGTCGCGGCAGGTGAAGCCGCCGGGCGCAGGCTGCTGAAAGCCGCCAATGATAAGCGATCGGAAGCGATCGATCCTTTGCATGTGTCGCTCGATATCCGAAATCTCCGACAGGGCGCTGGCGTTGCGCTTGTCGCGCATCGCCACCATCGTGCGGAGTTCGGTCATCAGTTTCGCCATGCCCGGGCGGGTCCGGGCGCCGACGGTTCGGACGTCACCCATAGCCTCCCGCATCATGGCGATCTTCGCCTCCAAACTCTGTTCCAGCATCGTCCAGGCACAGACCAGACGACCTACGGCACAGAGAAGCGCCGCATCCTCCGGCGCATAATCAGACACCGCCCTCACCTTTATCTCGGTTATATGATTCACGACCCACCCCCGGCTCTGTTTTGATCTTTTGCCCGGACGAATCCTGCACGGAACAAGGCGGTAAAGGCTAGAGGCGCGGGTCACACCGCCCGCAACGGGGGCACAGGCCAGCGGAAGACGTGCCAAATCAGCGATGAACCGATCGCGGTTGAAACCGACCCAGTCAAAAATCGATAGCGATTCCCTTGCGTTCCCAGTCCCCGTAACGGACAGGGCTGAATTCTTCCTCGTGCCGTGAGGGGTTATGGAGGGGGTCGGGTTGGGGCAACGGCGGGCTCTTGGACAGGTGCGCAGGCGGCTTCACGTGCGCCGGGCGCTTGCCGTTGAATGTTCCCATGTTCGAAGCCTTTCATTTGCGATGGCGCGCGGGCCATCCCATATTCATGCGCGGCCGGCTATCTGGGCCGTGAGGGAGTAAAAGACAAGTGAGTGGTATGAGGACGGTGATGCTGTTGTCTGCGCTGACGGCGCTGTTCATGGCATTGGGCTATACGCTGGGCGGCAGCGGCGGCGCGGTGATCGCGCTGCTGGTGGCGGCGGGGATGAACCTTTTCACCTTCTGGAATGCCGACAAGATCGTGCTGTCGATGCACAATGCGCGGGAAGTGGATAGCGAGAGCGCGCCCGAATATTATGGCCTGGTCCGTGATCTTGCGCAGCGCGCGGGCCTTCCCATGCCGCGTGTCTATCTGATCGACGAGCCGCATCCCAATGCCTTCGCGACCGGACGGGATCCCGATCATGCCGCGGTCGCCGCGACCACCGGCCTGCTGTCCATGCTCACCCGTGAGGAAGTCGCGGGCGTGATGGCGCATGAACTTGGCCATGTAAAAAATCGCGACACGCTGATCATGACGATGGTCGCAACGATTGCGGGCGCCATTTCCATGCTGGCTAATTTCGGGCTGTTCTTCCGCGGCGGCGACCAGGAAAACGGCCATCGCAACATCGTCGCGACGCTGCTGGCCGTCATAGTTGCGCCCTTTGCCGCGATGATCGTCCAAATGGCGATCAGCCGGACGCGCGAATATGGCGCGGATGCCGCCGGTGCGCAGATCAGCGGCAATCCCCGCGCGCTCGCGTCAGCACTGGCCAAGATTTCGGGCGGGGCGGAGATGATCCCCAATCCGGTCGCGCAGCGCAATCCGGCCGCTGCCCAGCTCTATATCGTGCCAGTACATGGGAGCGAACTCTTCTCGACCCATCCCGCAACGGAAAAACGCATCGCGGCGCTGGAAGCGATGGCGGGAAGGACGGGAGCGGCAGCACCCACCCCGCGAGCGTCGGCGCTCAGCCCTGTGGCCACGCCGATGCGCCGCCGGTCGAGCGCGCTTGATCCGCTGCGCCGGGACTGAGTCGCTCGGTCATCCTGCCCGCAGGAGATCCCAGCTTTTGCTGGGATGACGAAGTTGGCGACGGGCGCCGAACGGTAGTTACTTTTCGCCCCGATTGTCCTAGGCGCGGCTGATGGCACGCCACCTCGCCTCCCGATCCGATGACATTCCCGGCCTCCCGACGCGGCGGGCGGCGCTTCGCCTGCTGGACGCCGTGCTGCGGCGGGGCGATCCGCTGGAGCTAGCGCTGCATGGGGCGGCGCAGGGTTTGGCGCCTGCCGATCGGGCGCTGGTCCACGCCATCGCTGCGGAAACCTTGCGCCACCTGCCCGATCTGGATGCGCTGATCGATGGCGCTACTCGGCAGCCGCTTCCCTCCGACGCCAAGGCGCGGATGGTTTTGCGCATCGCGCTTATCCAGGTGCTGGCGTTGGGCACAGCGCCTCATGCCGCGATCGCCACCGCTTTGCCGCTGGTCGATGGAGGGCCGCGCAAGTTGGTCCACGGCGTCTTCGGAACGATCACACGCGCCGCCCCCACCCTGCCCGAGCCGCCGACCTTGCCCGCCGAGGTGGTCACGCGCTGGTCGGCGCTCTGGGGGGAGGCCATGCCTGCTGCGGCCGCCCGCGCCTTTTCGGTACGTCCGCCAATCGATGTCAGCCTGCGCGATCCGGCGGAGACTGCCGATTGGGCCGAAAAGCTCGGCGGCCGGAGCTTAGCATCGGGCCATGTCCGCCTGCCCAGTCACGCATCAGTGACAGAACTGCCCGGCTTTGCCGAGGGCGCCTGGTGGGTCCAGGATCTTGCCGCATCCTGTCCGGCGCGGCTTCTGGCTATGGGCGAGGAGCGGACGGTGCTCGACCTCTGCGCAGCGCCGGGGGGCAAGACAATGCAACTCGCCGCCGCCGGATGGCAGGTGACGGCCGTCGATCAATCGAAGAAACGACTGGAACGGCTTAGCGACAATCTGAAGCGAACCGGCCTTTCCGCTGCCATTGTGCAAGCCGACCTGCGGCAATGGGAGCCCGCCGCGCCAGCCGACGCCATTCTGCTCGATGCACCGTGCAGCGCCACCGGCATCTACCGCCGTCATCCCGATGTACTGCACCGGATCGGGCCGCGCCAAATCGATGAGCTTGCCGAGTTGCAGGCGGCGCTGCTCAAACGGGCGGCACAATGGCTGAAGCCTGGGGGGGCGATGGTTTATGCCACCTGTTCGCTGGAACGGGCCGAGGGTGAAGAACAACTGCACGCGTTCCTGCAGGAAAATTCCGACTTCACGATAAAGCCCGCAGACACGGCCCTACTGCCCCAAGGCATTGAGCCCAGTGCGGAAGGCTGGCTACGCACATTGCCGGACACGCTGGCTGACGAGGGCGGCACGGACGGCTTTTTCATCGCCCGGCTTGTCCGCGCCCCGCAATAATCTTAAGCTCGCGCCGTCTAGAAAGGTCCAGCGTGCGCCCGACCGAGCCCCTTCCCCTGCACCATAGCTGGCCGCTGCACGACCTGCATCAGCATCTGGCATCGGCGACGCTCGACGACCATACGGCGCGTGACGACGAAGCGCTGGCGGAGCGGGGCCTTGGCCTGTGGCATTGCGACCTTGGCGACAATAGTCTGTCATGGACCAGCGGCGTCTATGATCTGTTCGGGATAGAGCGGGACATGGTCGTGCCCCGCGACCTGGCCGTCTCCCTCTACGCACCGGATTCGCGCGAGGCGATGGAAAGGCTGCGCGCCTATGCCATCCGGCATCGACGGGGCTTCACTCTGGACGTTGAAATCCGCCCGCTGGACGGCGGCGACTGCACGATGCGCCTTATCACCGCGCCGATCCTGAAGGGTGCGCAGGTAATTGCGCTGCATGGAGTGAAGCAGTTTTTGCCGCGTGGCTCCGCGGCTTCACGCGGGCTTGATCCGACCATTTTCGTTCTCCCTTGAAGCTGCGGCCGCCTGAGCCGAAAATCCCTGTGGATAAGCTTGAAGAGGAGCGTTGCCCTGGGCTCTAGGCGCGGCTAGAGCCGACTGTTGATGACCAGCCCGATCCTTATCTCGCCCTCCATCCTGTCCGCCGACTTCGCCCGTTTGGGCGAGGAGGTTCGCGCCATCGACGAGGCGGGCTGCGACTGGATCCATATCGATGTGATGGACGGCCATTTCGTGCCCAATATCACCATCGGCCCCGGTGTGGTGAAGGCGCTGCGTCCCCACAGCAAGAAGCCGTTCGACGTTCATCTGATGATCTCGCCGGTGGACCAGTATCTTGACGCCTTTGCGCAAGCGGGCGCTGATATCCTGACCGTTCATCCGGAAGCGGGGCCACACATCCACCGCTCGATCCAGCATATCAAGTCGCTGGGCGTGCAAGCGGGCGTAGTGCTGAACCCCGGCACCCCGGCAAAGATGCTCGATTATCTGATCGACGATGTCGATCTGATCCTGGTGATGAGCGTCAATCCGGGCTTTGGCGGCCAGAGCTTCATCGAAAACCAGCTCCGCAAGATCGAAGCCATCCGCAAGATGATCGAAAAAAGCGGGCGCGACATCCGTCTGCAGGTCGATGGCGGCATCGACTTCACCACCGCGCCGCGCGCGATCGAGGCGGGTGCGGACGTACTGGTCGCGGGCACGGCCACCTTTCGGGGCGGCCCGGCGGCCTATGCGGACAATATCCGGAAGCTCAAGGGCGGGTGAGCGACGCAAAGCGCAATCCCAGTCCTTCGACCGCCGATCCGGCAGGATCAGAACCAGCCGACGACGGTATCGAACAGGGCAAGCGGCTCATCCGCGTCGCGGATGACAAGGGGCTGTCGCTGGCTCAACGGATTGCCAACCGCTTTTATTTGATGAGTTGGAAGACGCCGATTCACGGACGGCGGCTCAAGGGCAAATATCCTCTCAAGCTGCTCGCCGTTCCGGATGATGAAATCCCTGGCGATCCCAAGGCGGGCCAGGCGATACGCGCGGGCTATTTCCTGTTTCGCGGTTTGAAGCAGCCGATCAATGCGCTGGATTTCGAGCGGCTGGCGCTAATCCCCGCTTTCGCCGACTATTTGCACAGCTTCGCCTGGTTGCGGGATCTCGCCTCGGCCGCAACCCGCGAGCAAGGCGCGCCGGTGGCGGAAGCGGTGCTGCGCAAATGGCTGGAGGTGCATGCCGACACGCCGAGCGAGCCAGCATGGCGCGCCGACAATGCGGGCTGGCGGCTGCTCTTCTGGTCGGCCCATGCGCCACTGATCCTGTCGTCGAGCGATCTGGTCTATCGTTCGCTGGTTCTCAACTGCATCGCGCGCACCGCCCGGCACTTGGACCGGGGTGCGGACAAGGCTCCGCCGGGCCTGCCGCGTCTGGTCTCCTGGGGCGGCATCGTCGCGGCGTCGATGCTGCTGCCGGGCGGCGCTGCACGCAAGATTTTCGGCGAAGCGGGGCTTAAACGAGCAATTGAAAACGCCGTCCATGGCGATGGCGGCATCCTGTCCCGCTCACCGCTGGATCAGTTGGAAGCGATCATGCTGCTCACGATGGTGCGGGCCGTCTATGACGTGCGCCGCGAGCAGGCCCCGGCGTTCATCACCGAAGCGCTCGGCCGGATGGTTCCGGCGCTGCTCGGCCTTTGCCATGGCGACGGCGGCCTTGGCAGCTGGCAAGGCGCTGGCGCCATCGATCCCGCCACCATCGAAGCGGTGGTCCGCGCGAGTCGAGTGCGCGCCCGTCCGCTTCGCCAAGCGAGTGATTGGGGATATCAGCGGCTGGTGGCCGGAACCACCATCGTCCAGATCGACGCCGCACCGCCCCCCGTTGCGAGACTGGCGGACGCGGGATGCGCTTCCACCACCGCGATCGAGATTAGCGACGGTCCGCAGCGGCTGATCGTCAATTGCGGCGGCGCAGCGCTGAGCGGGGCATGGATGCCCGATGGACTGGCGCAGGCGCTGCGCACTACCGCAGCGCACAGCACGTTGGTGCTCGACGACAGCAATTCCACCGCCCTTTTGCCGGATGGCACGCTGGGCCGCGGCGTGACCGAGGTGGAACTGCACCGGCAGGAGCAGGAAAGCGGCAGCCGTATCGAGATCAGCCATGACGGCTATGTCCGGCGGCTAGGCTATGTTCATCGCCGCTTGCTGCTGGTGAGCAGCGACGGCAAGGAAATCCGCGGTGAGGATATGTTGACCCCCGCTGCTCGCCGTCGCAGGCCGGTGAAACTCCCCGCGCAGCTCCGCTTCCACCTCGCCCCCGGGGTAGAGCCCACCGCGACTGCGGACGGAATGGGCGCCCTGCTGCGCATCGATCTTGGCGCGATATGGCAGTTCCGCGCCAATACCGGCAAGCTGGCGATCGAGGAAAGCCTGTGGGTGGACAGCGAAGGCCGGCCCCACGAAAGCCGCCAGCTCGTGATCACGGCCGAAGCTCTGCCTGGCGGATCGACCATCGGGTGGCTTTTCAAACGGATGGGTTGACGAGTCCCTCCCGCCAAATCCTATCGCTTGCCGCATCCGCCCAGCAGGATTAGAGGGCGCGGCGAGCCATTGCAGCACACAGGACCCTTCATGACCGACGTCACCATCAAGCGCGCCCTTCTTTCCGTGTCGGACAAGTCCGGCCTTGTCGAACTGGGGCAGGCGCTGGGCAAACATGGCGTCGAACTGGTATCCACTGGAGGCACCGCCAAGGCGCTGCGCGAGGCTGGGCTGGAGGTAAAGGATATTTCCGACGTCACCGGCTTCCCCGAGATGATGGACGGCCGCGTCAAGACGCTGCACCCAAAAGTGCATGGCGGCCTGCTGGCGGTGCGCAACAATCCCGAGCATGTCGAGTCGATGCAGGAACATGAAATTGGCGCGATCGACCTGGTCGTCGTCAACCTCTACCCCTTCGCCGCGACGGTCGCCAAGGGCGCCGAGCGCGAGGAGATCATCGAGAATATCGACATTGGCGGTCCGTCGATGGTCCGATCGGCAGCCAAAAATCATGAAAGCGTAGCGATCGTCACCGACCCGGCGGATTATGCCCGCCTGATCGCAGAGATGGGCGAAAAGGGCGGCGCGACCAGCTATGACTTCCGCCGGATGCTGGCGGCTAAAGCTTATGCTGCTACGGCCGCCTATGACTCCATGATCGCCAGCTGGTTCGCCTTTGCCGATCAGGGTGTGGATTTCCCCGAAACGCTGGCTGTATCAAGCAAGCTCGGATCGACCCTGCGTTATGGCGAAAACCCGCACCAGGCGGCGGCGCTCTATCTTCCGCTCGGGCCTTCAGCCAACGGCATTGCCCAGGCTAGCCAAATCCAGGGCAAGGAGCTCAGCTACAACAATTATAACGACGCGGACGCAGCGCTGGAGCTGGTCAGCGAATTCCGCGATGGTCCGCCGACCGTAGTGCTCGTCAAGCACGCCAATCCGTGCGGCGTTGCGACGGGCGACACGCTGATCGAAGCCTATGAAGCGGCGCTCGCCTGTGACAGCGTGTCGGCCTTTGGTGGCATCATTGCGGTGAACCGCCCGCTGGATGGTCCGACCGCAGAAGCGATCAGCGGTATCTTTACCGAAGTGGTGGCCGCCCCTGACGCTGATGACGACGCCAAGGCGATCTTTGCGAAGAAGAAGAACCTCCGCCTGCTGCTGACCGGCGAACTGCCTGATCCGGCCCGCACCGGCCTGCAGATCAAGAGCATCGCTGGCGGCATGCTGGTGCAGAGCCGGGACAATGGCCGGATCAGCCGCGACATGCTCAAGGTCGTCACCAAGCGCGCGCCTACGGAACAGGAGCTTAACGACTGCCTATTTGCCTGGACCGTCGCCAAACATGTGAAGTCCAATGCAATCGTCTATGCCAAGGGCAACAGCACCGCTGGCATCGGCGCAGGCCAGATGAACCGCCTGGAATCTGCGCGCATTGCCGCTTGGAAAGCCAAGGACGCCGCAGAAAAGGCGGGCTGGGCACAGCCACGCACCATAGGCTCGGCCGTCGCTTCCGACGCCTTCTTCCCCTTTGCCGACGGTCTGCTGGCTGCCGTCGAGGCGGGCGCAACGGCGGTGATTCAGCCCGGTGGATCGATCCGCGATGAGGAAGTCATCGCTGCGGCCGACGAGGCGGGGCTCGCCATGGTCTTCACGGGCATGCGGCACTTCCGCCACTAAGCATATGATGCGGGTGCGAAGACTGGCATTTCCTTTCGCACCCGCAAAAATCACGCTTTTCCGCCACTTTCTAGCGACTGGCCTCTTTTCTTCCACTTGCAGGGGTCCTATTTTCCTCTCGACCCTCCACCCACGTCAGGCGTTGGGCAGACCTTCATAAAAGTTCGCAGGAGATATGAGGATGACCAGAAAGACGTTGGCGGCATTTGCCGCCGCGATGACCCTAGCCCTTCCCGCCGCAGCGCCGGCTTTCAGCAATGACATGAACGTAATCGTGGATGGCCGCGCTGGCACGGAAACGCGTAGCGTCGTGGTGCCGGTGGCCGACCTCAACCTCGCCAGCGCTCATGGCGCACGCCTTGCCGACTCGCGGATTACGCGGGCGGCCAAGCAGGTCTGCGGATGGCTGAACGGCTCCATCCAGCAACCGACGCGCGAATTTCGCGCCTGCTATGGCGCCGCGCTCGACGACGCGCGCAACGACCTCGAAAGCCTTGCTCAGCAGCATCAGAGCTGATCGCCTGGCAAACGGGGCCGTCATCATGCGGCCCCGTCATGCTTACCCCGCCGTTAACCATTCCTTAGATGATTTCCTTCACTCCCGATGGTAGAAGCAAGCCTACGGGGGGCATTGAATGCCGGGTATCGACCAGAATTTGGATGTCGCCATCATTGGCGCAGGTCCGGCCGGCCTTACCGCGGCCTATCTGCTCACCAAAAAAGGCTATTCGGTCACCGTCATTGAAAAGGATCCGATTTATGTCGGCGGCATCAGCCGCACGGTGGAACTGAACGGGTTCCGCTTCGACATTGGCGGCCATCGTTTCTTTTCCAAGTCGAAAGAGGTTGTCGATCTCTGGAACGAGATTCTGCCGGACGATTTCATCCAGCGGCCACGGATGAGCCGCATTTATTATGAAGGGAAATTCTACAGCTATCCGCTTCGCGCTTTCGAAGCGCTGTGGAATCTCGGCCTTTGGCGTTCGACCCTTTGCATGGCGAGTTTTGCAAAGGCCAAGCTGCTGCCCAACCGCACCGTCCGATCCTTTCAAGATTGGACGGTGAACGCGTTCGGGCACAAGCTGTTCTCCATCTTCTTCAAGACCTACACCGAGAAGGTCTGGGGCATGCCCTGCGACGAAATGTCCGCCGACTGGGCCGCCCAGCGGATCAAGGGCCTGTCGCTCTGGGGAGCCGTGAAGGACGGGTTGATACGCTCGCTCGGCCTCAACAAGCGACCCAATGACGGCATGGCCACCAAGACGCTGCTGGAAAGCTTCCGCTATCCTCGCCTCGGCCCGGGCATGATGTGGGAAGCCGCGCGCGATTCGGTGGTGGCTGGCGGCAATCAGGTGCTGATGGCCCATAGCCTGAAGCAGCTTGCCCGCGATGACGCGGCGGGGCTCTGGCAGATGGCCGCCCAAAGCGCTGACGGCGAAGTGCTGCTGAAGGCGAAGCATGTCATCAGTTCTGCGCCCATGCGCGAGTTGGCCGGACGCATCCATCCCTTGCCCGCGACGCTGGGCAACGCGATGGAGCTTAAATATCGCGACTTCCTCACCGTGGCGCTGATGATCAAATCGGACGATCTTTTCCCCGATAACTGGATCTACATCCATGATTCGAAGGTACAGGTCGGCCGCATTCAGAATTTCCGCAGCTGGTCGCCGGAGATGGTGCCCGACCCCTCGCTCGCCTGCGTGGGACTGGAATATTTCTGCTTCGAAGGCGACGGCCTCTGGTCCGCACGCGACGATGAACTGATTGACCTCGCCAAGCGTGAAATGGCGATATTGGGTCTTTGCGACCCGGCGGATGTCGTCGGCGGCGCGGTGGTTCGTCAGGAAAAGGCATATCCCGTCTATGACGATGATTATGCCGCCAATGTGGTGGCCATGCGGACGGAGCTTGAGCAGCTTTACCCGAGCCTCCACCTGGTCGGCCGCAACGGCATGCATCGCTACAACAATCAGGATCATGCGATGATGACGGCGATGCTGACGGTGCGCAACATCGAGGCGGGCCAGCGGCTGTTCGATACCTGGGCCGTCAATGAAGACGCTGAATATCATGAGGCGGGCGAAGAGGGCGAAGGCCCGGCAGGCCAGAAAGCCGCTCTTAGCAGCCTGCGGCTCGTGCCCAGCCGTCTCAAAGCCGCGTGAAGGCGTGGCAGTGACGTCTGTGAACTTAGGCAGCCTGACGGCGGCAATTGCCGCCCGCTTTACATTCATCCGCTATTTGCTGGCGAGCCTGTGTGCGCTTTCAGGCGACATGCTGCTGTTCCTGGCGCTGCTGCGGCTGAACATCACTCCTGCAGCGGCTGGCGCGATCGGCTATGTTGGCGGGCTCTTGCTCCATTGGCTGATCAGCATCCGCTTCGTCTTCACTTCGGCCCGAAGGCCGACGCATGGTCAACGCCTGGGCTTCGTGGTGAGCGCGGCCGTAGGCCTTGGCATTACCACGGGGTTGATCAGCGCGCTCGGCGCTGCAGGGCTGGCGCCTGCGATCGGCAAGCTCTTCGCCATTCCCGTTAGCTTCCTGTCGGTTTACGCGATCCGGAAATATGGCGTCTTCGCCGTTAGCTAGGGTCCGGTCGGGCCTGACACGCGACTTGGGTGTCACGATCGCGCCCCATCCGCGCTGGCTTATGCTGGCGTGGATATGCTGTTGCGCGGTTTTTCTGTGGCTTTGGCACAGCGAACTCGATGCGCTAGGCTTTCGCGATCCCGATGACGCCATGCGCCTGCAACAGGTGCGCGACTGGATCGGCGGCCAGCCTTTTCTGGACGTTAGCCAACATCGGGTAAATCCGCCCCTGGGTGGCCCCATGCACTGGTCGAGAATTGTCGATATGCCGATCGCGGCTATAATCCTGCTTCTGCGACCGGTTCTGGGCACGCATTTGGCGGAAGTTCTCGCCTGCGCGATCGTACCGCTGCTGTTATTGGGCGGCCTCGTCTGGGCGCTCCATGTGGCGACCCGCCGGATCGCTGGCGAGGCAGCGGCGATGCTCGCACCTCTGCTGCTGCTGACCACGCCGACGATTCTCGTACAATTCGGGCCTTTGCGGGTCGATCATCATGGATGGCAGATCCTGATGGCGACGATCGCGCTGGCGGGCGCCATGGACTTACGCGGGGCACGGGGCGGCATGGTCGCTGGCGCGGCGATGGCGGTGTGGCTGCAGATTTCGAGCGAGGGCCTACCCTATGCGGCGCTGTTCGCGGTTGTATTTGCACTCCGCCAATGGCTGGACAAGAGGGAGACGGATCGGTTTATCACCTATGCGGCAACGTTGGGCATGGCGGCATTGCCCCTGCTGGCGCTGCTCCGTGGAACTGCTCCTCTGGTGCAGGTTCGATGCGATGCCCTTTCATCGGCCTATATCTGGCCGCTGCTGGCCTTCGCAACAGTAACGCCGCTGGCCTTCCGCCTCATCAGCCCTGTGTCGGCCAAAGGACGTTTCCTGGCGGCAGCATTGGGTGGAGGCGCCGCTGCCGGGCTGTTCGTTCTGACCGGCCGCCCCTGCCTGACAGGTGATCCATTCCAAGCGCTGGGGCCTGTCGCCTATAAGCTATGGTATCTGCAAGTGATGGAAGGACAGCCGATATGGAAGCAGGCCCGCTCGATGATGGGCCTGACCCTGATCCCGGCCATCGCGGGACTGGCAGGTTCGATCATGGCCGCTCGGTTCGCCGAGGCGCGGGACGCGCACGACCGCTGGCTGGTAGTGGCGCTACTTCTGACAGGCGCAACCATGGTCGCCATATTGGTGATGCGGGCGATGTCCGTGGCGCATGTTTTGGCCCTACCCGGAACCGCTTGGCTCATGCTGGCGCTTTTCCGGCGTGCGCAGCAGCAACGCGCGGCCCTGGTGCGCGTGTTCGCATCCTCAGCCGTCGCTTTACTTACGCCCGCGGCCCTCTGCGCGATCTGGATCGTTGCCACATCGGCGACGAGCAAAAGCGAGGAGAAAGCGCCGACACCGGCCGCTGAATGCAGGACCGAAACGGCGTTAGCGCCCCTCCGCCAGCTGCCGAAATCGACGTTGTTCGCTCCGCTGGACATGGGACCGGACATTTTGATCCGCACCCGTCACAATGTGGTTGGCACGGCGCATCATCGCAATGCCGCCGGGATTACCGCCGTGGTCGAAGGCTTCACCGCGCCGCCCGCCCGTGCTCGGGCGATCCTGGCCGAATTGAATGGCGGCAAGGGCTCAGATTATCTCGTCGCCTGCCCCGGCCTTAATGAATTCGAACATTATGCGAAGGAACATGAGGGCAGCCTGGCATGGACATTGGCGCGCGGAAGGCCACCGGCATGGCTGAAGCCTGCCCTGTCCGGAGCGAAGTCCCTGCGCGTCTATAGAGTCATGCCGCTGAGAAACTGAGCGCCACGCCATTCATGCAATAACGCTTGCCGGTAGGTGGCGGGCCATCGTCGAAAACATGGCCAAGATGCCCGCCGCAGCGCGCGCAATGCACTTCCACTCGTGGATAGCCGAGCGCGAAGTCGCGGGACGTGCCCGTCGCCCCGGGCAGCGGCGCCCAAAAGCTCGGCCAGCCGGTGCCGCTGTCGAACTTGGTCTTCGCGTTGAACAAAGGTCGCTCGCAGCCCGCGCATTTGAATGTGCCTGCGCGATGTTCCTTGTTCAGCGGGCTGGAGAAGGGATGTTCAGTCGCATGCTTCCGCAGCACCTGATAAGCCAGCGGGCTAAGACGGCGGCGCCATTCATCATCAGGCAGGGTAAAGGGGTAAGCGGCTTCGGCTTCTTCGACCCCCAGCCGCCAGAAGGCGATTGCGGAGACGCCGTACAGGGCGCTGTTCAGAAGATGCCGCCGGGTCATCATGGCGGCTTACTTTACCACGGCTGAGCGCCGCCTGAACAGCCTGCCGCCGCTGGCCTGTCCGGACTTCAGCACATGGCGGCGGAACAGCCATACGCCCAGGCGGATGATGACCGCGACCCAGCAGGCCTGCCATATGATTGCGAGCAGATGCGGCCAGATCGACGCATCCTGCGCCGCCCGCGCGATCATGGCGAAGGGCGATGAAAAGGGGAATATGATCGCCGCTATCTCCGGCGCGGAGCCCATATGATCGACCGCATAGGTCGCGAAGAAGAAGATGCCCATCTGTGCCATTGTCACGGGCATATTGAGGGTCTGCACCTCCCGCACCGTGGCCGCCTGAGCGCCGATGCCCAGGAACAGCGAGCCCAGCAAGGCATAGGCCATGGTGAAATAGACGGCTCCCAGCAGCAGGAAGACAGGCCAGCCGACCGCCGGTGTCGGTGGCGCGATATCAGGGCCAGCGAGCAGCTTGACGCCAGCGACTATGCCCGAGCCCCAGAAGCAGATGCCCACAAAGCTCATCGCCAGCATGGCGAGCAGCTTGCCTAGGAAGACCGCATCGATCGGCACGGCCGCGGCCAGGATTTCGATCACCTTGTTGGTCTTTTCCTCCACCAGATTAGACAGGACCATCCCCGCCAGCAGCATCGTCAGCAGGAAGACAAGGACTTGCGCGGCTCTACCGGTCAGCAGGCGCGATTGGGCCTCTGCGCCCGCGCTGGCGGCTACGAGTTGCTTGCGAACTTGCACATGAGGAAGCCGCTCGCCCGCCAGCGCGGCGCTGGCAAGCAGGCTGACATCGCCCTCCAGTGCGGCGAGGTCACCGCTCTTGCCGGTGAGTATCGGCCGCTCGACGCTGCCGGACACGATCGCGATGAAGCGGGCGTCGGGGCGGGTCAGCAAGGTTCGTGGGTTCCCCTTGGGCGCGCGCTGGAGCTTGGGGAGATTTTCAGCACCCATACGGGCCGAAAGGATGCGATGCGCCCGCTCCATGCGTCCGCCGTCCGCCGCCGTCATGGCGACGCCGATGGTCGGGCGCAGGCTTTCGGTCGTGATCTTTTCCCCCAGACCGCCGAACGCCATGCCGATGACGACAGGGAATAGCGGCCCCAGCAGGAAGAGAATGAAGGTTTTCGAGAAAATCACCGCGGAAAAATCGCGGCGAGCGATGACCAGGGCGGCGCGCAGGACCTCGCTCATGCGGGTCCCTCCCCTTCGGCATCCTGCATCTGCCGGGCGGCGGCAGCCCCCGCGATAGATACGAACGCATCATGCAGGCCGGGTCGTTCGATCGACAAGCTTTCTATACCGGCATGTCCATCCAGCAGCGCGCGCAGCAGCGGTTCGATGCCTTCGTCCGGCAGGTCGAAATGCCAGGCTCCATCCGCCGCCAGCGTCTCGGCAGGCAGCGCCCGGCGCCAACCGCCGTCGCTGGCGCGGGTGCGCAGGCGGACCCTGGGACGCAGCTGGTCGCGCGCATCGCTCACCGATCCTTCGAAATGAATGCGGCCACCCGCAACGATGGCGATGCGTTCGCACAGGCGTTCGGCATGGGCGATGACATGGGTGGAAAAGAGGACGGTGACGCCGCGCCGCGCCTGATCGCGGATCAGCAACTCCAGCTTTCCCTGGTTGATGGCGTCAAGACCCGAAAAAGGTTCGTCCAACACGATCAGCCGGGGTTCGTGGATGATCGTACCAAAAAGCTGCACGGTTTGTGCCATGCCCTTGGACAGCTGGCGGATCGGCTTATCAACCGATGCGCCCATGCCATGCTCGATCAGCATCGCTCGCGCCCGTTCGCGCCCGACCTTGAGCGGCAGCCCACGCAATGCGCCCATAAAGGCGATGGCCTCCGCCGCCTTCATTGATGGATAGAGCCCGCGTTCTTCGGGAAGATAGCCGATGATGCGCGCCTGGCGCAGCGGGACATCATCGCCCAGCAGAGTGCGGCGGCCCTCGTCAGGATCGATAATGCCAAGCAAGGTGCGCAACAAGGTCGTCTTGCCCGCACCATTGGGCCCCAAAATGCCGTAGATCGACCCAGCGGGCACGGCGAGGTCGATGCCATCGACCGCGCGGAATGTGCCGAATGTCTTGACAAGACCATGGCCTTCGACGGCATAGGTCGGAGAAGGAGCCGGAGCAGTACCGATCATCCGACCCTGATAGTCGCACACTATGCCAACGCAAACCGAAACCTTGGAACAGCGCCTGAAGGCGGAGGCGGAGCGGCTGGGCTTTGCCGCGTGCGCCATTGCGCGCGCTGATGCTGCGCCCGAAGCTGGCCGAAGGCTGCGGCAGTGGCTGGATGCGGGACGCCATGGCGAGATGCTGTGGATGGAGGAGCGGGCCGAGCAGCGCGGTTCGCCGCAAGGACTGTGGCCCGATGTGCGCAGCGTCATCATGCTGGGGATGAGCTATGCGCCCGGCCGCGACCCGCTGGCGCTGGCGGAGGTCGGCGATCGGGGCCGGATTTCCGTCTATGCGCAGGGGCGCGACTATCATGACGTGGTCAAGAAGGGACTGAAAAGCTTGGCCCGCTGGCTGGTGGAGCAGCAGCAGAGCGCGCTCAAGGTGTTCGTCGACACCGCACCTGTGATGGAAAAGCCGCTTGCGGAGGCGGCTGGACTGGGCTGGCAAGGCAAGCACAGCAACCTTGTCAGCCGGACCCATGGTAGCTGGCTCTTCCTGGGCGCGATCTATAGCGAGATCGCGCTGGAGCCGGACGCGGCGGAAGTCGATCATTGCGGCAGTTGCACTGCTTGCCAGGTGGCCTGTCCTACCGGCGCTTTCCCTGCCCCCTATGTTGTGGATGCGCGGCGGTGTATTTCCTACCTCACCATCGAGCATAAGGGCCCGATCCCCGAAGAGCTGCGTAGCGGGATCGGCAATCGCATCTATGGCTGCGATGACTGTCTGGCAGTCTGCCCGTGGAACAAATTTGCCGATGCGGCGGCGGCCAACAGGGCTTTTATAGGGCGCGCGGAGCTGGCGGCGCCGGAACTGGGCGACTTGCTGGCACTGGATGACGCCGGTTTTCGAGAGATTTTCTCGGGCTCGCCGATCAAACGGATCGGGCGTAACCGGATGGTGCGCAACGCGGCCATCGCCGCCGGGAATAGCGGAGAGAAGCGGCTGCTCGAACAATTGCAGCCATTGCTGAGCGATGAAGATCCGGTGGTCGCGGAAGCGGCCGCCTGGGCGATCGGGCGGCTGTCCGCTTAGGAAATATTATTTCGCCTGAAGAGCGGTGGCGCAGGCGGCGGGATCGATATCCATACCCGCTGGCGTGCGGGCATCGACATGGGTGACGACCGGCTCTCTTCCTTGGGCGGGGGCGTAGAGATAGGCGTCCAGCACGCAACGACCATTGGCGAACTGCAGCTTACGCATCATGCTCTCACGAATATCGAGGCGGGGCGTGCCGAATTGCTGAACGAGATGGCGGGCGTCCATTCCCATGAGGGGGCCTGATCGCATGAAGGCGCTGGCAGGGGGACCCGCGGGCGGGCGGCTGATCGGCGCAGGCGGTACGACCGAGCCACCGCAAGCCGCCAGCGGCAGTGCCAGGGCAGCGCCAAGGGTGAGGCGGACCATGTTCATCTCGACTTGCTTCTAACCCCGTGCAGCATGTGCACCGCCATAGCCGCGCTCCAAATCGGCGCAAGCAGGTTGATGAAGGGCAGCAGGAAGAGAAGCGCCGAGACGAGGCCCATAAGCCATCGATGGAGGCGGGAGATCGGCGGCAACGCCGCATGGCGTGGCTCGACCATATCGGCAAGGTCGCGGCCAAGCAGATAGGCGTTGAGGGCCAGGAACAGTCCGATCGTGCCCACGCCGGTGACGAGCAGGAGCAGATAGGCAGGCATGGCGATCAGGTTCCAGCCGATCGTCCGGGCTGCCGAGGCCAGGGCCAGCCGGACGCTGGGGCCGAGACCGAGGGACCGGGCCTCTGCGGCGGCTGCGGGATAGCTGCTGCGCTCCACTGCAGCGATGATGTCGTCGGCGAACAGGTTCATGATCGCCATCGCGATGGTGCGAAACAGCAGCCAGGCCATCGCAATCACGCCGATTGTGGCGGCGGCCGCTTCAGCGAGGCCACCTCCGCTCCAGCCGAAATAGACCCGCACCGCATGTACCGCCGTCCAGAGGCCGAGCCCGGCCATGACGAAAATCAACAGCGTCAGAGCCAAGCTTTTACCCAGCAGGCGCATGGCCGCGGGATGAAAGATCACAGGAAAGGCGCGCATAGCGGCGATGATCACCATAGCCCAGCTATCCCGCGCCTAGCCCATGCCGTCAATCAGCGGCGTTGCGCGCAGCCCTACGGGTCGATAGACACGGCGCGATTTTTCCAACCTTTCCCCTCAATCGACAAGGATATCGCGTGACCGCTGCAGCCCCCTCGCTAGATGTTGTCGCGATCGGCAACGCCATCGTCGATGTGCTCGCCCCGAGCGACGACGCGTTCCTGGCCGAGCATGCGCTGACCAAGGGCGGCATGCAGTTGATCGACGTCGCCACTGCGGAAAGCCTCTATGCCGATATGGGCGCGGGGAAAGAGGTCAGCGGCGGGTCAGCGGCCAACACGCTCGCTGGGCTGGCGGCGCTGGGCAAGCGCTGCGGCTTCATCGGTCAGGTGTGCGACGATCAGTTGGGCGAAGTGTTCGCCCATGATGTGCGGGCGCTCGGCATCCGCTATGATACGCCGGCGGCCAAGGGAGATGTGCCCACCGCCCGCTGCTTGATCCTGGTGACCCCCGATGCGCAGCGGACGATGAACACCTTCCTAGGCGCATCGCAGTTCCTGCCGGAGTCCGCGCTGGACCTGGACCTGATCCGCTCAGCGTCGATCCTCTATCTGGAAGGTTATCTGTGGGACCCGGAACAGCCGCGCGCGGCGATGAGGGCGGCGATCGACGCGGCGCGCGGCGCCGGGCGCAAGATCGCCTTCACCCTGTCGGACGGCTTCGTCATCGAGCGCCACCGCGCCGATTTCGTCGATTTGATTGATCAGGGCCTGATCGACATCCTTTTTTCCAATGAGCATGAGATCCAGGCGCTGGCCCAGATCGAAGATTTCGACCGGGCGGTGGCGTCTTTCGCTGGGCGAGTGCCGGTGCTGGTCTCGACGCGTAGCGAGCAGGGCGCGATCGCCATTGTGGACGGCCTTCGCTACGAAGTGCCTGCAGCGCCGGTTGCGCAGGTTCTCGATACGACCGGTGCGGGCGACCTGTTCGCCGCCGGATTCTTGGCCGGGCATATCGAAGGGCTGGATGTGCATCACTGCCTTGAACTGGGCGCGGCGGCGGCGGCGGAAGTGATTTCGCACTGGGGCGCGCGGCCGGAGGCCGATCTGCAGGCGCTGCGGGCTAAGCTGCTGGGTTGATCAAGGTAGTCGTTCGGGCCGGGTTACGTCAGAACTTGCGTTCCCCGGCTCGCTCGAAACGAACGGGTGCTAAAGCATCATCTCGTTCGCGCCGAAGAGGGCCTCGACAGGTTCGGCCCGAACGGATGGGACGATCGTCTGGCGGAGCAGGATGCTCTAGCAGGCGATCAGGCCGCTTTTTGCCGGCGGAACAGGGCGCGATCTTCTGGCCCGAAGCCCCATCGCCAAATGACTAAGCCATAGACAGCCAGGATCGTCGCGACGCCGAAAACCAGTTCGACCCATTCATATTGGGGCGGCAGGGCCACAAAAGCCGCCCCCACGAGGCAAGCAACGCCGCAGGCGCTGAGCAGCGGCCAACGCCACGCATTCACTTTCGCGCCCAGCAAATGTGACAGCAGCCGGGCCTTGACCAGCGCTCCGGCGCCCAAGGCGATACTGAGCGCCAGGGCGGGCGCCGCGGCAATCGCCATGGGCGGCAGGCCGAAGCGCCGGGCGAGCAGAATGAACCCGAAGCTGAGCGCGGCCTGCAAGCCGATCATGAGCAGCGAGATCATGAGGTTGCGGTGACGGGCGATATAGACCAGCGCGGATTCGCTGACGACCGCTGTGGCCGCGACGACTTCGGCCAACAGCAGAAAGGCGAGCGCACCGGTGCCGCCAACGAAATGCGGGCCGACCAGACCCATCACCGCTTCTCCCGGAATGCCCAGCGCCAGAGCAATGCCCGCCTGGGCGGCGATGATCCAGAAGCCGACCTGGCTGACCTGCTTCGCGATCGCGCTCAGATTGCCCTCCGCCAAGTTGCGCGTGATGACCGGGCCGAGGATCGGGTCGAAGCTGGTCTTGAGCTTTTGCGGCAGCGAGGCGACCTGCTGCGCAACATAATAGACGCCAACCACCGCCGGGCTGACGAACAGGCCGAGGATGGCCAGGTCGAGGCGGCGTGATCCCCATTCGACGCCATCGGCTGCGGCGAGTGGCAGATTGCGGCGGGCCAGGCGCCAAAGCCGTCCGCCATCAGGCCGCCAGCCATGGGGAATGCCATAATGGCGTGTCATCGGGAGGATCGAGGCGACCAGCGCCGCGACCATGGAGACGACGTATGACAGGATAAGTCCGTCGCGCGTCGAATAAAAAGCGAAGGCAAAAGCCCCGATGCTGATCGCCCAAGGCTCTATGATCGATCGGGCGCGAACGGTAGCGCCGATGTCGAAGCGATAGGCGCAAGCGGCCAGCGCGACGTCCGACCCGGCTACCGCGATGACGATCAGGGCGAGCAGCCGGTCGAGCCCATTGATGCCGCTGTTGGGGAACATGGCTTGAGGAAAGGCGACGAGCAAGCCGCTGCCAATCAGCGCGGCGACCAGCGTCACGAGCATGGCATCGGTGACGACATGGCTGTGCGGCCGCTCGGTCTGCGCGAGCGCGCCCGCCAGGCCGCGTTTCAGCCCGAGCGTCGCCAGTTGTGCGATGAACTCGACGACCAGAACGGCATAAGCAAAGCGACCAAGTGCGTCCGCGCCATACCAGCGGCCGGCGATGAACAGGAAAGGCAGGCGCGCGGCAAGGCGCAGGAGGAAGCCAAAGATATTCGTGCGGCCGCCCTTGGCGAGCGCCGCAATATCATCCTGTTGCGAAGAGGGAGCCTGCTCAGCCGGCAAAGAATGTAGGTCCCCCTGTCGCGTCATTTTACGTGCTGCCGAATGGTAAACAATAAATCAGGGGAGAGCGACGGATTTATTCCGGCCGCAACGGGCGGGCGAGCAGCGCGTCAATGACTTGTCCAAGCGGCGCGGCATCTTCGAGCAGGGCGCAGACAGCTTCGACCACCGGCATTTCGACCATGGCGGCGCGAGCCGCTTCGCGCAGGACCGGCGCGGTGAAGGCGCCCTCGGCAACGGTGCGCCGGTTGGCGAGCAGTTCGGACGCGGGACGCCCCTCCCCCAGCCCCTTCCCCAGCGAGAAATTACGCGAATTGGTGGAGGAGCAGGTAAGGACGAGGTCGCCGAGACCCGAAAGGCCCGACAGGGTTTCCGCACGCGCCCCGCGCGCAAGGCCAAAACGGGTCATTTCAGCGAAACCCCGGCTGATGAGCGAGGCGCGAGCGTTAAGGCCAAGCCCAGCCCCTTCCGCGACGCCGCAAGCGATAGCGAGGACGTTCTTCACCGCACCGCCAATCTCCGCTCCCACAATATCGTCGGACAGATAGGGGCGGAACGCGGGACGAGCGATGCGCGCCGCGATGCGGCTTCCAAGCTCGGCGTCCCCACACGCCAAGGTGATAGCGGTGGGCAGCCCCTTCGCCACTTCATGCGCGAAAGTGGGTCCCGATAGTACGGCGATGGGTGAGCCCGGCTGCGCCTGCTGCGCGACTTCCGACATGAGAAGGGTAGTGCCAGCCTCAATCCCCTTGGAACAGAGGATGAGCGGGACGCCGGCAGGTAGTCCCGCCACTACGCCGCGCAGATGCTGGGCAGGGCTGACGATCAGCAGCAGGTCGCGGTCGGCCATGTCGGCCATGTCCCCGGTCGCGCGCACTGAGGAGTTCAAAGGAATGCCGGGAAGGTAGAGTGGGTTGAGATGATCGCGGTTAACCGCCTCCACCACTTCGGGCTCGAGCGCCCACAGGCAGACATCCTCCCCCTGCGAAGAGAGGGTTTGCGCTAGCGCGGTTCCCCATGCGCCAGCCCCGATGACACCCGCCTTCATGCTTTCACTCCCGCCCCGCGCGCTTTTTCCGCATCCGGATCGAGCGGCCAACGCGGCCGGGCCGGAACGGTGAGATCGTCGATCAGCCCGGCCGCGTAACGCTCCGCCCCTGCCCAGGCGATCATCGCCGCATTGTCCGTGCAAAGCCAGAGTGGCGGCGCGACGAAGGGCAAATCATGGCGGGCGGCAAGCGCCTGAAGGGCGGCACGGATCGACTGGTTGGCCGCGACGCCGCCCGCCACCACAAGCGCCGTCATGCCTTGATGCGCGGCGAGTTGTCTTTCGGTTCGGTCGATCAGACAGTCGATCACCGCCTGCTGGAAACTGGCGGCGATATCTTCTGTTGAATATTTGCCCGATTGCGCCGCCCGCATGACAGCGCTTTTGAGCCCAGCGAAGGAGAAATGCGGTTCGGCCGTGCCCACAAGCGGGCGCGGCAGCGGCACGGCCTTCGCATTGCCTTTGGCCGCCGCTTGCTCGACGGCAGGTCCGCCGGGATAGCCGACGCCGAGGAGCTTCGCCGTCTTGTCAAACGCCTCGCCCGAGGCATCGTCGATCGTGGTAGCGAGGCGGGCATAATTGCCCGGCCCCCGGACATGGAGCAGCTGGCAGTGGCCACCAGAAACGAGCAGCAGCAAATAGGGAAATTGCAGCGATGGGTCGGCAAGGCGCGGGGACAGGGCATGGCCTTCAAGATGATTGACCGCGACCAGCGGCTTGTTCGCCGCATGAGCCAGCGCCTTGCCGGTGACGAGGCCGACCATCACGCCGCCGATCAGGCCGGGGCCTGCCGTGGCGGCTATGACATCAACCTGATCCAGCGTCAGATTGGCGTCCTCCAGCGCCGCTTCGATCAAGGGACTAAGCGCCTCGACATGGGCGCGGGCCGCGATTTCCGGGACGACGCCGCCATAGGGCCGGTGCGCTTCCTCCTGCATGGCGAGGCGGTGGGCGAGAATCTTGCCCTCTGCCGTCACCAACGCCGCTGCAGTTTCGTCGCAGCTAGATTCCAGGCCGAGGATGATCGTCATATGCTGCTTCCATCTAATGCCCACGGCTATTAGAGCAAGCGGCATATGACAACGCCTTCTCCCTTGCCTGATCGCCCGCTCCGACTTGGTACGCGGGGTTCGCCCCTCGCCCTTGCCCAGGCGCGTATGACGGCGGAGGCGCTGTGCGCTCGGCAGGGTTGGGAAGCCGACGCGATCGACACGGTGATCGTGCAGACCAGCGGCGACCGGATTCAGGATCGGGCGTTGGCGGAAATCGGCGGCAAGGCGCTTTGGACGAAGGAGTTGGACCGCGCGCTGCTGGCTGGCGAAATCGACTTTGCCGTCCATAGCATGAAGGATGTGGAGACTATCCGGCCGCAGGAAATCCAGGTCGCGGCAATGTTGCCCCGTGCGGATGTGCGGGACCGGCTGGTCGGCGCGGACAGCTTCGCGGCCTTGCCGGCCAATCCAGTGGTGGGATCCAGCTCACCGCGCCGCGCCGCGCAGGTGAAGCGGTTGCGACCCGATGCGCAGATCGTGCTGTTCCGGGGCAATGTCGCGACGCGGCTGGCCAAGCTGGCAGCAGGCGAAGTGCATGCGACATTGCTGGCGGCCGCCGGCCTCGACCGGCTGGGGCAGCATGCCGTGGGGACGAGCATTGCGCTTGACGTCATGCTGCCTGCGCCTTCGCAGGGTGCTGTCGGGATCGAAACATTGAGCGGTAACAAGGCGATGCTGGCGCTGCTGGCGACGATCAGCGATGCTGAGACCTCAGATTGCGTAATAGCCGAGCGGGCGGTGCTCAAGGGGCTGGGGGGCACCTGCCACTCGCCGATTGCAGCGCTGGGGCAGTTCGAGGGCGGGAAAATCCGTCTGGCTGCCGAGATATTGAGCCCGGATGGGCGAGAGTGCGTCAGCGACCGTATCGCGATCGATCGCGGCGACACCGCCGCTGCCGAGACATTGGGACGATCACTACTGGAGCGCGCCAGCGCGGAGCTGCGCGCGCTGTTCGAAGCGTGAGGCCGGTCGTCATCCTGCGGCCCGAGCCTGGCGCGAGCGAGAGCGCTGCGCGGGCGAAGCGACTGGGCCTTCCCCCCCGCCTCTGCCCGCTCTTCGAGGCACGGCCGATCGACTGGGATGCGCCGCCGCCCGGGGCATTCGATGCGCTGTTGATGACCAGCGCACAGGCGGCGCGGCTGGGTGGGCCGCCGCTTGATCGTTACCGCAAGCTTCCCGCTTATGCGGTCGGGAGCGCGACCGCATGCGCAATGGCGGACGCTGGCTTTCTGGCAGTCGTGCCGGGCGATCAGGATGGCAGCGCAATCGCCGCGCGGATCGCAGCCGATGGCCATCGCAGATTACTGCACCTTGGCGGTACGACCGTTGCGTCGATCGAGGCGGGGCCGCTCAGCATCCGGCACGTGGCGGTGTACACCATCGGCGAGAAGACGGAGGTGGACCTGGAGCCGCTGCTGGAGCCCGGCGCGGTGCTACTGGTGCATTCCCCCCGCGCGGGGAGCAGGCTTGCCAGCCTCATCGACACGCAGCGGCGGAGCAACCTGCATGTTATCGCCATCAGTGCGGCAGCGCTTGCGGCCTGCGGGTCGGGCTGGGCCAGCGGCGAAGCGCCCGATCAGCCCGATGATGAGAGGATGCTGGCCCTCGCCGCCCGATTGTGCGAATGATCCCGCCAAGATGGAAGAAAGGTCCCCGATGAGCGAAGAAGGCGGCGCGGCAAACGTCACGGCGATACCGCCTGTCGCGACGCGGGGTCGCAGTCCATGGCTGATGCTGATCCTCCTGCTGCTGGCCTTTGCGATCGGCGTGACACTGACAATCTTGGCGATGCCCTACCTTCAGGAGCGCTGGGGCAGCAGCGCCCGGCAGCCCGTAGCCGTAGCCGATCCCTATCTGCGCCCCGGCATGGCGATGCGCCCACTGACCGGCGAAGCAGCGCAGATGCTGGACGGCCGGGTGGCGCAGCTGGAGGAAAGGCTGAACCATATCACCGTTGAGGCCCAAGCCGCGTCGGGCAATGCCGCGCGGGCGGAAGGATTGCTGGTCGCCTTCGCAGCTCGCCGCGCGCTCGATAGCGGTACGCCGCTTGGCTATGTGGAGGGGCAACTGCGCCTGCGCTTTGGCCAGGCGCAGCCACGTGCGGTCGCCACGATCATCAACGCCGCGCGCGAGCCGGTGACACTGGTCGACCTCCGCGCCGGGCTTGCGAGCATCGCCGACCAGTTAACGACGCCAGGGCCACAGACAAGCTGGTGGGAGGCGTTCCAGCATGAGGCGCGCGAACTGGTGACCATCCGCCGCGCCTCGACGCCCTCACCCCGCCCGCAGGCGGCGATGGACCGGGCGCTCCACTATATCGATGCGGGACGCGTAAGTGCAGCGCTGACCGAAGTCGAGCGGATGCCCGGACGCGCGACCGCCGACCGCTGGATGCAGTATGCCCGCCGCTATTTGGAAGCGCGCCGCGCGCTCGACCTCATCGAAACGGCCGCCATTCTGGAACCGCGGCAGTTGCGCGCTGCAGATGGCGCAGCAGTGGCGCAGACCTCTCCGCTCGCACCCTGATCTTTGTCACAATCGACGAATGGGTCGCGCACATGCGCGAAACCAATGGACGCGTGGCGCATTTGTCATGAGAATGTCATCTTTCGCCTTCGGGCTTTGGAGACCTTATTCTCATGCCGCCTTATGCCGATTCGATCGCCAGCTTCTGGAAAGGACGCCTAGCCGCTGGCCCTCGCGCGCCTCAGTTGCCTTCGATCCAGCATTTGTTGGCCAATGCGTCCATGCCCTTTGACCTTGCCCGCAGCCGCGCGCAGGCCGATTTACTGGCGAAAGCGATCCGCGGGGATGGTCGGCAGATATTGCTGATCCCCGGTCTCATGGCGTCTGAACAGCGAATGGAGGCACTGCGCGGCATATTGGAAGCTGCCGGTTTCAGGGCCCATGGCTGGGGCATGGGGCGAAATTTAGGGCCCCGGCCCGACAGCCTTGAGAAGATCGACCGGCGCGTGGATGAAATTCGGCGTCAGAGCGGCGAGCCCGTGACTCTGGTGGGTTGGAGTTTGGGCGGGCTGTTCGCGCGGGAATATGCCAAATATGCAAGCACCAAGGTTGGCGGCGTCGTCACCATGGGCACGCCCTTTTCCGGGGATGTGCGGGCCAATCACGCTTGGCGGCTGTACCAACTGGTGTCGGGCCATGCGGTGGACTGCCCGCCTTTCGCCTGCACGCGGGAAGTAAAGCCGCCGGTGCCGACAGTCGCGCTATGGTCGCGACGGGACGGGGTCATACTGCCCGAATGCGCCAAGGGCCGTGCTGGCGAGCGCGATCGGGCGATCGAAGTGGACTGCACGCATATGGGCTTTGCGGTGGCGCCAGAGGGAATTTTGGCGGTAGGCAAGGCGATGGAGGCAATGGCCAACTGACCGGACGCCGGGTGACGTCGGCGCGCATCTGATATGACGCCGGATCCGAGCTTTCATTGGGATGACGGGCTAGGACAGGCGTTTTACCGCTTCGTCCCTTCCGATCAGCGGCAACAACTGCCCCATGTCGGGACCATGGTCGAGGCCCGTGAGCGCGCGGCGCAGGGGGAGGAAGAGAAACTTGCCTTTCCGCCCCGTCCGGTCCTTCAGCATGTTGGTCAGCGTGCGCCAGATGGCGGTGTCGAAGGGAGCTTCCAGCAGGATTTCTCGCGCGGTGGCAAGGAAGGCGCGGTCCTCCTCCTCCAGTTCCGGGGCTTCGATCGGGCCGGTGACGATCCGCCACCAGTCAGCCGCTTGGGCGACGGTCTCCAGATTGGGCCGGATCGCCTCCCACCCAGCTTCGTCCATACCCTGTGGCAGGCGCTCAGACACGGACTGATAGGGCAGCAGATGGACGATCTTCTGATTGAGCGCGGCAAGTTCGGCTTCATCGAACCGCGCGGGTGCGCGGCCGAAATGGGCGAAGTCGAAACTGTCGATCAGCGGCTGTATGTCGCTGAAAGGCTCGATCGGCATCGACGTCCCGAGCCGGGCGAGCAGCGCCAGAATGGCGATCGGCTCGAGTCCATTCTCGCGGAAATGAGCGACTCCCAGCGATCCGAGGCGCTTGGACAACTTGCCCTCGCTGCCCGTCAGAAGGGCTTCGTGCGCAAAATGCGGGAGTGGCGCGCCAAGCGCGGTGAACATCTGGATCTGCGTTGCCGTGTTGGACACATGATCCTCGCCGCGCAGCACATGGGTGATGCCCATGTCGATATCGTCGATGACCGATGGCAGCATGTAGAGCCAGCTGCCGTCCGCGCGGCGGATCACCGGATCGGAGAGGAGCTTGGGGTCGAAGCGCTGCTCGCCGCGGATGAGGTCGGTCCAGACGATCGGCTGGTCGTGGTCGAGCTTGAAGCGCCAATGGGGCTTGCGGCCTTCCGCCTCGAAAGTGGCGATCTGATCCGCCGTCAGATGCAGCGCTGAGCGGTCATAGACCGGCGGCAAGCCGCGCCCAAGCAGGACTTTGCGGCGGAGTTCGAGTTCCTGGCTCGTCTCATAAGCCGGGTAAACATAGCCTGACGCCTTCAGCCTCTCGAACTTTTCCTCATAGAGGGCGAAGCGGTCAGACTGCTTTTCCTCCCCGTTCCAGTGAAGTCCGAGCCATTGGAGATCGGCCTTGATCGCGTCGGCATATTCTGGGCGCGAGCGTTCCAGGTCCGTGTCGTCGAGGCGCAGGAGAAACTGGCCGCCACTCTTGCGCGCCCACAGCCAGTTATGCAGCGCGGCGCGGATATTGCCGACATGCAGATTGCCGGTGGGCGAAGGGGCGAAGCGGGTGATGATTTTCATATTTGCAACCCGCTCGTCCTGAGTAGCCATTAAGCGAAGTCGAAATGGCGTATCGAAGGATGCTTCGATACGGGGCTTCGACAAGCGCAGACCCTACTCAGCACGAACGGCCTTTTCTATGGCTAGAGCGTCCGAAACGCGTTGGTGATCGGGTAGCGGCGGTCACGGCCGAAATTACGGATGCCGAGCTTCACGCCGGGAGGCGACTGGCGACGCTTATATTCGGCAACATACAAAAGCCGTTCGATGCGGGCGACGACATCCTTGTCGAAGCCTCGGGCGACCAGTTGTTCGACGGACAGCTCCTCTTCGACTAGGCCGTAGAGGATCGGGTCCAGCACCTCATAAGGCGGCAGGCTGTCCTCATCCTTCTGGTCCTCGCGCAGTTCGGCGCTCGGCGGCTTGGTGATCACCCGATCCGGCATGACCGCCCCCGAAGACCCCATCGCGAGTGAGGGAAGATTTTCGTTTCGCCAGCGGCTGAGGTCGAAAACGGTGGTTTTGTAGGCGTCCTTCAGCACCGAATAGCCGCCCGCCATGTCGCCATAGATGGTGGCGTAGCCGACCGACATCTCGCTCTTGTTGCCGGTGGTGAGCAGCATGTAGCCGAACTTGTTGGAAAGCCCCATGAGCGTCACGCCGCGAATACGGGACTGAAGATTTTCTTCGGTGAGGTCGCGCTGGCGGCCTTCGAAGGCGGGGGCCAGCATGGTGTCGAAGGCATCGACGGCAGGCTCGATCGGGATAGTGTCGTAACGCACGCCGAGGAGCCGGGCGCACTCGACCGCATCATCCAGACTATCTTGGCTGGTGAAGCGCGAGGGCATCATCACGCACCATACGCGCCCAGGCCCCAGTGCATCGACGGCGACAGCGGCAGACAGGGCCGAATCGATGCCGCCTGACAGCCCAAGCACGACACCGGGAAAGCCATTGCGATTCACATAGTCGCGCAGGCCCAGCACCATGGCATTATAGATGTCGGCCGGACGCGCATCGAGAGCGTGGCGCTCACCGGGGATGCAGACCCATTGGCCGTCCCACTTTTCCCAGTGGGTCAGAACCAGCGCTTCCTCCCAATCAGGCAGCTGATGGGCGATGCTGCGGTCCGCACCCATGACGAAAGAGGCGCCGTCGAACACCAGCTCGTCCTGGCCGCCGACACGGTTCAGATAGACGAGCGGCAGGCCGGTTTCGCGCACGCGCGTGCCCGCTACGCCGTTGATGCGGCGATCGTCCTTGTCGATCTCAAACGGACTCCCATTGGGACTGATGAGGATTTCCGCGCCCTCCGCCCGCAGATGCGCGGTGACGAAGGGAAACCAGATATCCTCGCAAATGGGGACGCCGATCTTGACGCCTTTGAAGTCAATCGGCGCGGGCAGCGGGCCCGGCGCGAAGAGCCGCTTCTCGTCGAACGTCCCGTAATTGGGCAGTTCGCGCTTCTGGCGGATCGCGGTGACCGCGCCATTTTCGAGCAGGGCGACGACGTTGAACAGAACGCCCTGCGACGCAACGACCGTGCCGACCAGCATCGCCGAGCCGCCGTCGGCGGTCGCCTGGGCGAGGCGATCCAGTTCATGATTGGCGCGATCAACCAGAGCGGGTTTCAGCACCAGATCCTCGGGCGGGTAGCCGATCAGTTGCAACTCGGGGAAGACGATGAGGTCAGCGCCCTCCGCCCGGCTGCGCCATTCCAGCATCGCATCGGCATTGGCGGTGAGGTCGCCCACCGATTGCGTCATCTGGGCAAGGGCGATCACGAGTTTGTCGGTCATGGGCGAGCCCGTAGAGCATTTTACCGCAAGGCGCAAAAGCGCCTTTCCACTGGCGGCAAGCCCCGCTAAAGGGGCCGCGTTTCACACAGCGTCATCAATTCGTCACGGGGGTTTGGCCATGAAACTCATGACCGGCAATTCCAACAAGCCGCTTGCGGCTGCAATTGCAGACTATATCGAAATCCCCTTGACCGATGCGAGCGTTCGCCGCTTCGCCGACGAGGAAGTTTTCGTGGAGATCCATGAGAATGTCCGCGGCGAAGACGTGTTCGTGATCCAGTCGACCGCCTATCCGACGAACGACAATCTGATGGAATTGCTGATCATGATCGATGCGCTGAAGCGCGCGTCGGCGAAGCGAATCACGGCGGTCGTTCCCTATTTCGGCTATGCTCGGCAGGACCGGAAACCGGGACCCCGCACGCCGATCTCGGCCAAGCTGGTGGCGAACCTGATCACTACGGCGGGCGCTAACCGAGTGCTATCGGTCGATCTGCACGCCGGGCAGATCCAGGGCTTTTTCGATATTCCGACCGACAACCTTTTTGGCGCGCCGGTCATGTCGGCCGATATCCAGGCGCGTTTCGGCGACCGCAACCTGATGGTCGTTTCGCCCGACGTGGGCGGCGTGGTGCGCGCCCGCGCGCTGGCCAAGCGGCTCGACAACGCCCCCCTCGCCATCGTCGATAAGCGGCGCGAGCGAGCGGGCGAATCGGAAGTCATGAACATCATCGGCGATGTGAAGGGCCGCTTCTGCGTCCTGATCGACGACATTGTCGATTCGGCAGGCACGCTGTGCAATGCGGCCGGTGCGCTCAAGGCCGCGGGCGCTGAAGATGTCGTCGCCTATGTCAGCCATGGCGTACTATCGGGCGGTGCGGTGGCTCGCGTGGAGGCATCGGAGCTGAAGGAATTGGTGATCACCGATTCGATCCAAGGCACCGACGCGGTTTGCAACGCCAAGAGCATCCGTCACCTGCCGATCGCGCCGCTGCTCGGCGAGGCGATCAAGCGCATCGCGGACGAGAGCTCGGTTTCCAGTCTGTTCGATTAAGCGAGGAAGTTGCGCCGCGCGACTTTATGAAGCGCCCGGCAGTAGCACCAGCGGCAGGCAGAAGAGCAGGACCAAGGCGCCGACCACCCGCTGGGCGCGGGAAATGCCGAGCGGCTTATCCCGCCACAGCATCGGGCAGGCGAGGAGCGTCAGCAAAAAGAGCATGTTGGATAGGCCGGCAGAGTCGCCGACCGGCATGTCCTGCCGCAGCGCCAATGCTCCCAGCAGAGCCGCAAAACTCAAGATCCAGCCGATCAACGCCACGCAACACCCCTTTATCTGCGCGCAAGGCTAAACCGTCGATATTGCGGAAGGCTTAAATGCTCGCCGCCCAAGGATCATAGGTGCCGAAGCTCCATACATTGCCTTCGGGGTCCAGCGCCTCATAGCCGCGGCCGGGATAGCCTTGGTTGTCATGCGGCTCGCTAACGACCACGGCCCCTTCATTGCGAGCATGGAGGCAATGCGCGTCGGCGTCGGGCACCACGACATAAATGCAGGCGGTGACGCCGCCCAACTCGCGCGGGGTCGTCCAGCTATAGAGCGATTCTTCCTCACCGTCGCGCGCGCTTCCCAGCATGATCATGCCGTCCCCCATCGCCAGTTCGGCATGGTGGATGATGCGGGGATCGGCCTCATCCTCATAGGATGCGCGCAATTCAAAGCCGAATGCGTCGCAAAGGAAGCGGATGGCTGCAGGGGCATCGGCATATCGCAGGCCGGGGATCACAGGCGAACCGGGCATATTTCCCTCCTTCATGGACGAGGAATCGGAATGGCGCAGCCTAGCGCGCCCGGCGCTTTCCCGCTAGGCGGGGGCCATGACGACCCGCGATGACCTGACCCTTGCCCACCGCCTTGCCGACGCCGCCGCGACGGCGATCCGGCCGTTTTTCCGTGCACGCTATGACATGGAGTTCAAGTCGGACAAGTCGCCGGTAACGGAGGCCGATCGCGCCGCCGAAGCGGCGATCCGGACGATCCTGGAAAAGGAGCGGCCGCAGGACGGCATCATCGGCGAGGAATATGGGGCCAGCCGCGAAGATGCGGAGCGGGTGTGGATACTCGATCCGATCGACGGCACTCGCAGCTTCATCGCTGGGCGGCCGATCTTTGGCACGCTGATCGCGCTCACCCAGGCAGGCTGGCCGACCATCGGCATCATTGACCAGCCGATCACCAAGGAACGCTGGGCCGGAATGATGGGCCAGCCGACGACCTTCAACGGCGCCCCCGTGACGACGCGTGCCTGCCGGTCGTTGGAGGAGGCGATCGTCGCGAGCACCGGTCCGCAATATTTCCCAGGCTGCACCGGAGAACATTTCTCCCGCCTCGCCGGTCAGTGTCGGGACACTGTTTGGGGCGGCGACTGCTATAATTACGGACTTGTGGCGTCAGGCCATGTGGACATTGTGATCGAAGCGGGTCTGAAACTGCACGATATTGCAGCGCTAGTGCCTGTGGTTGAGGGCGCGGGCGGGCGCATGTGTGACTGGGTCGGCGATCCGATCACGGCGGAAAGTGACGGCCAGGTGATCGCGCTGGGCGACCCCGCCCGGTTGGATGATGTGCTGGAAGCTCTTGCCGAAGGACATCACGACCATTGAGGGTCAACCCAGCAGCTCCTCCACCGCGCGACTATAGATGTCCGCGCTATCTTCATCGAAGCAGATGAACAGGATGAGGTCGAAGGAGTTGGGGAAAGCCGCAAGTTCGTCCCGCACCGCGCTGGCAGCGACCAGAGACGCCTGATCCTTCGGAAATCCATAAATGCCGGTGGAGATCGCGGGGAACGCAATGCTGCGCAGCGCATGATCTCGCACGAGTCCCAGTGACGAGCGATAACAGTTCGCCAGCAGGTCATGTTCACCCGCACCCCCTCCTCGCCAGATGGGACCGACGGTGTGGATGACATGCGCAGCGGGAAGATTATAGCCGCGCGTCATCCGCGCCTCTCCGGTCGGGCAGCCGCCAAGGCTCCGGCATTCCGCGAGCAGTTCGGGTCCCGCCGCGCGGTGGATCGCGCCATCAACCCCTCCGCCGCCCAGCAGCGAACTGTTGGCGGCATTGACGATTGCCTCCACCGTGCAGCGGGTGATGTCGGCGGTAAGGACGTCCCAGCGGGTGTTGCCGATTATCATGGTTTCACAACTCTCGATCCGGAGGCGTCTGACTGCATTGGCATTCAAGTCACGCTTATGCCTCTGTGCGCCATCGGCGTGGGAAAACCCCGAAATACTTCAGCGAGCCGCTATGACCCGAAAGCTGCAGAAAACTCAGAAAATCCCCAGGAATTTTTTCTTCTGCTCCTTCTTCTCCTTGGGATTATCTTTGCCGCTTTCCTCCTTGGACGTGGTGCCCCGCCCCACATCATCGCGCGGCTTGCCGCTCTTGGTGCGCTGGGCAGCGGCGGTGGCCCCTGCCAGCACGGGACCACATGCGGCGCCCTTGGCGTCGCCTATATCGACAAAGGCGAGGACGGAAGCGAGGGGGCTAGCCGCGATCCCCAAGGCAGCCGCGGCACCGCCGCGCGCTATCAGTTCGGGACTGATCACGTCGATGCCGGGCTTGGCGAAATAGCCTTTGATGCCGATCGGCGACTGGCCCGAGAAGAGGCTGAACTTCTTCCCGTCCGCCCGAAAGGCAAGGTCCAGGCTTTCATTTTTAAAGGAGAAGCCGCCCCGTCCCAGCATCACATTCTTCTTGGTGTCGATGATGATCGGGTCTGCCGCTGCGATGCCGTTGCGGACGGTGAAGGCGATTAGGCCGCAGTTGATCTGCACCGGTTCCTTCAACTTCTTTTCGAACATCTTCGTAATGAAGGTCCCAATGTCGAGTTCAGATAGCTGCACATTGCGCGCCCACATGGTCCCTGCGGGAAGGATCACGGCGATGCGGCCGTTCGAGGTGCTGAGCGAATCATGCACTGTGTCGCCAAGGCCCGTCATCTGCGCACGCGCCTTGATAATGCCGGTGGTGCCGGATTCTTCCACACCCCAGCGGCCGAGCAGCTTACCCATTGGCGTGGGGGACAGGCGTACGTCATAGCGGGTTCGCACCGGCCTGCCGCGCGCGTTGATCTCTATATCCGAACTCACATGGCCGCCCGACATGTCGAAGGTGAGTGGAGACAGCGTCAGCAGGCTGCGCTCAAGCGCCAGCGTCAATCCCACATTGGAGATGGGAACATTGGGCGCACGGATACGGCGGACATCGTAGCGGACATTCGCGTCGAAATTGCGCAACGCTTCCACCCGGAGGGGAGCATCGGGCAGGATGCGGGGCGCACCGCCCACATTCTGGATAGCGCCGTCGGCACCCCGCGCCTCCAATCTTTGCGGGTTGTAGCCAATGAAAGGACCGACATCGATGATGTCGAGCGTTTGGGTGGTAAGATCGGCCTTCAGGCGCAGACGGTTCTCAGGCATGGAGACGGTCATGCGGCCCGCAAGATCGCTGTCGCCGAAACGTCCTTTGAGATGGGTGAAGCGCCACTCGTCATCCTGCCTGGTGAGCGCCGAAGTGATGCGATAAGTCCGTGTTTCGGGAATAGCGACTCCCAAGAAATCAAACAGCAGGGCAAGATTGGGACCTCGGGTCAGCAGGCGCAGGTCCGCGCCCTCAATCTCGGTGGCGCCAGGCAGCGTGCCGCTGACGTCCATCACCGTCGCGCCAGATTGAGCGCGAAGGGCTAGACTGTTCTTCCCGCCCGTGACGGTCTCATTAGGGGAAAGGAGACCGCCGCGCAGGCTGAAGTGCCGGTCACGCATCGTGCCATCGCCGGAAAAGCGGATGTCGCTGGCGAAACGTGTGTCCTGCGCCTTCACCGTTTCAAAGCTGATATCCGTGGCGAGTTGCATGCGCGGATCGCGATAGCGCATCCTCGTCCCCGCAAGCAGCGCGCGGCGCACGAGCGGCAGATCGAGCGGTTCACCCTTCTTCTCAGGGTCGCCGAATGTCCATGTGTTGCTCTTGCCATCGGGCGACCATTCGAGATCGGCGGCACCATTGCGGAGTTCCAGCCAGCGGATGCGATATTTGTCACCGAAGAGAAGGCTCAACGGCGCGATGCGCGTGTCGATCAAATCGGCGTGAAAGAAGTTGGGACGGCTGGCCCAGGGCGTGTTTGCGATCGCCATCTTTTCCGCGCGGAACTTGATGGTGATCGGGTCGAAATAGAGTTGGAAGTCGCCCGCGACCTTGACCGTGCGTTCCAAGCGGCCGGATAAAAAGCGTTCGAAAGGATGTTTCAGGAACCTCCCCTTGGTGATGAAGAGGATGAGCCAGAGGAGGAAGATGAAGCCGATGATATAGGCGAGAATGCGCAGCGGCAGCGGGACCTTGTGCCAGCCTTCGCGCGTGCGCGCCCAATAATGGCCTACGCCCGCCGGGGCGGGCTGTGACGAAGGAGCCGCTGTGGCCGGAGTACCCGGCCGGAGGGGATCGGCGTCGGCCATGGCTCAACAACGCCGATCCGGGCTTTTGGGTCCGAATCGCTTGCCTTGCCCGCAACTTCCGACTAAGGGCCGCCCTTCGCGATATTCGGAAGGACCGCCCGGCTAACTAGGGCTGCCGTGGCTGTCCGTAATCGTCGCGCTGTAAAAGGAGACGAAAATGCCCAAGCTCAAGACCAAGAGCGGTGTGAAGAAGCGCTTCAAGTTCACCGCTTCCGGCAAGGTCAAGCACGGCGTCGCTGGCAAGCGTCACCGCCTGATCAGCCACAACGCCAAGTATATCCGTCAAAACCGTGGCACCTCGGTCATGTCCGACGCCGATGTGGCTCACGTGCGCCTCTGGGCGCCCTACGGCCTGAAGTAAGGAGTAGAGGCACATGGCACGCGTAAAACGTGGTACGACCACCAAGGCGAAGCATAAGAGGATTCTAGATCAGGCGAAGGGCTATTATGGCCGTCGCAAGAATACGATCCGTATCGCTCGCCAAGCCGTCGAAAAGGCCGGCCAGTACGCTTATCGCGACCGCAAGGTCAAGAAGCGGACCTTCCGTGGACTGTGGATCCAGCGCATCAATGCTGGCGTTCGCGCCGAGGGCCTGACCTATTCGCAGTTCATGCACGGCCTGAAGCTTGCGGGCGTCGATCTGGATCGTAAGGTGCTGGCCGACATTGCGATGCACGAGGGCGAGGCGTTTAGCGCCATCATCGCCCAGGCGAAGGCTGCGCTGCCCGCAGCCTAAGGCAGGACAGGTCGCAAGATCGTCCAAAAGGGCGCCGGGGCAGATGCTTCCGGCGCCCTTTTTGTTTCTCTCCTTCCGTTCGCCCTGAGTAGCCGCTGAGCTTGCCGAAGCGACGTATCGAAGGGCGGCGTTGCGAGAGACCCTTCGATACGGGACTTTGACAGGCTCAGTCCCTACTCAGGGCGAACGGATACTGACCTAAAGGGGCAAACCCATGTCACTCCATCTCTGGTGGCTCTATGTCACAGCGGTTTTCCTGATCTCGGCGACGCCGGGACCGAACATGCTGCATGTGATGACGCAGAGCATCGCCCATGGGCCGCGCAAGGCGATGATGACCATGGCGGGCTTGATGAGCGCGGTGCTACTATGCCTGATCGCCTCTGCGTTGGGATTGGGCGCACTGCTGGAGGCGTCTCCACAGCTCTTCGACTTGCTGCGCTATGCGGGGGTCGCCTATCTTATCTGGCTCGGGATCAGGGCGTGGCGTGCGCCGGTGAGCACCGGGGGAGGCATCGCCGCGCAGCCGCAGTCGGCGGGGGCGCTGTACGGGACGGGGCTGCTGACCGGTCTTTCCAATCCCAAGCTCATCATCTTCGCCGCTGCTCTGTTTCCGCAGTTCATCGACACCGATCGGCCGTTTGTGATCCAGCTTGCGATTCTGGTTGTGAGCTTCGTGGTGATCGAAAGCTTTTGGTACAGCGTCTATGCGCTGGGCGGGACGAAGCTGAAGCGCTGGCTGGAGCCGGCCAATCGGCAGCAGATGTTCAACCGGGGGACGGGCGTGCTGTTCATCGGTTTTGGTGGCGCGCTGCTCGGCGCGCGGGCCTGACCCTTTCCTTGCGCCGCGCGCCCGGCTAAGGCGCGCCCATATTTTCGCCTTCGTAGGAATGACGAAGAATCATGAGTGAAATTGCCAATCTAAAAGCCGGCCTGATCGCTGACATCGCCGCCGCCGATACGCTCGACGCGCTGGAGGCGCTGCGGGTAGGCACCATGGGCAAGAATGGCGTCGTTACGGGGCTGCTCAAGACCCTCGGCCCCATGAGCCCGGAGGAGCGGCTGGAGAAAGGCCCGGCGATCCAGGATCTGCGCGAGAGCGTGACCGCCGCGTTGGCGGAGAAGAAGGCGGCGCTGGAGCAAGCGGCGCTCGACGCGAAGCTGGCGGCCGAAAAGATCGACATGACCTTGCCCGCCGACATCGGCGCGCAGGGATCGGTGCATCCGGTGAGCCAGGTGATGGACGAATTGGCGGAGATATTCGCGGATCTGGGCTTCTCCGTGGCGACGGGGCCGGAGATCGAGGACGATTGGCATAATTTCAGCGCGCTCAATATCCCGGAGACGCATCCGGCGCGGGCGATGCATGACACCTTCTATTTCCCCGACGACGCTTCGGGCAAAAAGATGCTGCTGCGCACTCACACTTCGCCGGTCCAGATCCGCACGATGATGAACGGCGAGCCGCCGATCCGCATCATCGCGCCGGGCCGGGTCTATCGGTCGGACAGCGATGCCACGCATACGCCGATGTTCCATCAGATCGAGGGGCTGGTGATCGACAAGGGCATTACCCTTGGCCATCTCAAATGGACGCTGGAAACCTTCCTCAAGGCTTTCTTCGAGCGGGACGACATCGTGCTGCGCCTCAGGCCGAGCTATTTTCCCTTCACCGAGCCGTCGGTCGAAGTGGATGTTGGTTACACCCTCATCAACGGCCAGCGGGTGATCGGTGGCGACGGCGATGCGCCGGGCGGCGGCTGGCTGGAAGTGCTGGGCAGCGGCATGGTCAACCGCCGCGTGATCGAGGCGTGCGGGCTGGACCCGGATGAATGGAAGGGCTTCGCCTTCGGCACCGGCGTCGACCGGCTCGCCATGCTGAAATATGGGATGAACGACTTGCGCGCTTTCTTCGATGGCGATCTGCGCTGGCTGAAACATTATGGCTTCTCGGCGCTGGATGTTCCGACGCTGAGCGGAGGAGTGGGCGCATGAAGTTCACGCTGAGCTGGCTCAAGACGCATCTGAGCACCGATGCCGACCTGCCCACGATCCTCAAGGGGCTGACCAATATCGGGCTGGAGGTCGAGGGGGTAGAGAATCCGGCCGAGAAGCTGGGCGCATTCCGCATCGCCAGGGTGCTGACGGCGGAGCCTCATCCGCAGGCGGACAAGTTGCAGGTGCTGACGGTGGATTCCGGCGATGGGGCTTTGCAGGTCGTTTGCGGCGCGCCCAATGCGCGGGCGGGTCTGGTCGGCGTGTTCGGGACCGAGGGCGCGGTGGTGCCGGTAAATGGCATGGTGCTCAAGAAGACCGCCATTCGCGGGGTCGAGTCCAACGGCATGATGTGTTCGTTCCGGGAGCTGGAACTGGACGAAGATCATGAAGGAATTATCGAGTTAAACGCGGATTCTCCGGTGGGAGAGGTCTATGCCCGCTGGGCGGGGCTTAATGACCCGGTGATTGATGTGAGTATAACACCTAATCGCCAGGACTGCATGGGCGTGCGGGGGATTGCGCGTGATCTGGCGGCGGCGGGACTGGGGACGCTCAATCCGATCATCGTGCCAGCGGTGGAGGGCGTGGGTCCGGGGCCGGACGTGCGGGTCGAGGATGCGGACGGATGCCCGGCATTCTTCGCGCGGACCGTGCGCGGCGTCGCCAACGGCCAGTCGCCCGAATGGATGGCGCGGCGGCTGAAGGCGATCGGGCAGAAGCCAATCAGCACGCTGGTCGATATCACCAATTATCTGATGATCGACCTTGGCCGACCGTTGCATGTCTATGACATGGCCGCGCTGAAAGGCCCGCTCACCGCGCGCCGCGGCAAGGCGGGCGAAGAGGTACTGGCGCTCAACGGGAAGAGCTACACGGTTGACGAGACGATGACCGTCATCGCCGATGATGAAGCTGTGCATGACATTGGCGGCATCATGGGCGGCGAACATTCGGGCGCAACGGACGCCACCACCGATGTGCTGATCGAATGCGCCTATTTCACGCCGGAGCGGATCGCGGTGACGGGGCAGAAGCTGGGGCTTACCAGCGATGCGCGCGGACGGTTCGAGCGCGGCGTGGACCCGGCCTTTCTGGACGATGGCCTGTCGATCGCGACCGATCTGGTCTTGAAGCTGTGCGGCGGCACGCCGAGCCAGCCGACGCGGGCGGGCGCGCCGCCGATCGCCGCCAAGACGGTCACCTATGATCCGGCGCAATGCCTGGCGCTGGCAGGCGTCGATGTGGCGGACGACGAGCAACGGCGCATCCTGGAGAGCCTGGGCTTTGGCATCCAAGGCAATGACGCGACCTTCACCTATGAAGACGGCATGCCGGTGACCACGCCAGCGAATTGGACTGTAACCGTACCGAGCTGGCGGCGTGACATCGATGGCTGGCCCGATCTGGTCGAGGAAGTGGTGCGGATCGTGGGGCTGGATCAGGTGCCGTCCACTCCCCTGCCCCGCATGCCCGGCGTGGCGCGGCCGACAGCAACGGCGGAGCAGCTGGTCGAACGGCGGGTGCGCCGGACGGCGGCGGCGCGCGGCCTGGCAGAGGCGATCAACTGGTCCTTCATTTCGGAGAAGGAAGCGGCCTCAGTCGGCGGCGGCGACTGGACGCTGGCCAATCCGATTTCGGAGGATCTGAAGGTCATGCGGCCTTCGCTGCTGCCCGGCCTCCTTTCAGCAACGCGGCGCAACATGGATCGCGGTGCGACGTCGGTACGGCTGTTCGAGGTCGGACGACGCTATTTCTCCGACAAGGAGCGCGCGACCGTCAGCTTCGTGCTGGCGGGCGAAAAGACGCCTCGCGGCTGGCAGACGGGCAAGGCGCAGGCTTTTTCTGCTTTCGATGCCAAGGCGGAAGTACTGGCGCTGCTGGCGGCGGCTGGCGCGCCGGTGGCGAACCTGCAGAGCTTTGGCGACGCGTCGGGCGCTTATCATCCCGGGCAGTCGGGCACGTTGCGGCTGGGCCCCAAGGTGGTGCTGGCCGAATTCGGCGTGTTGCATCCTTCGCTGGCTAAGCAATTCGGCCTGACGGGCGCGGTGGTTGCGGGCGAAATCTTCCTGGATGCAATCCCGGCCAAGCGGAAGAACGGCTTCATGCGCGCGCCTTATGCACCGCCCGCCCTGCAGGCGGTGAAGCGCGACTTCGCCTTCGTCGTCGATGAGGCGGTCGAGGCAGATGCACTGGTGCGCGCGGTCAAGGGCGCGGACAAGAAGGCGATCGTCGATGCGCGGCTGTTCGATGTCTTCGTGGGACCGGGGGTCGAAGAAGGGCGCAAGAGCCTGGCCATCGAAGTGACGTTGCAGCCGGGGGAGAAGAGTTTTTCCCAGGAGGAGCTGGATGCGATCAGCGCTGCGGTGGTGAAGGCTGCGGAGAAGTTGGGCGGGACGCTTCGGGCGTAAGGCTTTGGCCTTCATTCGGTTTGGGTGGAGGGGGATGCGAGAGCGCTTCTCGACTTCACTCAAAACGAACGGGGGTTTGGTAGAATGGCCTGACCTCACTTGCCTTACGGGATGAGTGAGCGTGGGTAAGAAGAAAGGAGGGGGTGCCGTGGACGAGCTTGTAACAATCGCTTCGGATGGCCTGACCGCCAGCATCAATCCCCTCGGTGCGGAGCTTTGGTCGCTGACGGACGCGCAGGGCCGCGAGTTGATGACCGATGCCGATCCGCGCTGGTGGACCGGGCATGCGCCCTTGCTCTTTCCTTTTGTCGGGCGTTCGCGCGGGGACGCCTACCGCCTGAACGGACATGACTATCCGATCGCCCAGCATGGCTTTGCCCGGCGCATGGCCTTCGCGCAGGTGGAGCATCTGCCCGAATCGGTGATCTTTCGGCTGGAGGCAGATGCGGTGACGCGGGCCGTCTATCCATTCGATTTCCGGTTGGACATGCAGTTTGCGGTCGCGGGTGCCACGCTGATGATGACGGCGACGGTGATGAACCGGGGCGAGGCCGACATGCCCTTTTCCTTTGGCTATCATCCGGCCTTCGCCTGGCCGCTGCCTTATGGCGGAGCGGCGGAGCACCATATTGTGGAGTTCGAAAAAGCCGAGGCCATGCCGCTGCGCAAGGTCGGCGACGAGCCGGGGCTGATCGCCCGGGAGAGCGTTGCGTCGCCGGTCAAGGGCAATATCCTGACGCCCAGCCATGCGATGTTCGAGGGCGATGCACTGATCTGGGATGAACTGGAGAGCCATAGCCTCTATTGGGGCGTGCCGGGACGGACGCGGCTGAAGATCGACTTTCCGGACACGCCTTGGCTGGGGCTGTGGCAGAAGCCGGGCGCGCGTTACCTGTGCGTCGAACCGTGGGCCGGGATGGCAGACCTGGTCGGCTTTGACGGCGATGTGTGGGAGAAGCAGGGCATCATGCGGCTGCTGCCGGGGGATGAGCGGCGGTTCCGCATGGACGTAACACTGGTTACCGACTAGGGAGCCAGTGATTCCGTTCGTCCTGAGTAGCTGTTGAGCTTGTCGAAGTAGCGTATCGAAGGACTGACTTGAGCGCGCGATGCTTCGATACGGGCCTTCGATGTCGCTCAGTCACTACTCAGCACGAACGGCTGTTGGACTATCTGGACATCCGAATGACCATCCCATCCCGCCGTACCTTCGCGATCATTTCTCACCCTGACGCCGGTAAGACCACGCTGACCGAAAAACTGCTGCTGGAGGGCGGGGCCATCCACCTGGCGGGCGAGGTCAAGGCGCGCGGGGCGAACCGGCGGGCGCGGTCGGACTGGATGAAGATCGAACAGCAGCGCGGCATTTCCGTGACCAGTTCGGTCATGACCTTCGAGCGTGATGGGATCACCTTCAACCTGCTCGACACGCCGGGGCACGAGGATTTCTCCGAAGATACGTATCGCACGCTGACGGCGGTGGATTCGGCGGTCATGGTGATCGACGCCGCCAAGGGCATCGAGCCGCAGACGCGCAAGCTGTTCGAGGTCTGCCGGTTGCGGAACGTGCCGATCATCACCTTCATCAACAAGGTCGATCGCGAAGGGCGCGACGCCTTTGCGTTGCTGGACGAGGTGGCCGACGCGCTGGCGCTGGACGTATGCCCGATGAGCTGGCCGGTCGGCATGGGCGGGACTTTCGAGGGCATTTACGACTTCGCCAGGAACCGGCTGCGGCAGCCTTCGGGCGCTTCGAAGGAATTTGAGGGCAAGGAAGTGTTCATCGATGGCATCGATGATGATGCGCTGGCCGAGCATATCTCCGCCCAAGGGTTGGAAAAGCTGCGTGAGGAGGCTGAACTTGCGGTCGGCGGCTATGCCGATTTCGACTTGGCCGCTTACCGGCATGGCGACCTGACGCCGGTCTATTTCGGATCTGCGTTGAAGCTGTTCGGCGTGACCGAGCTGATCGATGCGCTCGCCGCCCATGCGCCCCCGCCGCGCGCGCAGCCGGCCGAGCCAGCGCCGGTGGAGCCGGAAAATAGCGAAGTCACCGGCTTCATCTTCAAGGTGCAGGCGAACATGGACCCGCAGCATCGCGACCGCATCGCCTTCATGCGGCTATGTTCGGGCAAGTTCCGGCGCGGCATGAAGCTGACGCCGAGCGGGTCGGGCAAGCCGATCGCGGTGCATTCGCCGATCCTCTTCTTCGCACAGGATCGCGAAATCGCGGATGAGGCTTTCCCCGGCGACATTATCGGCATCCCCAATCATGGGACCTTGCGGGTCGGCGACACCCTGTCGGAGAAGGCGGGCGTGCGCTTTACCGGCCTTCCGAACTTCGCGCCGGAAATATTGCGGCGCGTGGCCCTGAAGGACCCGACCAAGACCAAGCAGTTGAGGAAGGCGCTGGACGACCTGTCCGAAGAAGGCGTGATCCAGGTGTTCTATCCGGAGATCGGGTCGAACTGGATCGTTGGGGTGGTCGGGCAGTTGCAGCTCGATGTGCTGATTTCGCGGTTGGAGGCGGAGTATAAGGTCGCCGCCGGGCTGGAGGCGTCGCCCTTCGACACGGCGCGATGGATCAGCGGCGAGGATGCGGCCATCAAGGATCTGGTCGCCTTCAACGGCGCAAACATGGCCAAGGATCGCGACGGCAATCTCGTGTTCATGGCGAAAAGCGCGTGGGACATCGGCTATCAGCAAGAACGCCATCCCAAGGTGAAGTTCAGCGCGACCAAGGAGCGCTGATCGCCTCTGCGGAGGGAATCGCATGTACCCGATCTGCTACAGTTTTCGCCGTTGCCCCTATGCGATGCGGGCGCGGATGGCGTTGCTGGTGAGCGGGCAGGCAGTGGAACTGCGCGAGGTGGCGCTGCGCGACAAGCCCGCGCAGATGCTGGCCATATCGCCCAAGGGCACGGTGCCCGTGCTCCTGTTGCCGGATGGACAGGTTCTGGACGAGAGCCTGGATATCATGCGCTGGGCGCTTGGGCGTGATGATCCGGAACAGTGGCTGGCAGGCGAGAATCGCGGGTTGATCGCCGCGAATGACGGGCCGTTCAAAGGGCACCTCGATCGCTATAAATATGCCACGCGTCATGGGTCCGATCCGGTCGAGCATCGGAACGAGGCCATGACATGGCTTGGCGAGTTGGAGATGCGGCTGGAGCGGAGCCCCTATCTGACCGGGGAGCGGCGATCCCTGACCGATATGGCGATCTTTCCCTTCATCCGTCAGTTTGCGGCGACCGATTCGGACTGGTTCGCCGTCCAGCCCCTGCCACAAGTGCGACGCTGGCTGGATGGACATCTGGCGTCCGATCTTTTCGCCCGGGCTATGCTGCGTGTGGCTGCGTGGCGGGAGGGTGATGAGGCCGTGTTTCTGCGCTGATTATTTGCGCAGCAAGAACACCGCATGTTCGGCGAAGAGGTTCGCGTTCGCGTGGGTGGTTTCCTTGTCGCCCTTCAGGAACCATTGGCCGTCGATCGTCCAGCCGCGATCCTTCACCAGGGCGCGGAAATCATCGACCGTCACATGGTGGATGTTGAGCGTGTCATACCAGGTGTCGGGCAACAGGCGCGTCACCGGCATGCGGCCGCCCCACATCAGCGACAGCCGTCCGCGCCAATGGGCGAAATTGGGGAAGGAGACGAACGCCTGGCGGCCGATGCGCAGCAGTTCCTCCACCACCAGGTCCGGGCGGCGGGTGGTCTGCAGCGTCTGGCTGAGGATCGCATAGTCGAAGCTGGCGTCCGGATAATAAGTGAGGTCAGTGTCGGCGTCACCCTGCACCACGGACAGGCCGCGCCCGACCGCGGCGGCGACATTGCCGCCATCGATCTCTAGCCCGCGGGCATCGACCTGCTTGGCGTCGCGCAATGCGGCCATCAGCGCGCCATCGCCGCAGCCGACGTCCAGCACGCGTGCGCCGGGGGTCACGGTGCGGGCGATTAGGGCGAGGTCGGGGCGCAGCGCTTCGGTCATGCGCGGCCGCCTTTCAGGAAGCCATCGACCACGCGGTTGAGTTCAGGACATTCGAGCAGGAAGGCGTCGTGGCCGAAGGGGCTCGACAGTTCGACGAAGCTCGCCTGCGCGCCGCTGGCATTGAGGGCGTGGACGATGGCGCGGGATTCCGCCGTGGGGTAGAGCCAGTCCGTATCGAAGCTGACCAGGCAGAAGCGCGCCCGGGACGGAGCGAAAGCGGTGGCGAGGCTGCCGCCATGATCATCCGCAATGTCATAATAGTCCATGGCGCGGGTGATATAGAGGTAGCTGTTGGCGTCGAACCGCTCGACGAAGCTCAGGCCCTGGTGGCGCAGATAGGATTCCACCTGGAAGTCTGCGTCGAACCCGAAGGTTTTCGCATCGCGCCCCTGAAGGCGACGGCCGAATTTCTCAGTGAGGCCCGCTTCGGACAGATAGGTGATGTGCGCCGCCATGCGGGCGACGGCGAGGCCCGCGCTCGGCACCTGGGCGTCGGCATAATAGTCGCCACCGCGCCAGTTGGGATCGGCCATGATCGCCTGACGCCCGACTTCGTGGAAAGCGATGTTCTGCGCGCTATGGCGCGCGGTCGAGGCGATGACGATGCAGCTTTCGACGCGATCGGGGAAGATGGTCGGCCAGCTCAGCGCCTGCATGCCGCCCATGGAGCCGCCGATGACGGCAGACAGGCGGCCGACGCCCAGATGGTCGAGCAGCAGCGCCTGCGCGCGCACCATATCGGCGATGGTCAGGACCGGGAAGCGCATGGCGTAGGGTTCGCCCGTCGCCGGATCGGGGCTGGCGGGGCCGGAGGAGCCCATGCAGCTGCCAATGACATTGGCGCAGACGATGAAGTGGCGGGCCGGATCGACGGGCTTGCCCTCCCCCACCATGCGCCACCACCAGCCGGGCTTGCCGGTGACCGGGTGGTCGGACGCGACATATTGGTCGCCGGTCAGCGCATGGCAGATAAGGACGACGTTGGACCTATCCTCATTCAGCGCGCCATAGGTTTCATAGGCGATATCGACGGGCGCGAGGGCCGCGCCGCTGTCCAGCCGCAAGGGGCCGGGCAGGCGAACCTGGCGGCGGAGGCCGAAACGGCTGTCATCGGAAAGCGGGGCGCTGGCCATGGTGGATGGGGGCTAGGACTGCGGACAGAGGCTGTCAATCGGCAGACTATGGCGTAGAGAATGCGCATGAGCGCCAGCCACTCCATTCCCGTCATCGCCTATGGTCCGCTTTCGTCCTATCTTGAGGCGCAATTGCAGGCCCGTTTTACCGTGCATCAGGTGCCGGTGGATGCCGATCCGGCCAGCCTTCCCGAAGAGGTGCGGGAGGCGCGGGCGCTGATCCCCTTTGGCGCTGTGGGGGCTTCGGCGGCGATCATGGATGCGCTGCCCAAGCTAGAGATAATCGGCCTGTTTTCGGTGGGCTATGACAAGGTCGATATCGAGCATGCCCGCGCCAAGGGCATCAGGGTGAGCAATACGCCCGATGTTCTGACTGACGACGTGGCCGACCTGGCGGTGGGGCTGCTCTACGCCACGGTGCGCAATATCGCGGCCAATGACCGAATGGTGCGGTCGGGCGCTTGGGCGCGGGGAGAGAGGCCGCAGCTCAGCGGCAGCGTGACCGGGCGGCGGATCGGGATATTGGGGCTGGGCCGGATCGGCCGTGCCATCGCGCGGCGGCTGGAGCCGGTGGCGGGGGAGATAGCCTATCATAGCCGCCGCGCGGTGATGGATGCACCCTATCGCTATGTGCCCGACGCGATGACGCTGGCGCGGGAGTGCGACGCGGTGATCGTCGCGACGTCGGGCGGGCCGGAAGCACGCGGACTGGTGGACGCGGCGATGCTGGACGCGCTGGGGCCGCAGGGCGTGCTGGTCAATATCAGCCGGGGCAGCGTGATCGACGAAGATGCGCTGGTCGCGGCGCTGACGGAACGGCGGATCGGGGGCGCGGGGCTGGACGTGTTCGTGAACGAACCCCATGTGCCCGAAGCGTTGTTTGCGATGGACCATGTCGTGCTTCAACCGCATCAGGGCAGCGCGACCGAAAATACGCGCAAGGCGATGGCGGACCTGGTGCTGGCCAATCTGGACGCCTGGGTGGCGGGCGAACCGCTGGTCACTCCGGTCATTTAGCAGCGCTTTGCCTTTGGCGCGGATGGCGCTAAAGCGCGGGCCATGACGAAACCTGCACCCAAGGAATGGATTCTGGGCATTTCGCCCTATGTGCCCGGCAAGGCGGCTGCGGATGACGGCCGGCCGCTGATCAAGCTCAGTGCCAACGAAAACCCGCTGGGCACCGGAGAAGCGGCGCGCGCGGCGCTGCTGGCGGCGACGGCAGACCTGGCGACCTATCCCGATCCCGGCGCGGCGAAGATGCGCGAGGCGATTGCAGCGGCGCATGGGCTGGACCCGGCACGGGTGATCTATGGCACCGGATCGGACGAGTTGCTGCATATCGCTGCGAGCGCCTATGCGGGGCCGGGCGACGAGGTTCTGTACGTTCATTACGGCTTTTCAGTCTATGACATTGCCGCGCGGCGGGTCGGCGCGACGCCGGTGATCGCGCCGGACAAGGACTATGCGACCGATGTGGACGCGCTGCTTGCCTGCGTGACCGAAAAGACCAAGGTCGTTTTCCTGGCGAACCCGAATAATCCCACCGGCACGATGACGCCGCGCGAGGAGATTGCGCGGCTGCATGCGGCGCTGCGGCCCGATATCCTGTTCGTGCTGGATCAAGCCTATGCCGAATATCTGGACGCGAACGAGGATGATGGCGGGCTGGAGCTGGCGAAGTCTGCCGCCAATGTTCTCGTCACCCGCACATTCTCAAAAATCTATGGTTTGGCTGCCGAGCGGATCGGCTGGGGCTATGCCAGTGCGGAGATCATCGACGCGCTGCACCGCATCCGCGCGCCGTTCAATGTGACGACGGCGGGACAGGCGGCGGCGATTGCGGCGATGAAGGACCAAGCCTGGGTCGAGGCGAGCCGGTCGCATAATCGCCAGTGGCGACAGTGGCTGGCCGACGAGGTTGCGTCGCTGTCCAACCATGGGCTTCGCGCGGTGCCGAGCAAGGCCAATTTCCTGTTGATCCTGTTCGACGGCAAGCTGACGGCGGAAGCGGCAATGAAGGGGTTGTGGGACGAAGGTTTCGCGACGCGCTGGCTGCCCGGCCAAGGGCTGCCCAATGGCCTGCGCATCACCATCGGCACCGAGGAACAGGTGCGCGCGGTCGCGGCGAAGCTGCGCGCCATGGCGGAGGCGGCCTGAACCATGTTGTCCTTTTCCCGCGTCACCATCATCGGCCTGGGCCTCATCGGCTCCTCCCTGGCGCGGGCGATCCGCGAAACCATGCCGACCGTCCGGGTGACGGGGCATGATGCCGACCCGCAGGTCCGACAGATCGCGCGGGCGATCGACCTGTGCGATGATGTGACCGACACGGCGGGCGCGAGCGTCACCGACGCCGATCTGGTGGTGCTATGCGTGCCGGTGCGCGCTATGGGCGCGGCAGCGGCGGAAATCGCAGAAGACCTGCCTGCCGAAGCGATCATAAGCGATGTGGGATCATGCAAGGCCGATGTGCTGGCGCAGCTGACGGCTGCCCTGCCGGGCCGGGCGATCATCCCGGCGCATCCGGTGGCGGGCACCGAAAATAGCGGGCCAGAGGCGGGCTTCGCCAGCCTGTTCCGGGGCCGCTGGTGCATCATCACGCCGCCTGCCGATGCCGATCCGGCAGCGGTCGCGCGGGTGTCCGAACTGTGGCACCGGGTCGGCGCGGATGTCGAGACGATGGACCCGCAGCATCATGATCTGGTGCTGGCGGTGACGAGTCACCTGCCGCACCTGATCGCCTATACGATCGTCGGCACGGCGAGCGACTTGGAGGATGTGACCCAATCGGAGGTCATCAAATATTCGGCCGGCGGCTTCCGCGACTTCACCCGCATCGCCGCATCGGACCCAACCATGTGGCGCGACGTGTTCCTGGCGAACAAGGATGCGGTGCTGGAGATGCTGCAGCGCTTTTCAGAGGACCTGTCCGCCCTGCAGCGGGCGATCCGATGGAATGACGGCGATGCGCTGTTCAACCTGTTCACGCGCACGCGGGCAATCCGGCGGTCGATCATCGAGCAGGGGCAGGATGATCCCAAGCCCGACTTTGGGCGGTCGCATTAAGTCGTTCCGGTTGGGCTAAACCTTTCGAAGCACCGCCCTGTCTTGCGCTACACCGCTTCGACAAGCTTATCGGCTACTCAGGACGAACGGGGTCGAGAGGGCAGCTGTTCAACGCATTGATTGCCGCATGCACCCGGATCTCAGCTTCGCGGCGGTCCAGGCCGGGAGGGATGATCTCCCCCGCCTTGTAGGTGATGGTGCCCGCGCGCTTCATGAACTTGCCGCGCGGGGACAGACGCCCGCTGTCGATCGCGATGGGCACCACCGGCATGGCGAGCAGCGAATAAAGTCCGGCAAAGCCCGCACGCAGCGGCGGGGTTTCGCCATGGGGGACGCGCGTGCCTTCGGGAAAAAGGCAGACGGCCCGGCCCTGTTCGGTGGCGGCGCGCGCGGCGGCGCGTAGCGTGCGCAGGGCGCTGGCGCCCGCGCTGCGTTCGACCGGGATTAGGCCGTAGAGCCGTGCGATCCGGCCCCAGAAAGGCATGTCGAGCAGTTCCCGCTTGGCCGCGATGACGGGGCGGTCGAACAGGCAGAGCAGATCGATCGTTTCGAACATCGATTCATGTTTGACGATATAGAGATAGCCCCCCTGCGGCAGATCGCCTTCGATCCGCACCTTCTGCCCCAGCAGCCAGCGCGCGCAGAAGCGGTGGAAGCGGCTCCACGCGGTCGCGATCGCAGGCACGGCGCGGGGCCAAGGCCATGCGGCGAGCAACCCGGTCAGCACCAGCAGCGCAGAGCCGCTGTAGAATGCCAGCATGAAGGCGAGCGAGCGCAAGGCGGTGATCATGCCCCTACCCTTCAAATCCCGACCAGCGCAGCGGCACGGCGGAGCAGATATTTATTATATTCACGCATCAACATGGTGAGGCTGGGCCTGCTGCGCACGGCATCATAGATGATGGTGAGGCGGCCCGGCACTGCCTGGCGCAGTTCCAGCGCGGCGCGGCGCATATGCCAGTCGGTGGTGATAAGGCGGACGGTCCTGAAATGCCGCCGCTCCAGCCAGCGGGAGGTTTCGATCGCGTTGGAGCGCGTATCGATCGCTTCGCGGCCAAGGGTGATGCAGCAGGAAAACAGCCGCTCCGGCGCGTCATATTGCGCAGCAAGTTCGGACGGACGGACCGAGCGATCGACCCCGGAGATCAGCATCCGCTTGGCCGCGCCTTCCTGCAACAATGCAAGGCCGCGGTCGATGCGGCCAGCTCCCCCGGTCAGCACGACGATGGCGTCGGTCGGGCGACCGTCGAGCGGCTGCGGCAGGAAGATCGCGAACCAGGCGAAGCCCAGCATCCATGTGAGCAGCGTCACGGCGAAGAGGCGAACGATCATAGCAGCCGTCCCAGCGAGCGCAGCACGGTCCAGCGCGCGGCTAGCGTCGCCAGCAGCACGCCGCCCACCGGCAGGGCGGTGAGGATGAGCCAGCTGCTCCACGGCAGGCTGATTGCGGCGAGCAAGTCCGATCCGGTCGCGGTGAGGCGCGTACCGAGCAGGATGATGACCAGCAGCGCGGTGACGAAGCCGAGCAATCCGCCGAACAGCGCATCCAGGCCGATGCGGCGCTGGAACAGCCGGGCGATCTGGACATCCGTCGCGCCCATCAGGTGAAGGACGTCGATCGTCCCACGATGACTGTCATGCGCCGCCCGCGCCGCCAGCACGACGATGGCGGCGGTGGCGAGCGCCATCAGCAGCACGATGCCCGCCGCCAATCCGCCGAGCGCCGTCAGCAGGCTGCCGAGCGGCCGAAGGAAGGCGGCGTGCGGCTCCACGCGGATGCGGGGCGACAGGGTGGCAAGGACACGACCAAGGCGCTGCACCTGAGCGCGGGTGCCCCCCGGCTTCAGCTCCACATCGATCAGCGCCGGGATAGGCAGGTCGCCGCTTGCCGCGTCCTGGCCGAGCCAGGGGCGGATCTGGTCCGCGAGCGCTGCGGGATCGACGGGGTGGACGCTGCGCACATCGGGGGATTTTCGCAGCAGGCGCGCTGCCTCCCCGCTCAGCGCCTCGCGCCGGTCGGCATTGGCCTCGACGATCTGAACGGTGGCGCGGCCGGCAAGGTCTGCGCCCACCGACTGCACGGCGGCGGCTAGGCCAAGCCCGGCGGCGGCGGCCAGCACGGTCAGGAACATCATGATCGCGATGACCCAGGGCATCGGACCTGCGACCCGGCCTTCGGGGAGCAGCCGGTGGCGCGCGGCGGCGGCGGCGCGGCGGTCTGCGCCGGTCATGACGCGACGACGCCTTGCGGCCGGGGTGGATAGCGCAGCGATCCGGTGGGATCGGACAGGCGCCCCCTGTCCAGCCGCATCATCTGCGCGCCTTCCACCTGGCCGATGAGCGGCAGGTCGTGGGTGGCGACGACGATGGTGGTGCCGAGGCGATTGAGCGCTTCGAACAAGGTGAGCAGGCGGCGAGCCATGTCGGCATCCACGTTGCCGGTGGGTTCGTCGGCAACCAGGATCTCGGGCCTGGCGATGACGGCGCGGGCGATGGCGACGCGCTGCTGCTCTCCGCCCGACAGCGTCGCCGGGCGCGCCTGGCCCCGATCGCCAAGGCCCACCCAGTTCAGCATTTCCGAGACGGACGCGTCAATCTCGCTTTCGGCCATGCCTGCCACGCGCAGCGGCAGGGCGATATTATCATAGGCGGAAAGGTGCGGGACCAGCCGGAAATCCTGGAAGACGACGCCGATGCGGCGGCGGAAGCCGGGCAAGCGCTTACGAGGCAGCGTCACCACATCCTCCCCGAACAGGCGGATGACGCCGCGGCTAGGCCGCTGGGCAAGGTAGAGGAGCTTCAGGAGCGAGGTCTTTCCCGCGCCCGATGCGCCGGTCAGGAAATAGAAGCCGCCGCCATGCAGGGAGAAGCTGACGTCAGACAGCGTTTCACTGTCCAGACCATAGCGCAGGCCGACATTTTCGAACTGGACGATCGCCGACATGCCTCAATGAATGCGCGCAAGCGCTCCCTTCTGCCCCGTGGCCACAGCCATGGCACAGCGGGCAGGCAGGCGTAAAGCCCAACCGGCTTTAAACAGGCGAGTCGCGGCATCTTGGCATCGCCTCTTCAATGCCGCTTGCCCTCGAGTCCAAGCCGTGCCTATGAAGCGTCATGATCCTGGTGTGTCCCAATTGCGCCACGCGCTATATTGTGCCGGACAGCGCCGTCGGCCCCAATGGCCGCCAGGTTCGCTGCGCCTCCTGCAAACATAGCTGGTTCCAGGAAGGACCCGCGCTCGCGCCTCGGGAAGAGGCCGTGGCGATGACCGATGCGCCCGTCGCCGCAGCCGCCGCGCCCGTCGCGCCACCTGCGCCGCCCCCTGCTCCGGTCGAGGCGGAGCCTGCGCGCACGGCTGCCCCGGTGGCTGAGCCGGTGACGGCGGCTGCTCCGGAACCTGTCGCGGCGGCTCCGGAAGCGGCGGCGGCTCCGGCCAGGGACTATCGCGTCGATGACATTTACGGTCGCCGCCGGGACGAGGTTGAAGACAGCTATGCCGCGCCGGTGAAACCCCGGCGCAACCGGCTGAAGCTGTGGACCTATGCCGCGATTCTCTTCTGCCTGGCGATCGGCGGCGTGGGCGGTGCGCTTTGGTATTTCGGTACGCCGAGCTGGGCGATCAATCTCGGGCTGGTCGGGGAGGAAGGCGATCCCGACCTGCTTTTCTACCTGTCCAAGCCCGCCGAGCGGCGCAAGCTGCCCACGGGCGAGGAATATTTCGCTTTCGGCGCGCGGATCGTGAACAGCGGTAAGCAGACGCTGCCGGTGCCGCCGGTGCTGGTGCAGCTGCGCGATCAGCAGAATCGGCTGGTGTTCAGCTGGACGACCAAGGCCGATCGCACCAGCCTGAAACCGGGCGAGGAAGCGTCGATCAACGAAAGCCGGATCGATATTCCGAAAAATGCCGAGAATCTGTCACTGACTTTTGTGCAGTGAGTGGCGCCGCATAAGGCGGAGCCGGCGGGCAAACTGATCCACCAGCCCGTTCGCCCTGAGCTTGTTGAAGGGCTCCACATCTTGAAGAAAGGGGCTTCGACAGGCTCAGCCCGAACGGGGGACAGGTTCCGATGCCTGCCTAAGGATAGCTGACGGTCTTGGGACGGCCTTTGGGGATCGGAATGAATTCCTGATCGTCGCCGGGGATCAGGGGGAAGCGCATCGCTTCCCAATCCTCGCGCGCTTGGTAGAGCCGGTCAGTGCTCGAAGAGACGAAATTCCACCAGACATGGCGCGGCGTTTTGAACGCTTCGCCGCCGCAATAGATGACGCGACCGCCATCGACGCTCATCAACGTGGAGCGGGCGCCGGGCCGAAGAACGTAGAGCGTCTGGGGCAGTAGGGCCACGCCATCCAGCGCGGCGTCGCCGCCCGCCACGTAAAGGGCGCGCTCATCGCCGTCGGTGTCGATCGGCACGGTTCCGCCGGGAGATAGCTGGATATCGGCATAGATGGTGTCGGCATAGGTGGTGACCGGGGAAATCGCGCCCCACAGGCTACCCATGATCACGCGCGCGCTGGCGCGACCGCAATCGATAACCGGCAGTCCGCCCTCGCTGACATGTTCGAAGGCTGGGGCCATTTCCTCCTGACCATCCGGAAGCGCGAGCCAGGTCTGGATCGCGGAAATCTTGGACTCCTTCACCCGGTCGCTGTCGGGGGAGCGTTCGGAATGGACGATGCCGCTGCCCGCCGTCATCAGATTGACCGCGCCCGGCTCGATCAGCTGCTCGGTGCCGAGCGAGTCCCGGTGCAGGAAGGCACCCTCGAACATATAGGTGACGGTGGCGAGATTGATGTGGGGGTGCGGACGCACGTCTATGCCCTGCCCCGCCCCAATCTTGGCCGGGCCAGCCTGGTCGAAGAAGATGAAGGGACCTACCATCGTCCGGCCGGACGCGGGGAGCGAACGGTGGACGCGAAAGTCTCCGAGGTCGTGAGTGGTTGGCGTAATCGTCTGGATGACGAGATCGTCTAAGGTCATGAGTCTCCCTTCCAATTCAGGCTTCGCCGGGCGCGCGGGCCTTGATGGCAAGGGCGTGGACCTTTTCCCGCAGCAGGTCGGCCAGCGCGGCGTTGACCAGCCGCTGGCGCGCGACGCGGTTTTTGCCCGTAAAGTCGGCTGAGACGATCTCCACCGTGAAGTGGCTTTCGCCCGATCCATCATGGCCTGCATGACCGCGATGCTTTTCGCTTTCGTCGATCACGGCGAGATGCTCTGGCGACAGGGCGGCGCGCAGCCGCTGTTCAATCTCTGTGGCCACTGGGCCTTTCAGTTGGGTGCTCATCGCCCCTATATAGGCCCTTTGTTCCATCATGCATCAGGGCAATCTTGTCTACCGACCCCTTCTCGACCCGCCGGTTCAACCGCTTTCACGGCCGTGTGGAAAGCGACCGCCCCTGCGCGGTCGAAGGCTGCGAAGAGCCCGGCGAGTTTCGCGCGCCGCCGCTGGAGAGCAAGGGATCGAGCCATGAGGGGCCCCGCTGGCGCTGGCTGTGCCTCGAACATGTGCGCCAGTTCAACCAGGGCTATAATTTCTTCACAGGCATGAGCCCGGACGAGATCGCCGCCGCCCAGCGGCCCTATGCGGGTTGGGAGCGGGAGACGCGCGCCTTCTCCTCCAACGCGCACAGCCCCGGTCCCAAATGGGCGGACTTTACCGACCCGCTCGACGCGATCGGCGCCAAATTCAAGGAGCGGGTGCCAAAGGCGCGGGCCGACAATCAGATCCGGCAGGACGGCAAGTTCCTGTCGAACGAGGACCGCAAAGCGCTGTCGGTGATGGGGCTGCCCATCGATGCGGATCGCAAGGCGCTGCGGCAGCGTTATACGGAACTGCTGCGCCGCTATCATCCCGACCATAATGGCGGCGATCGTACGCATGAACATGCGCTGCAGGGCGTGATCGAAGCCTATGGACTGCTGCGCAAGGCGCCCGCCTTCGTTGAGCAGGCCAATCGGGCGAAAGGGGCCGCTTGATCGGCGGAGAAGGAGGCTCCACTCTATCGACAGGCCCTTGCCCGATCGTTTAGGGGCTGGAGTGACATGACCAGAAAGACCAGGAAATGACCGACATCCCGAACGTCCAGCCCGATACTCGTGCCGAAACGCTGCTGGCCGCGCCCGACCGCGAGGTGGATGCGCGCGAGGTGTTCGGCGTGGACGTCGATCTCAAGATCCCGGCCTTTTCCGAAGCGGATGAGCGGGTGCCGGACCTGGACCCCGCCTATGTGTTCGATCCGGACACGACGCTCGCGATCCTGGCGGGCTTCGCCTTCAACCGGCGCGTCATGGTGCAGGGCTATCATGGCACCGGCAAGTCGAGCCATATCGAGCAGGTCGCCGCGCGGCTGCGCTGGCCGTGCATCCGCATTAACCTCGACGCGCATATCAGCCGTATCGACCTGGTCGGGCGCGACGCCATTGTCCTCAAGGACGGGCAGCAGGTGACGGAATTCCGCGAAGGGCTGTTGCCCTGGGCGCTGCAGCGTCCTGTCGCGCTGGTGTTCGACGAATATGATGCGGGCCGTCCGGATGTGATGTTCGTGATCCAGCGCGTGCTGGAAACCGACGGCAAGATGACGTTGCTCGACCAGAACCGGGTCATCCGGCCGAACCCGCATTTCCGCCTGTTCGCGACCGCCAACACGGTCGGCCTAGGCGACACGACCGGCCTGTATCATGGCACGCAGCAGATCAACCAGGGCCAGATGGACCGATGGAACCTGGTGGTCACGCTCAACTATCTGCCCGCCGCGACCGAGGCGCAGATCGTCCTCGCCAAGTCGGGCGAGTACGATCATGAGGGCGGCCGCAAGGAAGTCGAGAATATGATCAAGGTGGCGGAACTGACCCGCCAGGGCTTCATCAACGGCGACATTTCGACGGTGATGAGCCCGCGCACCGTGATCAGCTGGGCCCAGAATGCGCTGATCTTCAAAAATATCGGCTTTGCCTTCCGCCTGTCCTTCCTCAACAAGTGCGATGAGGCGGAGCGGCCGTTGGTGGCCGAATATTATCAGCGCGTGTTCGGCAAGGATCTGCCCGAAAGCGTCGCCCACCGGGCGGCATGACGCGATGATCGTCGTCGAACGCATCGCCCCGGACGGCAGCGCCCACCGGATCAGCATCCGCGGGCATGAGCTGATCGCCGACATGACCGCACCGGACGGGCATGATGCGGGTCCCGATCCGCACGACCTGTATGATTCGGCGCTGGGCGCGTGCAAGGCGATGACCATGCTCTGGTATGCGCAGCGCAAGGGCATCCCGGTCGAAGGCATTCATGTCGGGGTGATCCGCGACGCGAGCCAGGAACGGGACGGCATCTACCGGCTGACCACGCGCATTGCGCTCAGCGGCCCGCTGACCGACGAGCAGCATGACACGCTGATCGGCGTCGCCGCGCGCTGCCCTGTCCACAAGCTGATGAGCGAAGTCGACACGCGGATCGAAACCGTAGCCGTGCCGCGTGTGGGTGAAGGCGAGCGGCCGTGAACAGCGCGGACGCGCCGTTTGCCCAAAGGGGCCGCCTGCGACTGGAGAGCGCGTTCAACCTGCGCGATTTTGGTGGTTACGCGACCGCCGACGGACGCGTGGTCCGGCGGGGCATGCTTTACCGTTCGGGAACAATGGCGCTGCTGAGCGACGCGGATGCCGCGCATCTCCGCTCGCTCGGCATCCGGGCGATCTGCGACTTCCGGCGGGGCAATGAACGGACCGCCGAACCGACGCTCTGGCATGGGGCGGAGGTCGATTATTTCTGCCGCGACTATAGCGAGAGCAGCGGCCTTCTGGGCGAGATGCTGAAGCGTACGGACGCGACGGCCGAAGACATGCGCGAAGCGATGCTGTCGCTCTATCGTGTCATTCCCGTTGACCATGCCGCATCCTATCGCGCCATGTTCGCGCAGATCGCGAACGGGCGCGTTCCCATCCTGATCAATTGTTCGGCGGGTAAGGATCGTACCGGTGTTGGCGCCGCGCTGATCCTGGCGGCGCTGGGCGTGCCGCGAGAGACCATCGTCGCAGATTATCTTCTGACCAATGAGCATGCCGATTGGAACTGGCTTCTGGCCCAGCGCAACACGCTCGTCGCGCGAGCACGGCGCGTGCGGCCGGAGGTGCTGGAGCCGCTGCTCACGGTCGATGTGGCCTATCTAGACGCTCTGTTCGCCGTTCTGGACGAAAGGCATGGCGGGGTTGACGGCTATCTGACCCAAGCGCTGGGCGTCGATGAGGCGGCACGCAAGGCGCTGCGCACGAGACTGCTCGACTGATGGCGGAGCGGTCACCCCTCGACGCCTTCAAGGATGTGCTGTCAGGCGCGGCGCGATCGATGGCGCGCGATGCGGAGGTGGAGGTGGGCTTCACCGCCGACGCGCCGCATATGGCGGGGAAGGCGATCAAAGTGCCGATGCCCGGCCGTAACCTGCCGCCCGAACAGGTCGCGCTTGCCCGTGGCTTTGCCGATGCCAATGCGCTGCGGTTGCGCCACCATAATTTGCGGATGCACGCGGCGGCTGCGCCAGCCGATGCGACGGCCCGGGCGGTCTATGACGCGGTCGAGCAGGCGCGGGTGGAAGCGATCGGATCGCGCGCGATGGAGGGCGTGCGCGCCAATCTCAACCATGCGTTGGAGTTGCGGCTGAAGTCGGACCCCCTGCGCCGCGCGCGCTCAGCCGATGAAGTGCCGCTATCGACCGCGCTAGCGCTCAAGGTGCGACAGCGGCTGACCGGGCAGGCTATCCCCAAGGATGCGGCGTCGGGCATGGCTATGGTCGATGCCTGGATCGAGGAGAAGGCGGGCGCCGACCTCGACGCGCTGGGACTGGCGATCGACGACCAGCGCGCGTTCCAGAAGCTTGCCCAGGCGATGCTGGAGCATTTGCAGCTGGTCGACAGCGATGTGCCGCCTGAAACCGACGAGAATGAGCCGCAGGAAGAAGGCGAGGACGAGGAGGAGCAGCAGGACGACGGCGATTCCGGCGAGGATGAGGCTGGCGACAGCGACATGAACGCCGAGGCGCGCGCCGAGGATAAGGGCGGCGACACCGAGGAGGGCGAAACCGAATATAGCGACGAGTTCGACGCCGACAGCGATGAAGGCGCCGACGATATGGGCGAAGAAGGCATGATGCCGGTTCGCCCCAACCGGCCGCTGTCTGACCTGCCGCCGGGCTTCGACTATAAGCCCTACAGCCAAGCGCATGATGAAGTCGTGACGGCCGAGGATCTGTGCGACGAGGAGGAACTGAACCGGCTGCGGGGCTTTCTGGATCAGCAGTTGGTCAGCCTGCAGGGTGCGGTCACGAAGCTCGCCAACCGGCTGCAAAGGCGGCTGATGGCGCAGCAATCGCGTAGCTGGGACTTCGATCAGGAAGAAGGAATGCTGGATGCGGCCCGGCTGGCGCGGATCATCATCGATCCCACGCGGTCGCTGTCCTACAAGATTGAGCGCGATACCGAATTTCGCGACACCGTCGTCACGCTGCTGATCGACAATTCAGGATCGATGCGCGGGCGGCCGATCAGCATCGCGGCGATCAGCGCCGACATCATGGCGCGCACGCTGGAGCGCTGCGGCGTCAAGACCGAGATTTTGGGCTTCACCACGCGCGCCTGGAAGGGCGGCCAGAGCCGCGAGGATTGGCTGGCTGCGGGACGGCCGCCGATGCCGGGGCGGCTGAATGACCTGCGGCACATCATCTACAAAAAAGCCGACGAACCGTGGCGCAGGGCGCGCCGTAATCTGGGCCTGATGATGCGCGAAGGGCTTCTGAAGGAAAATATCGACGGGGAGGCGCTGCTGTGGGCGCATAGCCGGCTGATCGCGCGCAACGAGGAACGCCGCATATTGATGGTGATTTCCGATGGCGCGCCGGTGGATGACTCCACCCTGTCGGTCAACAGCGGCACCTATCTGGAGCGGCATTTGCGACAGGTGATCGATTGGATCGAAAATCGGTCGTCCGTCCAGCTTGTGGCGATCGGCATCGGTCATGACGTCACGCGCTATTATAAGCGCGCCGTCACCATCATGGATGCCGAACAATTGGGCGGCACGATGGTCGAGCAACTCGCCGGTTTGTTCGACGAGGATTGAAAGGCCGCTCTGGCCACCCAATCTCGGCCGGATATTCTCAGGAGATATTTATGAGCGTCGCCTTTCGCCGCGAAAGCGATGAGGAGCATCTGGAGCCCACCTTCGAGATCCCGCTGCCGCTGGGCCCCAACTGGGTGACAGAGCGCGGGCTTCGGCTGACGCGCGAGAAGGTCGATGCGCTGGAAGCGATCGATATCGCCGCTATGGCCGAGGACGAGGCGAAGAAGCTGAAGCGCGAGCTGCGCTATTGGCGCACGCGGCTGGCGACGGCGGAGTTGCGACCGGCGCCGGATGGCAGAGCCGTGGCGTTTGGCGCGCGCGTTACTTATCGGCTGAATGGCCGAACCAAGACCGTCGCCATAGTCGGTGACGACGAAGCTGATCCTAATGAAGGGCGGATCAGCTTCTCTTCGCCACTTGCCCGCGCGATGATGAATGCCGAAGTGGGCGAGCTGCTCGATTTCGGTGGGAAGGCGGACGCTGTGGAGATCCTTTCGATCGATCCGATCCAGGAGGGTTGATCGCAATCTTGTTCTTCGCAGAGGCGCATGGAGCGCGTGTCTGCGAAGAACGACCTGATCAGCCGTTCCGGCCTGCCTCGAACAGGAACCAGGCGCGTTCTTCGGCCTGGTCGGTCCAGTCGTCGATAATGCCCTCTGTCGCATTGTCGCCTGCTTCGGTGGCGGCGGACTTGGCGGCGCGCAGGGCTTCGACCAGGCGCAGATTATCCTCGCGCAGTTCGTTCAGCATGTCGGCGGGGCTGACATAATCCGCGTCATTGTCTGCGATAGACTGGTGGCGGCCGATGTCGCCGATCGAGCGCAACGTGGTGTTGCCGGTCTTTCGCACACGCTCGGCAATGGCGTCGGTGGTAGCGAGAATCTGCGTGGCCTGCTCATCGAACATGAGGTGATAGTCGCGGAAGTGCGGCCCCGACACATGCCAGTGGAAATTCTTGGTCTTGAAATAGAGCGCATAGCTGTCCGCCAGCACGCCATTCAGCGCCTGTGCCACAGATTTGGTGGCGTTGTTGCGCAGGTCCGTCGGGGTTTTGAGGTCGGGGGCTGTCATGCTGTGCTCCTGGCTCATGCGATGATTTCGCGCGTATAATGATCTGGTGCCGAGAAGGTGCCATGACAAGGCGTGAATTGCCCGCCAAAATCCTCGTTCAGTCTGATGGACGCATTCGATCAGGCCAGTTGCAGCGCGCTGATGGCAAGAGCTGCCGCCAGGATCAGGGTGACCGCAGCGCCGCCATAGCGGATCGCCCGGACGGGGACGACGCGTAGCAGTCGCTCCCGCAGCAGCACCGCCGGGACTAGGGCGGTCGCCACTCCCAAAGCACCACCTATGCCCGCGAGTATCGGGTCAGCGGTGCGGGTAGCGATGCCGAGGATCAGGAATTGCGAGCCGTCGCCAAAGCCCAGGATGAAGAGCCCGAGCGCGGAGGTCAACAGCGGGCCCGTAGGCCAGCCGACGAGCGGATCGGGCGGCTTCACCGGCCAGAGCAGGCCAATGCCCAGGAACAGCAACGCCAGAGCAAGGAACAGCAGCCGCGCGTCCGATCCCAGCATCGGCGCGAGGAAGGCGCCAGCCGCAGCGGCGATCGCGGCGTTGGCGGCGGCCGCGATAAATATGCCCGCAATCATCGCGCCGTCGCGTCCGAACCGGGCCGCGAGCGCCAGCACCAGCAATTGATTCTTGTCACCGATCTCAGCCAGGAAGCACCCGAGCAGCGCGGTCAGCAATGCATCCATGAACCCGCCGGCCGATCGTCAGAGAGACATCGGCGTTCCGGCGATCGGCTTGACGGCCATGGGCATCGGTATGACCTGCGCCTCCGGCATTTCGGCCGCGATCGCGTCGCGCATCAGATCAAGATAGGAAAGCACCACAGGGCCCATCCCCTGCAGCGACAAGGCCGACTGCAGCGTTCCCGCCAATCCTTCGACGCTGTCGATCTGATAGGCGCGCGCGACATGGCGGATATGATCCACCTCATCCCGCAATCGCGCCAAGCTCACATGGCCTCGCTGTCCGGCAAGGCCGTCCACACGGCGCAGCAGATCTACAAGAATGGCCAGCATCGGATCATGTCGCATGGGAAGTCTCCCCCTGTCCTGTCGCTCCGATGACAGCATGTACCGGAACGGGTTAAGGCCGCGTAAAGCCTAGCATGGCCAGTGAGTCCCTGCCACGCGCGTATTGACATTATTCCGAATCTCCCTCATGGGCGGCTGCTGAAACGGGGCGGCCCTTTTTCGCAAGAATTGGGGGGCCGCTTTTCTTTTTCACGATATTCAGGAACCAGGGCCATGGCCAAGCCAGCAACCGTCAAGATTCGCCTCGTCAGCTCGGCTGACACCGGCTTCTTCTACGTCACCAAGAAGAACCCGCGCACGAAGACCGAGAAGCTGAGCTTCCGCAAATATGACCCGGTCGTGCGCAAGCATGTCGAGTTCAAGGAAGCCAAGATCAAGTGATCTGAAGGCGGGTTCGCCCGCCTCGGTCCACTTGCGTGGCTGACAGAAGAGGCCCGTCCCCTTGTGGGAACGGGCCTTTCCTTGTTCGCGATAAAATCGAGCAAATTTTAACCGTCCGTTCGTTCGAGCGAAGTTGAGAAACCTTCTCGCCCAGCTCGAAACGAACGGAGGGAGAAGGATCAGTTGCCGACCGGCTGACCGTCCGTCCGCGTCACGACGATCGTCGAGGAGCGCGGCTGCTGCCCTGCCACGGGCCAGTTGCCGGTCGGATGCTGGATGTTGATGAAGAAGGTCTTGAGGTCCGGCGTATAGGCGATGCCGGTGATTTCGCAGCCGGTTGGCCCGACCAGGAAACGCTTCGACTGCTTGCTGGCCTGATCGATATAATACATCGAATTGTTGCCGAAAGCCTGGACCATGTTGACCGCGGCGCCGTTCAACGTGCCGGCATTGCCGGTCAGATTATGGTCAGTCTGCACCCATAGGCGGCCCTGCGGATCGATGCGGAGACCATCGGGGCTGGAGAAGAAGTCGCCGTTGATATTGCCCTTGAGGTTCGCTTCGGCCAGCTGCGGATTGCCCGCCAGCAGGAACAGTTCCCAAGTGAATGTGGTGGCGAGCGGCGAATCGCCGGCCTCGCGGAACTTCAGGATATGGCCGTGCAGGTTGGTGACGCGCGGATTGGGATTGTCGGTCACGCGACGGCCGCTGTTGTTGGTCAGCGTCACGAAGATCGCCTGCTTGTTCGGCGCAACCGTGATCCATTCCGGACGGTCCATCAGCGTGCCGCCAGCCACGCGCGCAGCCGCCTGGGTGTTGATCAACACATCGGCGGTCGTGTTGAAATTGACCGTGACCGGCGGGGGCGGCGTGGTCGATTGGCTGACATTGCCCGGATCGGCCGCACCGGCGACCAGCCCGTTCTGCCCCTGCACCAGCGCGCGCCATTCGCCTGTGCCATCTGCGTTGAAGCGGGCGACATAGAGCGTGCCATAGTCGAGCAGGTCGGTGTTGGCTGCGCGATTGTTCGCGCTGTAGGCCCGGTTAGGAACGAATTTGTAGATGCAGCCCGGCGTCGAGTCATCGCCCATGTAGAAGGCGACGCGATTGTTGCTGTCGTTGAGATAGGCGACATTTTCATGGCTGAACCGGCCCATGGCGGTGCGCTTGGTCGGCTCGGCCAATTCCTGATACGGATCGATCTCGACAACCCAACCATAGTTGGTGGCGGGCTGCGTCGGATCGAGATAATTGTTCGTGGTCTCTTCACAGGTCAGATAAGTGCCCCAGGGCGTACGGCCGGAAGAGCAGTTGTTCAGCATGCCCTTGATCGAGCCCGAAAGCTGGCCCGCGGCGGGGCCGCCCGCGCGGTAGCTGCCGTTACCCGTGTAGCGCTTGTTGAAGCGCGAGCCCGCCTTCACCGCCCATTTGCCGTCCGTCCCCTTGGCGACTTCAACGACCGAAATGCCGACCGCCGACAGGGCGAGCGCTTTCTGGTCCGCCGTCGCGGTGGCCGCATTATAGCTGCCGGAAAACAGGATATTATAGTCGGCCAGTTCATGGTTGATGGCGAGCAGACCACCACCGTTGGCGTTAACGCCCGACAGCTCGAAATATTCCATGCCGTCATGATTGCCGCCGGCCCATTTTTCGGCGTCAGCGGGAGTCGGGAAGCTGCCGGCATAGGCCGTGCCTGCCTCAACCGAATCGCCAGCCTTCAGCAGCACATCGACAGTGTAACCGGTGGGAACGGTGACCGTGTCATTCTGGTTGGCTGCAACGGGTGCAAAGGCGATGGAATAGCTGGGCGCGGGAGTCGGGGTCGGCGTCGGGCTGGGTGAGGGAGTCGGCGAACTACCATCATCGTCATCGCCGCAAGCGGCGAGCGCGCCCAGCATCGGCAGCATGGACAGGCCGAGCAGGCCGTTCTTCAGGACAGAGCGGCGAGCCGGGTTGGCGGCGACGATCGCTTCCAGGCAATTGTCGCCAGCGTCGATCTTGGGCTCGGCATCACGAAACGGCGCGCGCGCCTCGTCGGTGAGGTGAGACATGGATTTACCCCTGTTGCGGATCGGACTGTCGGCGGGATGCCGCGTCCTTGGCCCGGGGAGTTGGCAGAGGCGCATGTAATCAAGGCTTCACTTCAAAGGCGCGCCCATGAAAATTGAATGACCGTATAATGACAGTTGTGACTCGCGCGTTACAGCAGGGCGTTCACCTGTTCGATGAAGCGCAGCACCGAAATCGGCTTGGACACATAAGCCTGCGCCCCTGCCCCGCGAATCCGGTCTTCGTCGCCCTTTCCGGCATAGGCAGTCACGGCCATGATCGGCACAAGCGCCAGCCGTGGGTCGCGTTTCAGGGAAATGATGAGGTCAAGGCCGCTGACATGGGGCAGGTGAATATCGGTAATCACCAGGTCTGGGCGAAATTCCAGCGCCTGCGCCACGACATCGCGGCCATCGCGCAACGGCAGCACCTCATGGCCATGCGCGCGCAGCAGATCGCAAAAAAGTTTGAGATTGAGTTCGTTGTCCTCGACAACGAGCACGCGCTTTGCCACCAGTCACCCGCGTTAGATAATGCGCATAAGAAAAGCGCGCTTTTTTAAAACTGCCCTTGGCCGAGAATCGATCATGCGTCCCGAGAACCCCGATGGCAAGCAGGATAGCCGCCAAGATGGCGAGGAAGCCGGCACGCTGGCGCTGATGGCGCTGGCTTGGACGCTGAATGATGAGCGGCGCGCCGACCGATTGCTGGCGTTGACGGGCCTTGACGCCGACGCGCTGCGCGCGGGGGTCGGCAATCCGGCCGTGTTGCGGGCGGTACTGGAATTCCTGGCCGATCATGAGCCGGACCTGATCGCCTGCGCCGAGGCGCTGGATACAAAACCAGCAGCCTTGATCGCCGCCCGGCAGGAACTGGGGCGATGAGCCGGCCGCTGATCATCACCGATTGCGACGAAGTGCTGCTGCACATGGTCGTCCCTTTTCGCGAATGGCTGGACGAGCATCATGACGTCCATTTCGACATGCGCGAACGCGGCTTTGCCGAGGCGCTGCGCCACAAAGACAGCGGCATCCCGCTGGAGCGCGAACTGGTGTGGCAACTGTTGGTCGGCTTTTTCGACACGGAAATGCACCGGCAAAAGCCCATCAGCGGCGCGGTAGAAGCGATGGCGCGGCTATCGCATGTCGCCGACATTGTGGTTCTCACCAATATCGGCGAGCGGCATCACCAGCAGCGGGTCGAGCAATTGGCGGCCCACGGCCTCCACTTTCCGGTCCATTGGAATCATGGCCCCAAGGGCGAACCCTTGGCCGCGATCGTGGCTGAGCGCCGCCCTTCGACCGCCCTCTTCATCGACGATCTGGCGGAACATCATCAATCGGTTGCGCAGCATGCGCCGGGCGTGTGGCGCCTGCACATGGTCGGTGAGCGGGAAATCGCGCCTCAGATCGATGTAGCGCCCCTCGCCCATGCACGGATCGACGACTGGACCAGCGCCGAAGCATGGATCATGGCGCGGCTGGGCGAAGGCCCCGCCCCTTCTGACATTTATCATTCCGATGGAGCCCCTGCATGAGCGTCGAAGCCCGCCTGACCGAACTAGGCATTACCCTGCCGAAAGCCGCCGCGCCGGTCGCGGCCTATGTCGCCACGGTAGAGGTCAACGGCCTGCTGCATATTTCCGGCCAGATATCCCTGTCCGATGGTCAGCTGATGACCGGCCGTCTCGGCGAGGATCGCGACCTCGACTTTGGCGTCAAGGCGGCGCGCGCCTGCGGGCTCAACCTGATCGCGCAGATGAAGGCGGCCCTGGGCAACCTGGACCGGGTCGAGCGGATCGTGAAGCTGGGCGCCTTCATCAGCAGCGTCCCCGGCTTCACCGATCAGCCCAAGGTTGCGAACGGCGCATCCGAACTGATGGTCGAAATTTTCGGCGAGGCGGGGAAACATGCCCGCAGCGCGGTGGGTGTGCCGGTGCTGCCGCTTGGCGCAGCAGTCGAAATCGACGCGATCGTCCTTGTCCGGCCGGCGGCATGACCTTTCCTTCCTGACCGCCCGTCCCTTCGCCCATCGCGGGCTGCATGGGGTGGGGATCAGCGAAAATGGCATGGCCGCCTTTCGCGCAGCCATTGCTCAAGGCCATGGCATCGAGTGCGATGTGCGGCTGAGCCGCGATGGCGTGGCGATGGTTTTTCACGATGTGGCGCTGCTGCGCATGACCGGCGCCGAAGGGCTGCTGTCGGATCTCTCCGCAGAAAGACTCGAACAGACCAAGCTAACGGACGGCGGCGGCATCCCCCGTCTGGAGGCATTGCTCCAGCTATGCGGACCGAACGTCCCGCTGCTGATCGAACTCAAGGTGATAGGCCGTCATGTGGGACCGCTCTGTGCCGCTGTCGCTCGGGATCTGGCGCGCCATCCTGGCGCGCTTGCCGCCGTCATGTCCTTCAACCCCGTAGCGATCCGCTGGTTCGCCCGGCGCATGCCGCAAGTGGTGCGGGGGCTGGTGGTGACGGAGCAGGGTGAAGCCGGTTGGCGCGGCGCGGCCCGACGCGGCCTTGCACTTTGGGTGGCGAAACCCGATTTTGTCGCTTGTGATATTCGCGACCTCCCCTCTTTTTCGGCAAAAGCCCGCGAGCAGGGCCTGCCCGTGCTGACTTGGACCGTGCGGACGGCGAGTGAGCGCGCCAATGCCGCAATCCATGCCGACCAGATCATATTCGAGATTCCGCGTGACTGAATGCGTCGCGCGGATGGCTGGCGGCGTGGCGGATGTTCCGCGTGACCAGTGGGACGCCTGCTCCGGAGGCGGCAATCCCTTCATGAGCTGGGATTTTCTAGGCGCGCTGGAACGGTCGGGCAGCGTAGGCCCCGGCACCGGATGGCAGCCTTTGCCTTTAGTCATCGACGGCGCGGATGGGCGCATCGCGGCTGCGGCACCGCTTTATGGCAAGACGCACAGCCAGGGCGAATATGTGTTCGACCACGGCTGGGCCGATGCCTGGGAGCGCGCTGGAGGCCAATATTATCCCAAAATTCAGCTCGCCGCGCCCTTTTCGCCCGTCCCCGGCCCCCGGCTGCTGTTACGTGATCCCGCGCTCGCTCCGGCGCTGATCGCGGGCATTGAGGCGGTGGTGGAGCGTAACGACCTGTCCTCCGCCCACGCGACCTTCATCGATCCGGCGCAGGTGCCGCTGTTCGAAGCGGCGGGCTGGCTGATCCGCGAGGACAGCCAGTTCCATTGGACTAATCGCGGCTATCGCGACTTTGGCGATTTCCTCGCCACCTTGTCGAGCGCCAAGCGGAAGAATATTCGCAAGGAACGTGAGCGCGCAGTCGAAGGTCTGGAGATCGTCCACCTGACCGGCAGCGACCTTCAGGAAGCGCATTGGGACGCTTTCTGGCGATTTTATCAGGATACCGGCTCACGCAAATGGGGTCGGCCCTATCTCACCCGGTCCTTTTTCTCGATGCTGGGCGAAAGCATGGCCGATCGCGTGCTGCTGATGCTGGCGAAAAGGCAGGGCAGACCGATTGCAGGGGCGCTCAACCTGATTGGCGACGAAGCCCTGTATGGCCGCTATTGGGGTTGCGTCGAGGATGTGCCCCATCTGCATTTTGAACTATGCTATTATCAGGCGATCGATGTCGCCATCGCGCGCGGACTGGCACGGGTCGAGGCGGGCGCGCAGGGCAGTCACAAGCTGGCGCGGGGCTATGGACCTGAGCCCACTTATTCCGCGCATTTTCTGCCCAATCCGTCCTTTCGGCGAGCAGTGGCCGACTTTCTGGCGGCGGAGCGGACGGGCGTGCAGCGCGATCGCATCTGGCTTTCCGAACGCGCGCCGTTCCGGAAGGACGGCTGACGATCAGGCGGCGCGCAGCTGACCCGCGGCAAGCAAGGCGCGGGCCTGGCGCTGGGCCTCGGCGATTTCGCGCGCTGTCATTTCTTCGGCAATTTCGGCGCGCATCGCCTGGCCCTCTTCGCTGCCGCGCAGGGCCGCGAGGTTGAACCATTTATGCGCTTCGATCAGATCGACCGGCATGCCGCCGGTGCCGCAGCTATAGGCGACGCCGAGGTCAAAACAGGCCTCCGCCGATTCCCAGCCTGTGTCCGACAGGCGGCTTTCCATGAGAAACTGTGCACTCTTCAGACTGTTCGCCACGACCGAATCCCCCTGTGGATTTCGACATAAAGCTTCTCTACAGACGTCACGGTGCACCGGCAGGCGATAAAAAATGGTTAACGCACGTTCGTGGTGATAATCGGCCAAGGCCGGAAAAGCGGGATGAGCAAGGTTAATGCGGCGGGGCGACCCATCTAGGGCTGGCTTCACGGAGGGTTTATCCCCATAGCCGCGCCATGACCAACCCACCCCTTCCGGTCGCCGCCACAGTATCGCAAAAAGATGTCGGCTTCCGCGAGTTCGTCGTGCTCAGCGCATGCCTGATGGCGATGAACGCGCTGTCCACCGACCCGATGCTGCCGGCGCTGCCGGACATCGGCCGCGACCTGGCGATAGAGGCGGCCAATGACCGCCAGCTCATCATCAGCACCTATTTTCTGGGCCTGGGGATCGGGTCGTTGCTGTTTGGCGTGCTGTCGGACCGTTTTGGCCGCAAACCCGTGCTGGGCGGCGCGTTGGCGCTTTTCATCCTGTCCACGATCGGCTGTGCCGTGGCGCACAGCTTTCCCATGATGCTGGTGGGGCGTTTCCTTGCCGGATTCTTCGCGGGAGCGAGCCGGGTGGTCGCGGTCGGGATCATCCGCGACCGGTTCAAGGGCGACGCCATGGCGAAGGTCATGTCCCTTATACTTGCCGTATTCATGCTGATCCCCGTGGTCGCTCCCAGCTTTGGCCAAGCCATATTGTGGTTCGCGCCATGGCGATGGATCTTCTGGATACTGGCGATCCAAGCGGCGCTGATCCTGATATGGATGATCCTGCGCATGCCCGAGACGTTGAGGCCGGAAAACCGGCTGCGGATGAACCCGGCGACGATCTTCCGCACCATGGCTGCCGTAATGACCCATCGCAGCTCTGCTGGCTATATGTTGGCCAGCGGCGTGGTGATGAGCGGGTTGATCGGTTTCATCCTGTCCGTGCAGCAGATTTTCTTCGACATCTTCCATGCGCAAAAGGCCTTCCCTCTCGCCTTCGCCGTGATGGCGGGCAGCATGGGTGTCGGCAGCCTGCTGAACAGCCGGTTGGTATCGCGCTTCGGCGCGCGGCGGCTCAGCCAAGGCGCAGTGCTGTCGTTGATCCTGACCAGCGCCATCCACCTTGTCGTGATCGTCGCCGGAATGGAGACGATGTACAGCTTCATGTTCTTCCAATCGGCGACGATGATGGCGGTGGCCTTCACCGCGTCCAATTTCGGCGCGATCTCCATGGAGCCGTTCGCCAGGGGAGCGGGCGCCGCCTCATCCTTCCAGGCATTTCTGACGACCGCCGTGTCCAGTGCGCTGGGTAGTGTGGTCGGACGGGCATTTGACGGCACCACCCTGCCGCTGACCGTGGGCATGCTGATCTTTGGCGGCGCGGCTTTCCTGATCGTGCTGTTCGCGGAGAGGGGCAAGCTGTTCACCCGCCCGCGTCATGACGCGCTGCGCGAACCGGAATTAGATACGATTCATTGAAAAGAGGCGGCGGTTCGCGCCGCCGCCCCCCTGCTTGATCAGGCGTCTTGCCCGCCCGGCGTGTGCGCACCCGGCATGGGCGGCACGGGTTGCGGCGGAATGCCGATATCCTGCTCATGCGTTTCGACGATGCCGCGGGCCACATGACTCTTGCGATAGCCATATAGGAAATAGAGGAACAGGCCGAGGCCGCCCCAAACCGGCAGGACCAGCTGAGCATCGACCGGCAGGTTGAAGAAGAGAAACAGACAGCCGACCGCGGCCATGGGCGCGATGAACCACACGGCGGGCGTGCGGAATGGACGGACGCGGTGAGGATCGCGTACGCGCAACACGAGTATCGCGATCGACACCATGAAGAAGGCGAAAAGCGTACCGGAATTGGAAATGTCCGCCAGTTGGCCCACCGGCAGCAAGGCCGCACCAATGGCGACGAAAACACCCGTCACCATGGTGACGATATGGGGCGTCTTGAAGCGTGGATGAATGCTGGCGAGCTTTTCGGGCAGCAGGCCGTCGCGAGCCATCACAAAGAAGATGCGGGTTTGGCCGAACATCATCATCAAAATGACGGACGGTAGCGCCAAGTTAGCGGCGAGGCCCAACGCGTTGCCCACAACCGTCCAGTTGATCGAACGCAGCACATGGGCAAGCGCCTCGTTGGAGCAGACCAGGTCTCCGGCATGAGCGGCGGTGGCGCAGGCTTCAGCGAAACCCTTCGATCCCGGCGCCACGACCGAACCGTCCAGGCCGATCACCGGCTGCGCGCCAATGGCGCCGATCGCCCCGGCCGCGACGAGCAGGTAGAAGATCGTGCAGATCGCCAAGCTGCCGATCAGGCCGATGGGCACGTTGCGCTGAGGGTTTTTGGTCTCCTCCGCTGCAGTGGAGACGGCATCAAAGCCGACATAGGCGAAGAAGATAGAAGCCGCCGCGCCCACGACCCCCATGCCGCTCGTCCCTTCCGGGCCAAACCAGCCATTGGGTGCGAAGGGGGAGAAATTGCCTGTATCGAGAACTGGCAATGTGAGGGCGATGAAAGCCGTAAGCGCCGCGACCTTGATTGCGACCAGGACGGCGTTGACTCGCGCGCTTTCCGTGGTGCCGATGACAAGCAGGGCTGTCACCGCAAGCGCCACGACGATCGCGGGAATGTTGATGACCCCATGAGAAAAATCAGCATGGGGCAGCAGGCCATTCATGGTCCAGGCAGGACCCGCCGAAAGCGCCTGAGGCAGTTCAAGCCCTGTGAGGCTTTTCATCAGGCCCATGAAATAGCCTGACCAACCGACCGAAACCGCGCTGGCAGCCACCGCATATTCCAGAATGAGGGCCCACCCCACCATCCAGGCCAGCAGTTCGCCCACCACCGCATAGGTGTAGGTATAGGCAGAGCCCGACACGGGAACCATGGACGCGATTTCAGAATAGCAAAGCGCTGCGAAGGCGCAGACGGCGCCTGCAATCACGAAGCTCCACATCATGCCCGGGCCAGCCTTTTGCGCGGCGGCGGCGGTCAATACAAAGATACCTGTCCCGATGATGGCCCCGACCCCAAGCAGGGTCAGCTGTATCGGACCCAAGGTTCGCACCAGCGATTTTTTTTCCGCCGTCGCCAATATGGCGTCCAAGGACTTGATGCGGCCGAAGATCATGTGTGGAGCCCTTTATATTTCATATCTTTTGCCCAAACGGCGCACGGCGGCCGTTCCCCTCTGTTCTGTGCCCGAGACTATCGCTTATTATGGCGCGCGCAAGTATGTTGCGCGACCTCGACACGCTTGTCCAAAGGGAGTTTTCAATGGTCGAACTGCTGCGCGCCGCAAGCCTGCAGGGCGTTCCGCACGGCTTTGCAGGCCGCCGGGGGGGCGTATCGACCGGTGTGCATGCGGGCCTGAACGTCGGGCTTGGTTCGGAAGATGAGCGGGATGCCATCCTGAGTAACCGGGACTTGGCGAAGGATGCCCTGCTGCCTGGCGCGGCCTTGGTGACGGTGCGGCAGGTCCACTCGCCGGATGTCATAACCGTAACCGGCTCCATTACCGACGCGCATCGTCCGGCTGCCGATGCAATGGTGACGGATCGGCCGGGCTTGATCCTCGGCATATTGACGGCGGATTGCGTACCCGTGCTGCTCGCCGATGCGGAGGCGGGCATTGTCGGCGCAGCGCATGCGGGCTGGAAAGGCGCACTCACGGGCGTGACGGACCTGACGATCGCGGCGATGCAGAAGATGGGTGCGCGCGCCGACCGGATCAGCGCTGCCATCGGCCCTTGTATTAGCCGCAGCTCCTATGAAGTGACGCTGGATTTCGCGCGCAATTTCGAAGCTAAGGATGCGAAAAATGGCCGCTTTTTCACCGAAGGGCGAGAAGGCCACTGTCAGTTCGATATTGCCGCCTATGTAGCGGCGCGCCTTGCTGACGCTGGCGTCGGACGGATCGAGATGCTCGATCAGGACACCTACAGCCAACCCGAGCGCTTCTTCAGCTATCGGCGCTCCTGCCACTTGGGGGAGGCGAGCTACGGACGGCAAATTTCGATGATCGCCGTGGGGTGAGCAGGACGGTGGAAGCTATCGACTGTCCTTCGCCGTAATCCACCAGCATGCGCCGGTGCGCTTTTTCGTTAGACCGCCGGTAGCCCTGGATCGATTCCCGTCAACTCAACGGAGAGGTCCCAAAGCCGCCGCGCATTCTCGGCTTCGCGCGCGAAACTTTCGACGACCGCGGAACCTGACACACCCCTCATCTCCCAAGGGCCTTGCGGTCCGAAATAGTCACCGCCTTGTGCTTGCGGATCGGTGGCGGCTTGAAGCGCTGGCCAGGCGGCTGCGGATACCGGGTTGAACAGGGGCCGCGCCAGCGGCATTAGTGACTGCGTCCATCGAGGCAGATGGCGCATCAGCTCGGTCAGCGACACGCCAGGGTGGCAACCGATTGCATGGACCGGAGAGCCGGCTGCCCGCAACCGTCGATCAAGTTCGAGGACGAACAGCAGGTTGGCCAATTTGCTCTGACCATAATAGCGCGCCGGATCATAGCTCCGTTCCGCATTCCAATCGTCCCACAGCATACGGCCTCTGCGGTGCGCCAGACTGGACGTGACGACGACGCGTGAGCCCAGCGTTTGGGCGAGCTTGGGTAGTAGCAAGGCTGTGAGCGCGAAGGTGCCGAGATGGTTGACCCCGAACTGGAGCTCAAAACCCTGCACCGTTCGGGAGAGCGGCGGGATCATCACGCCCGCATTGTTGAGCAGGACATCAAGTCGCGGCTCCCCAGCGATACGCTCGGCTGCGGCGTGGACGCTCACTAGATCGGCCTGATCCAACAGAACCAGATCAAGGTCGGCGCCCGGCGCCGCCGCGGCGATGTCCCTGATCGCCGCTTCGCCTCGATCCGCATCGCGACATCCAAGCAGCACTCGCGCACCTTTACTGGCGAGCGCCTTGGCGGCCTCGAAACCGATGCCAGTGTTAGCGCCGGTGATCAGGATCGTGCGGCCGTGCTGATCTGGTACATCGGCAGTCTTGAAGCCCATGAGCATCCCTTATGCCGGGTGGTGAGTTTCCTAATGCCGCTTCCTAAGCGCAAAGACAACGCCATGCGTCATAGGGTTGCGGAGCGGCGAGCGGGACGTGCTGATTGGCCCTGATGCTGGTGGAGATTGGGGGCTTGAGTCCATTTTAGCGAAGGGCAGGAGGGCGCGATCAAAGCTGTCGGCGGACTGGTTTACAGCGGCCTGCCTCGGCCTGATGTGCGCACCTTTTCTCGTCCGGTCACAAATGGATTCGGGGGTTGATATGCTGCTCATCCGGGCGATGTTGCCCGACCCGCGGGGCAGCATGGGCGAATGTCAGCGGGCCTATCCGGCTGGTGGGCGGGTTGCGCTGGCGGTCTCGGCGCGGCGCGGGGCGGATGAGACATGCGTCACGCTCACCTCAGGCCGGATCGTCCTGCGCCGATGGAGGAGGTGTGGCTGGCCGCGGTGTCCAGCACGAGATGGGGCAGGCGACGAAGCCGGAAGTACGATTACGCCCGGAACGCTGCGGGCGGCTTTGCTTCGATACCGAGCCAGGAGCACAAAACGGTTTGACCGCGAGCGCGGGCACTTCTGCGCTGGCGCTCGACTTTTGAGGTGAGCGTCGTCTTGAGTGGGCGGAATGGGGTTGTTTAGAACGACCAAAGGCCCTCTGCGGTTTGCGGGGGGCCTTTTTGGTTATGTTGGTTGCGGGAGTAGGATTTGAACCTACGACCTTCAGGTTATGAGCCTGACGAGCTACCGGGCTGCTCCATCCCGCGTCACCGATATTTGCTCCTGCCGTTGCGTGGCCAGGAGGCGCAAAAGGGCGGCTTTATGGGCCGCCCTTTTGTGAGATGTGAATGGGTTTTATCCAAAGCGCAAGCTTCAATGCCTGGCGACGCCCTACTCTTC
>NZ_JBHSFZ010000010.1:0-29007 GCF_042654265.1 Sphingobium tyrosinilyticum | reverse complement strand
TCGCCGCCATTCATACCTGGGCGGCATCAGCCCACTCGCGTTCGAAGCCAAGGTGGCATAATGAGATAGGTGACCGGCGCAAAACCGTTACAAGTCCAGAGGCGTACCTAAGAGCCTGATCGCGGAGTGGTCCAAGCGAGCCGAGCAGATCGACGCCCACGCGAAGGACCATGGCCGCATGGGACAGGCAGCTCGCGTCGCATCCTTCTATCAGACGCGCAAGGCCAAACAGAAAACGACCATAGAAGGGCTTCGCGAGCGTTGGAACAAGGAGGCGGGACCTCTCCTCGAAATGCTCCATAAAGTTAAGGATGCCGCCGATCGAGATGGGGTGATCGACCATGAGGGTAGTCGAGCCATCGCGGGGCGCGCCACTCTGTTCGGTATCCGAAATATGGAAACACGCGAGGCGGTGAATAGTCAAGGGCAGTTGATCCGCACCGGTCTCGCAGTACATGTCGGAGAAGTGAGCCTCCGTGATGTCCTCCCATTTGTGAGGGAACATGAAGAGCGGGAAAAGCTCCTGGCTACGCGGACCCAGACCGGAGATGCTGTCCTGACGCGCGGGCGCACAAGCCGCGCGACCGCCCGGCTTGAGATTGCCTTGTCGAAGCACCTGGCCCTGGCGTTGGATGATACTCGGCCGCTCGCCTCCACTGACCGGCTGCTCTCGGTTCTGGAGGCAGAGGAGCTTTCCTCTCAGCAGGAGCGCGCGCTCGCCAAGCTCGCCACATCTCGCGACCGCTTCATCGGAATCCATGGGGTGGCGGGTTCCGGTAAGTCGACCCTGGTTAGGGCGTTGGTCGCAGCGGTGGATGCGGATGTCCGGGTGCAGGCCCTCGCGCCGACCTCATCCGCTGCAGCAGAACTGGGGAAGAAAGCGAAAATTCCCTCCCAGACGGTCATGAATTTGATCGTCTCGGGCGGACGCCAATTAGACGCTCACGATCTTCTGGTGGTCGATGAAGCCGGGCAGCTCAGCAACCGCCAGGCACTGAGGCTCCTAGAACTCAGTCGGGATACAGGCGCTCGGATTCTCTTTCTCGGCGACAACAAGCAGACCGGAGCGATTGAGCAAGGGAAGGCATTCTGGCTGCTTCAGGAGCTTGGATTGCCCAAGGCAGAGCTCCCTGAGTCGCTGCGTCAGCAGAACAATGAAAGGATGATGAAGGCGGTAAAGGAGGCGCGCCTTGGAGAATATGCGCGGGCGATCGGCTTTTTGGACTGCGTCGTGAGCGGGGACAAAGCGAGCAAGCTTGCAAAAAATCTTGTCGATCGATGGATGCAATTGACCCCAGAAATGCGCGCTTCGACGAACATCCTCGTGCTCGACAATGCCACTCGGATCACCGTCAACGCGAATGTCCGGCGCGGGCTTCAGAAGGAAGGTGTCATCGGTCGCGAGGAAGTGCCGTTGAAAATTCTGGCGCCAGCGGGCCTTTCGGGTGAGGAGCGTAGAATGGCCCGCCTTTATTCCAAGGGTCAGGTTGTAATGTTCAACCGCGATGTCAATAAGCTTGGAATAGTCCGGCAGGCGGAATATGCAGTCGTCGGCTTCAGGAAAGAAGAGAGCGGGCGCGAAGTAGTCGGGCTGGAGGATCAGCAGGGCCGAATCATCCTTTGGGACCCCCGCCGAACGCGCGCCACCATGGTAAGCGTCTTCAACGTACAGGACCGCGGCCTTGCGGCGGCGGATCGAATCCAATGGCGTCTGGCGACGAAGGAGCTGGGACTTAAAAATGCCGAGCGGGGGACGGTCGAGCGATTGGAGAACGAGCGGGCCACGATCCGATGGGATCGCGGCGAACAACAGGAGATCGACCTCTCGAAACACAAGACATGGGATCACGGCTATGCCGAGACGGTCTACTCCTCGCAGTCAAAAACCTACCCGCGGGTCTTTGTTCTCGCTCCCGTCGACTCTCCCCTGGTGACGGGACAAAATTTCTACACCGCGATCACTCGTGCCGAATCTGGCGTGACGCTTTGGACCGAGAACCGGGCGGACCTCGTGGAGAAATTGAAGCGTAATTCCGGCCAGAAAACGTCATCCCTAGAAGGGCTGGACCTGATCAAGCCAAGCGGGACGGAAGCGCGCCTCGAAAGGGAAGCTGCCCGCATCCAGAAGGAACGCGACCTCTTTGACGTGCAGCGGCGTGGATTGGCTCTCCGGCGCTCCGAAAGCAGAGGCCGTGATCGAGGGAGCGACCGCAAGGGGCTGGCCGGCGCGGGGCTTCGCGCGACCGAAACTCTCACTGCACTTATCGAGCGCGTGCTTCGGAACCAGTCGCAGCCAGAAATCTCCCAGCCCAAAGAGCCGGACCGGACGACCGAGGTGCGCCTGGAGCGAGGGCGGGATCGATGATCGGGCGGTGTCGTGTAACGCTCTTGGCCGGCGGCTTCGCTTCCATGCTGAGCGTTCAGGGAACGGCAGTTTATGGTGTGGCGAGGAACGGTGACATGCTGAGGGCGGAGACGGCGATCGATCAATGCATCCGTCGGGCAGATTCTGGACGACCATGGCTCACCCAAACCCTGCGGGCCTTGAGGAGGCAGGAGGGGGGATGGATTGGTGCGGAGGTAAGGAACAGGGATGGCTCCGTCGACTTAGGACCGATGCAGGTCAACAGCTGGTGGGTGCCTCGCATCGCCCGGCTGACGAAGCGCAGTGAGGCCCAGGTTAGGTCCTGGCTCCGGGATGATGCCTGCTTCAATGTGGACGCCGCGAGATGGATATTCCTCTCGGCACTTCACGATGAGAGGGATTTCTGGCGGGCCGTAGGCATCTATCATAGCCCCACAGGTTGGCGGCAGATGCAATATGCAAAAGGGATTGCGTTGATCATGGCGAACGACCGCTGGGCCCCTCTTGGGCCACGAGCGCGAGCGAACTGACGAACTGCGGCACGCAGCTAATTTTGCGGTCGGAAGCATTTGCAGCCAGCTGCCGTTGCGTCCCCTAGTGCCGTCAGCCGTTGAATGAGTTCCCCCGCCATGTCGGTCTTGCTCGATGTGGTGCGCAAGAATCGCCAAAAGGTTCTTGACCCGGTGGCTGATTTCACCAGCGAGAAGTTCATGCCCTTCCTCAGCCGGTGTGTGGCCGGTCACATCAAGGAAGATGCCAAACCTGGTCGGGCCGACGATGCCCACGTCTTCGCCTTGACCCATAGCGGTGATCCAGCGAATCTCCTCCCGCACCATGATCCGGAAATCGGCTTTAAAGGGGCCTGTGACTGCGTGCGTCGCCGAAAGGCTGCCCTGATACGTTCTCGATCAACGGGATGGATGTGCTCCGAAAGCTCTTCGATGGTGACCATAGCGCGCTAGGGATGGCCCAATAGCACAAAGCCCCGTTCGTCCATCCTGAAGCTGTTGCCATCGACATTCCACGCCCACAACGCGACGCCGGCGGCGGACCGCGAGCTTCAAATGGTTAGCCTGTCATACAGGCGGCTGCGGCGTGGGTGCGCTGGGGATGTCGTTCCTGATGTGGTTGCATCTTGATGATATTCGAGAGCCAGAAAATGCCAGCCCCGGATAACGCTCAATAATCCACTGCTACGAATCAGTGACAGGCTCTCCGCACGTGCAGAGATGGCCGGACCTCTTAGACCGCGGCTCAAATGCTCGACTCTTCAGAGCGGTCGGTTCAGATCATCCTCTGCGGCGGAAATTTTAAAAGCGGCACAACCCTGACTTAAGTTGTCGAAACTTATCTGCGCTTCCGTCGCCCTGCGGACGTTCTTGCTGTTCACGTTAGGAGATCAGCATGGCATCAACATCCTTCCCCATTCGCCCTTCGAGTATTAACGGCCTTCTCCTTGGACTGGGGCTATCCATGGCCGCTTGCAGCCCAGCCTCGAAACAGGACAGCGGTCGCGTTCCGGGCGGCACTAATCAGCAAGAAGCAATCAACGCGGCCGGAGATACCGGCGCTTCGAACACGATGCCGGGGATTGGTGCGCCGGGGACCGGTGGAAAGGGAACGCAGCCATGACAACGCGCACTTTAGCACAAGGTGAAGTTATCCTCTTCGCAGTGTCGGCAGCGGCGCTGCTCGCCGCTTGCAGCCAGACTAGCGGTGTCTCGGGCCAGGATGAGTTGGCAAATGGCAGCGCCACCGTGGCCAAGCATTATGAAGGGCCTAAACCTGAAGGCGTGTCCAGTACACATGACGCCGTCACCACCACCTTCTACATCCCGCAGTCCGCGATTGGCGACATGTATGAAATGGAAGCGAGCGGAATTGCGCTCGCTCGCGCAAAGTCTCCGGAGGTCAAAGCTTTTGCCCGCATGATGATCGAAGACCATAAGATAAGCAGCGCAGCCCTTCGGAAGTTCGTTGCGGACAATCCCGTGAACATCGCGATTCCCAAGAATATGGATGCGCGACGAAACGCTATGCTCTCCAGTCTGCAGTCGGCCAGCGACGACGCATTCGATGCTGAATATGTCAGCCAGCAGGCTGCGGCGCATCAGGAGGCACTGAACCTTCATGGCAGCTACAGCAAGAACGGCGATTATCCAGCTCTTAAGATACTGGCGCAATCGACCGTGCAACTTGTTGCACACCATAAGAAGGTCGTGGATGCCCTAGACAATAGATTTGGCCCGCCGACCTGAGCGCTCGAAGCTTGGTAGCACGAGAAATATCACCGCCTGCTAGGTCGGTCCTTGGGTTTGTCCTTGTTCCCGGTTCGACCGTTTTGCCATCACATCCTTCGCTCTCACAACCTCGTGAAGCTTATCTCCTCAGCAAGCTGATCTATGCTGCCGCCAGAGGGCAGCAATCTGCAACGCGGGAACGGCAGATATGCGATAGGCTGCTTTGCGGATCGCGAGCGACCATGGAAGCGGCGCAGTCCTGCTAGCGTTCCTTCCTCGGCGTCGAACTGGACGGTGAGCACTTCCGCACGGCGAGCAATAGGATGGGGCGTCTGTGCGGACTAAAAGACGCGGATTGCCCCGCAGGGACCCGCCCAATTCCGAACCTTGGGAAAATGCCGATCGCCAGATATAGAGTTACGGGATGACGACCGGCATTGCGTTCAAACCCTTTCCGCGCTTCGCCAATTTGCGATCGAAGGTGAGAAAATCCACACAATGGCCCGATCGCGCCAGATGAAGGGCATCGGCGAAATCCATGCCGCCTTCCATCCACTCTAGCGCCAATGTCAGTTGGGCCGGTTCTTCCACGGACATGCCCGGCAAGCCGGCCAGTCCGCGTAACGCGCCGGCAATCTGGGCGGGCTCGAAATCATATCCCGCGCGCAATACCCACTCGGCCTCGAGCAGCACGGTCACACCGAGGAAAATCTCCTTACCTTCAATGGCGCGCCGGGCGGCTTGCGCCTGATCCGCATGGTCAGCGGTCAGCAGCCGCACGACGATATTGGTATCAATCCCGCGCACGTCGCTTCGCTTCCCTGGCGATGACTGCGTTCATGGCATCGATGGACAAAGCAGGCTTGGTCGACCGCAGCGATCCGAAAACGGCATCGATATCGGTTGGTGCAAAGATCGGCATAGCTTTCAGGAGGACGCCTTCCGGCCTCTCCTCGACAATCAGCTTCGTACCTGCAGGCCAATGCCGTTGCTCACGGATTGCCTTGGGCAGGATCACCTGTCCCTTGGTTGACACCGTGGTCGTAATCCGTTCCGGCACGCCCATGGCGCCCTCCAAAGTAAGATGAAGGTAAGATAGGGTGGAATGTGCATCAGTGCAAGCGTCCCGGAATTTCAATCTTCGAGTACCAAGCCGATTTCGGTTAAGGGGGCGAGCATTTCGCACTGGCCCACCACCGTTGGGCGAGTTCCACTGCCGCGATGTGCGTGCGCGTAATCCCGAAACCCGTCATTCCTACTTCATACGTACCGGGAAGTTGTGGCTCCGACGACAGCGGCTGGGTTGAGCGGCAGGACGGCCTGAAACATGCGTTCGGCCTCGGCGAGGCGCAACTCGGGCTGACCGTCAGCGCCCTTCTGCCGGGCTGTGCGTTCGGCGCCTTCCTGGCCGGCCGCTTTGCCGACATCTGGGGCCGTCGCAAGGTCATGATTGTGGCCGCCCTGTTCTTCATCATAAGCGCGCTGGCTTCGGGTGCGTCGCCGAGCGCCCTCATCCGTGCCACGGCCCGCTTCTTCGCCGGGGTCGCGGTTGGGGCGGCGAGCGTACTCTCTCCCGCCTATATCAGCGAAGTGACGCCCGCTCATGTGCGGGGCCGCCTTTCCAGCGCCCAGCAAGTGATGGTCATCACAGGGCTCACGGGCGCCTTCTTCGCCAACTATTTTCTGGCCGAGGCGGCGGGCTCGTCACTCGGCCACCTTTGGGGCGGGCAGCCTGCGTGGCGATGGATGTTCTGGGTGCAGGCCCTGCCCGCCCTGCTTTTCTTCGTCAGCCTGTTTGGCATCCCCGAAAGCCCCCGCTTCCTGGTCGCCAAGGGGCATATGGACGAGGCGCGTGTCGTTCTTGCCGGGCGTTTCGGATCAGCGTCCGCCACTGCCAAGTTGGCAGACATAGAGGCTTCGCTAGTCAAAGGCCACAAGCCCAGCCTCGCCGAAATTCGCAAGCCCGGCGGAGGATGGCGGCCGATCATCTGGATCGGCGTCGGTCTCGCCTTATTCCAGCAGCTCGTCGGCATCAACGTCGTCTTCTACTATGGGGCGGTGCTCTGGCAGGCGGCCGGTTTCAATGAAGCAGATGCCTTGAGGATCGACATCGTATCGGGCGCGATATCCATCGTTGCCTGCATCGTTTCGATCCTGCTCATTGACCGGATCGGCGGTCGACCGCTGCTGCTCATAGGATCGGCGGGCATGGCAGCGACGCTGGCCACGCTCGCCTGGTGCTTCGTGCAAGCACATAGTGTCGACGGTGCGATCGCCTTGCCGGAGGGCGTCGGCACAACGGCGCTTCTCGCCGCCAACATCTACGTCGTGTTCTTCAATCTCAGCTGGGGGCCTGTCATGTGGGCCATGCTGGGCGAGATGTTCCCGAACCGCATGCGCGGTCGGCCCTCGCCCTTGCAGGCGCGGCTCAATGGGCCACAAACTTCGCGGTCGGTACCAGCTTCCCTGGCTCGCCAGAAATATGGGCTTGCCGGGCACCTATGCGGCTTACACGATTTTCTCGCTTCTCTCGTTGCTCTTTGTCTGGTCAAGAGTTCGGGAAACCAAAGGTATCGAACTGGAGGCCATGGAAGGATAGTGCGCGCTGGGTTAAATCCGGCGCAATGCTCAATTCGGGCCGGCCGAGACGCCGGTGGTTATACCAACGTGCATCGATCATAACAGGCCCATTCGTCAGTCGGCCCGACGGCGCACATCAGCCGCCTGCAACGGGCCGACCTCTCGGGAGAAAGCTTTATCCTGCTGGGCAAGTCCCTGCTCCAGTTTCCATGATGCGGTGCTGCAGACCTGCCGAGCGACGGGGTGCGAGCCCCTCATCGCCCATTAGGCGGCCCGACTCACCTCCATCATCGACATGGTGGCGAGCGGCCTGGGCATCGCGCTCGTTCCCTCATCGCTGGCGCGGATCGGCGTGCTCGGCATCAGTTTCCGGAAGATCGCCGACAATATTCCTTCCATCCCGCTGGCGCTTGCGACTGGACCAAACGCACCATCGGCGGTGTTGGCGAACTTCGTCGCGGCGGCCCGGAAGGGGTCAGGCAGCGGCGAGCGGCACCATCACCCTTTTCCGATGGGCTGCGAGGCAGGATAGGACGCTCGCGACGACCAGGATGAAGGCGGCGGCCTCGAGCATCGTCGGCAGGCGCTGCTCCCACAGGAAGCCGTAGATCAGCGCGAACAGGGTTTCGAACAGGATCATCTGCCCGACCAGGGTGAGCGGCAGCAGGCGGCTCATCTTGTTCCACAGCGCGTTCCCCACGATCGACGCTAGAACCGCCACGCCCGCCGAAACCATCGTGAAGCGCGTCCATGCGGCGCCGGAATGGGCGGTCGACACGGCAACGGCGATGGGGACGAGGACCAGCGACTGCAAGCCCGTGACGACCCCGGTCAGCAGGTTCCAGTCATGGACGGAGAAATGGTGCAGCCGCTCCAGCCAGCGCCGGTTGCCTACGGCGTAGCAGGTCCAGGATACGAGCGCGCCAATGGCGAAGAGCAGCCCCGCGACCTGCGCCATTACCGATTCCGAAGCGGGTAAGGCGAGAGCCTGCCAGCCGATGCAGATCGCCCCGCCGCAGCACAGCGCTATTGAAGGGAGGAGACGGGTAAGAGGGACGGCCTCGTGGTGGCGGCTACCAATGATCGTCACCGCGACCGGCAAGAAGCCGATGACCAGCGAGGTCACGGCGATGCCGCCGGTCTGGATCGCTTTCGACAGAAGCAGATAATAAAGCACATTGCCCGCGAGCGAGAGCCAGCACAGCGCGAACCATTCCCGCCGCGCCAAGTGGGGCGTCAGCGCTTTCCAGCGCGGTGCAATGAGGATCGCTGAAATCAGGCCATAGAAGAGGTAGCGGCCGACCGTCAGCTGGAGCGGATCGAAATCGCGCACCAGTTCGGGCGCCAGGAACACCAGGCCCCACAGGGCACCGGCTCCGGCGCCGAAGGCGATGCCGGCAAGTTTCAGATGCGGATGTGCCATCATGATCTCCGTGATGGCGGAGGCGATAACAGCCGGTCGTCGTCTGGTCTTGGCTAGGAATCCTGTATTTTTGACCCGGATTCCTGCGCGTGCCGTCGATAGGCAGCGGGGGACATGCCGGTGGCCTTGCGCAGGGCGCGGGTAAGAGCGCTCTGGTCGGAATAGCCGCCACGATGGGCCAGTTCGGCAATGGGAAGATCGGTCCGCGCCAGCCAGTCGCAAACCCGGTCGATCCGCAGCTTGCCCAGCCATGCGCGCGGCGACGTTTCCAGTTCCTGCTGGAAAAGGGCATGCAGCCTGCTGACGCTAAGACCCGCGGTCGCGGCCATGCTGGCGGCGGTCCAGCGGTCGAAGGGGCGGGCTTCAAGAGCGTCCAGCAACCGGGCGAGCCGGGATCGGATCGGCGGCACATCGCCGGAAAGGGCATCCAGCAGCAGCGGCGTCCACAGCCGCAACCGCGCCGCATCCGCACCGTCGCCCGTCATGGATGTCGCCATATAGTCGATCAGGCTGCTGGCCTGCGGAGCGAGTGCCACAAGCCCGGTGGTCCCGATTCGGTCCAGCAGGCGAGGATCCAGAGTGGCCTCATCCAGATCGAGGATCAGGGATCGGTTAAGCAACCGGCCTTCCTGCGCATGGTCGGTCGACCTGCCCACGAAAGCCGCCAGCCTGCGGTCGAGTATCGCTTCCCGACCGTTAAACGCGATGGCGAGCGAGCCCTGGATCGGCAGGACTAGCTGCGCGAAATCATGCCGATGCACGCCGCTATCCTGCCCATAGGAGCGGACTGAGATTCCAAGGGGTGCGCCGGTAAACATCCTGGGCTTTTATAAGCGGGTCCGGACATCGCGACAACAAGGCCCTCCCGCCGCCGCCGAGAGGGGCGGGCGGAGCGGCGCATGTCAGAACACACCCTTCTAAGCCAGTTGCTTGCCCAGCGATTTGATAGGTGACGACCGGCTTTCTCGCCGCTCCCTGGGCGACTCCCGTCTAGGGCGCGATCACGCTCATCGTGCCATTTGCCCGGAGAGGCCAGGCCACCGCGGTTCTGACGAACGTCGTTAACCTTCTGGGCCGCGTGTGTGGCCCCTTGATCGCGGGTGTTGTGAGCGATCTGCTCACCCAAGTTCCGGCGTCGAGCCCATCCGGTATTAGGCGCTACGCCATTCCGGCGCGCCACCACCGAAATTCTTGCTCTCTCGTCCAGCGTCGCTTCGACGATCCGCAGCTTCTCCGATGCTGTCCAGTGCCGGCGACGGCCGCCGTGATAACCTCATATCCAGATATAAAAATATGCTCAGGGGATATCCCGAAGCCTCCATCTCAGGCCTGAAAGTGTCCGGTCAAAACGGGGGCCAGATCAGCGACACCAGCACGGCGGGCAATCATCAGCACGTCCTGCTCCCAGCGCGCAAACCAGCGCCGCTTCTCCTCTTCGAGGTCGTATCGGTCATAGGTCCGCTCCAATCCCGTCTTGAGATGGTTGAGCATCGCTTCGGCGGACTCGAAATCGACATTGAGCCGTTTGGTGTTGGATCGTGCGGTCCGCCGGAAATCATGCGGCGTGAATCGCTCAATCGTCGTCCGGCCATTTTTTCCATGCGCGCCAGAACCCGATTTCTGGCTTCGTACCAACCTTGTGTCGCGGACGTTCAACCTTTTCGGCGGGAAACAGCCATTCCGAGTTGGAATGAAACAGGCGGAGGCCCCATGGCGCCAGCGCGATACGATGCGCCTGCCCATTTTTGGAACGCTCGGCCGGAATGGTCCAAATGCCATGCACCAGTTCCGACGTTTTGGCGAAGACAACCTCGGAGAATCGTGCGGCGATCAGGAGCCAAAGTAACATGCCCCGGCGGAAATGCCTCGGCTCTTGCGCGAGCCCCCCAAGGAACCAGTCCAGTTCGTCCATGCCGAGCTTCCGAGACCGCGGTGTCTCTGGAAAGCGCAGGTCGCCGAGGCGTCTGGCCGGATCGACTGTCAAGCTGACCTCTTTCCCTCGCAGCGATGCTGCCCAGCCAAAGAATACCTTCAGTTCGGCTGCAAGCCGGCTGGCGCGAACCTGCGCGGTCTTCCACTTCTTTTCCACCAGCGAAATCAGGTCATCCTCGGTGACCCTCATAGATGATCTTGTTGCCAAGGTTCGGTTCAACATCACGGCTGAATATGGCGATCTTGTCCGACATCGTCCGGGGCTTGTTCTTGCGCTGGGACCGAGAGGCGCGCCCCTGTCGGACAGCCTCCATATAGAGATTGTGAGCCCGCTTCGCTGTCATCGAAGCGCGGCGCTCTTCTTCCCACCAGGCGTCGCGTCGATCGGTGCCGCTTTCGATCGCGGGATTGAGGTCTCCCGCCCACGCCCGGGCAGCCGCTATCGTGAAATAGGTTAAGCGCCTAGCGTTCGCCTTTAAAACAAGCGTTTGGATGGGATCCAGCGCATATATTTCCAGACTTTCCTTCCACTCGATAGCATCTGGACCGAGAGGTCTGGCAGGAGAGTGTCATTAAGAGACCCCGTTGCCAATCGGTCGATCAGAAAAGGGGTAAGCGTTTGTTTGCGAGTCATGTGCCGACATCCTGGTCGGCCCCTGCGCAGATAAAACCGCGATAAAAATCGCGATAAAAGACGTGTCGAATCCAGCCCAGTTGAGGCCAACCGGGTCCAACACTCTTCGATAGCGATTCTTTCGTAATCCACTGAAGATGGACCGAAACTAGAGGATTCGGCTGGCTGGGGCGGCAGGATTCGAACCTGCGCATGGCGGTACCAAAAACCGCTGCCTTACCGCTTGGCTACGCCCCAGCATGTGCCCCGGCGTGGCCGGCGCGGATCGGCATATAGCGTCTGTTGCGCGAAAGGAAAGCCTAGTCATCAGGGTCTCGGTTCGCCAATATGGCTGCATCGAAATCAGCTTTCTGGATGGCCGGCATGAGTGCAAACAGTTCGCCCGCAACCGCGTCGGCATCGCAGATTGCTCCTGCTTCGCCGCTGTTTCTGCGCGAGGATGAGATTCGGCGCGGGATCGAGATGCTGTATTTCGGCTATTCGGCCCTAACCCGATCGATCGATGAAGGCTTGGCGGCGCAGGGGCTGGGACGGGCGCATCATCGCGCCCTTTATTTCATTTCGCGCCAGCCCGATTTGACGGTCAAGGATCTGCTGCGGCTGCTCTCCATCACCAAGCAATCACTTGGTCGGGTCCTCAATGACCTCATCGAGCGCGGATATATCGAGACACGGCAGGGGGCGAACGATCGGCGGCAGAAGCTGCTACGCCTCAGCCCTTCCGGCACCGCTCTTGAAGCAGATTTATTTCGGGCCCTGCGCGAGAAAATGGCTGCTGCCTATGCCCAGGCGGGTCAGGGTTCGGTCACAGGTTTCTGGCGGGTGCTGGAAGGATTGATCCCGGACGCTGACCGGTCGATGGTCTTTGGACTGCGCGGCCGTTGAACGCTGAGGCAACCATATGCGCTCAATGACGGTTGAGCGGATGTGTTTGACGGCAAGAGGGAAATATCATGAAAAGAGCATTTCTGGCGGCCGGAATGTTCATGGCAGGCACGACGCTGTCCGCTTGTTCGGAAAAGGCCACCGACCGCATGGAAAATGCAGGCTCTGCGATCGGCAATGACATGAGCGGCGCGGTCGATGAAGCAGCAGATAAGATCGACAATGGCCTGAATGATGCGGGGCGCGTGATCGACGAAGGCGCAAACAGGTTTGACGCTGCGACCGGCAATGCCGCACGGGACGCCCGGCGAGAAGTTGGCGAAGCGAAGGAGGATGTCGGCTCCGCCATGGAGCGCACCGGGAACGACCTCAAGAAAGACTGATGATCAGGCTGCAGGCTGCTGAGGAGCAGACCTAGTCCACATTAAACAGAAGACTGGCCCGCAAGCCGCTCTAGCGCTGCAGCTATGTGGCTGCGGCGCTCAGGGTCTCGGGTGATCTCCAGCATCGCGCTAAGGCTGGCGCGGGCGGCATCCACTTCGCCGTGAACCAATTGCAGCCGCGCGAGCGTCCACCATCCAGCGCCATGTTCGGGCGCGACGATCGTCATACGCTCATACAGCGTGCAAGCTCGCCAGCTGTCGCCAGCCTGCTCGGCTCGTGTTGCCTGATTCAACAGCAGGCGCACAAGGGTCATCCGGTTTGACATGGGTTCCAGATATAGGCCGCCAGACGAGGTGAGGGCCTTGGATGTCTGCCCCAGCAAGGCAGCCAGCTGGTCCGGTTGAACCAGCGCCCCTCGATTGAAGGGATCTATCACCGCTCGGTCGCTGTCGGGACCCAGGCTGACCAAGACATGGCGCGGCGTATTGAGCGGGTAAGCCGTCCACCCCATACGCCGGGCCGCCGCAACATAAAGGATCGACAGGCTGACCGGCAGGCCACGCCGCCGGTCGAGCACGCGGATCATGTCGGCGTTGAGCGGCGCGTCGTAGGCTGATCTGTCGCCCGCGAAGTCAAAGCGGGTGCCGAACACGCGTGAGAGCAAAGCCCCCTGCACCTCGCCAGATTGCGATCCGTCCTGTCCTGCAGCGGCATTTTCCGCGTTCACAGTGGCGCTGATTTGACCGAGCAGATCGAGATAGGGTTCAAGATCTACCCCTTCATGGTCGAGGCCGCTTAATGCGAGCGCCGCGCTGTCGAGTTCGATCTCCTCATCAGCGAGCAGACCGATATAGGCGATATTTTCATTTGTGGGTGCAGCATAATCCATTCATCCAAGATGGTGTCGATTGCGCCGCTTTCCACCGGGCGTGGTACACAAGGATGATGGTGAAGCGGAAGAAACGATATCTCACAGCGACGATGGCCGACGGATATGTGAAGAGAATCGGTCCGACGGCCGACCCGTTCACCCATTATTGGCGGATCGTTGCCGAACTGGAGAATGGCAGGACCGAGGTCTTCTGGGGCCACGTCAAATCCTTGGCTGAGGCGAAGAAGAAGCGCGCCGCTGCTGACGGTGCGTCGAGGACGCGGGGCTGGCGCAGCTTCATGTTCGAAATAGCCGAACTGGTTGAAGGGCCGGTGTGACGGTTACGGTCGCCTTAGGTTCAAGCTGTTTCCAGCGTTCCTGCGCCGGTTCGTGACGGCAGGGCCGGACAGGCCATCCCTTTCGCAACCGCGCGATCGGCTACTCGCGCCCGCGACTTCCACTCGGCGCCCAATATTGGTGTACTGAGACTGGACTTGCAATCCGGCTGTCAGGCATGACCGTCCAAGCATAACCCAGCGGACTCGGGTTGGTATTCAGGAGGCGGCAGCATGGGCAGATTTAGTGGCAAGTCGGTGGTCATCACTGGGGGATCGAGCGGCATCGGCTTAGCGGCGGCGCGGCGCATCGTCGAGGAGGGTGGTGCGGTACTCATCACAGGGTCCAATGCAGCGAGGTTGGAGAGTGCAAGGGAGCAGCTTCCGGCACTTCACATATTGGTGAATGACGCGTCCAAGCCCGAAGCGGCGCAGGCGCTGGCAGAGGAAGCCGGGCGATTGTTCGGCACTATCGATGCGGTGTTCCTGAATGCCGGTGTGGGAGCAGGAGCGCCGCTTGGCCATTTGACCCCTGATATTTACCGCCAGCTCATGGACATCAATGTCGGCGGGCCGTTGTTCGGGACGCAGGCGCTGGCGCCGATCGTTTGCGATGGTGGCTCCATCCTGATCACGGCCTCGATCGCGAAGGATAAGGGGATGCAAGCCAGCGCGCTCTATTCGGCCACGAAGGGAGCAGTGCGTTCGCTGGTGCGGGGTTTCGCGCGCGAACTGGCGCCGCGGCGCATCCGGGTCAATGCGCTAAGTCCTGGACCGATCGAGACGGACTTCTTCAATCGTCTGGGCTTGCCGGAGGAGCATGCCTCCATGGTCACGCAGCAGATCGCTGCGGGCAATCCGCTCGGCCGGATGGGCACGGCCGAAGAAGCCGCCGCCGTCGCGACTTTCCTGCTGTCCGACGAGGCGAGCTATGTGACGGGCTCAGACTATTATGTCGATGGTGGCGACGCGCAGCTATAGAGCTGGGTTGATCGAGACGGTGCTGCTGGGAGGCAGCGCCAATTTTAGCGAATTGCAAAATAAAATAGCGAATTGTTGAAATCTTCGGCTGGCGGTCTAAAATCGGGATCGCGGACCGGGCCCCTCTGGCGCGCTATCCTTGGCGCGTGATGTCGGACCGCATCGGATGATCCGATGCGAATGGCAGGGTAAAAGGTCCAGCTTCTTTTTCGCTTCTGATCCTCCGATCAACATTAATGTTGCACTGGAGGAGCGTTTTCATGGAATTCCTATTTGCAGACTGGCTGGGAACCCCTGCCTGGTTCTGGCTGGTTTTCATCGTCCTGGTTGTCGCCTTGACCGCCTTTGACCTGGGTTTCCTGCACAAGGAGAACCGGGAGATCGGCATTCGCGAAAGCCTGGGCCTCTCGGCCTTTTACGTCAGCGTGGCGCTGCTGTTCGGCGGGTGGATATGGTTCGCGCGCGGAGCCGAGCCGGGGATGCAATATTTCACCGGCTTCTTCATCGAAAAGGCGTTGTCGATCGACAATGTGTTCGTGATCAGCCTGATCTTCTCCTATTTCGCGATCCCTGCGCGCTACCAGTATCGCGCGCTGCTGTGGGGCATCGTTGGGGTCATCGTGCTGCGCGGCCTGATGATCGGCGGCGGCGCGATGCTGCTGCATGAAGCCTATTGGGTACTCTATCTTTTCGCCGCCTTCCTGATTTTCACCGGCATCAAGATGCTGTTTTCGGGCGATGCGCCGATGGACATCCAGAAAAACCCGGCGATCAAGTTCATCGCCACCCATGTCCGCATGACGCCCGATCTGCATGGCGAGCATTTCTTCGCCCGTATTGCCCACCACAAGACGGGCAAGATGGTGCTTGCCGCCACGCCATTGTTCCTGGCGTTGGTGGTGATCAACTTCGCAGACCTGCTCTTCGCGGTGGACAGCGTCCCGGCCATCTTCGCCATCACCACGGACACGTTCATCGTCTATACGTCGAACGTCATGGCGATCCTGGGCCTGCGGGCGCTTTATTTCGCGCTGTCAGCGATGGTTCACCGCTTCCACTATCTCAAATATGCGCTGGCCCTGATCCTGGTCTATATCGGCGCGAAGATTTTCGTGGCCGATTTCCTGCTGGGCGGCGACAAATTCCCGCCGGTTCTGAGCCTGGGCGTCACCTTTGCGTTGCTCGCAGCGGGCGTAGGCTGGTCGCTTTGGAAGACGCGGCAGGAGCAGCGCAGCCTAGCGTGATCTCCGGGCCGGGGTGGTACATCTGCCCCGGCCTTCACGCTGCCCCTTGTTCATCCCGTCCTTCCGCCTCTATGCAGTCGCCTGGAGCATGAAGGGGAGGGGCCATGCCAACCGGATCAGCCACGAGGACTATGACGAGCGCGCAACCCGACGTTAGCCGGCGCGAATTGCGAACTGTCGTGGGCGCCAGCCTGATCGGTACGATGATCGAATGGTTCGACTTCTTCATCTACGGCGTTGCATCAGCTCTGGTCTTCAACCGATTGTTTTTCCCGTCTTTTGATTCGTTAACGGGAACGCTACTGGCCTTTTCCACCTATGCGCTGGGGTTCCTGGCGCGGCCGCTGGGCGGGGTGGTCTTCGGCCATTTCGGTGACCGGATCGGACGTAAAACGCTGCTGATGATCAGCCTGCTCACCATGGGCATATCGACGACCGCCATCGGCCTGCTTCCTACCTATGAACAGATTGGAGCATGGGCCCCTATCCTGTTGATCCTGCTGCGCTTGTTACAGGGGTTCGCGGTTGGTGGAGAGTGGGGCGGCGCGGTGCTGATCGTGGCGGAGGTCGCGCCACCGGCGCAGCGCGGCTTCTGGACCTGCTGGCCACAGGTCGGCGCGCCAGCGGGCAATCTGCTTGCCGCCGGTGTGTTCGCCGCGTCATCCGGGTTGCTGACGGAGGCGGACTTTATCGCCTGGGGCTGGCGCATTCCCTTCCTGATGTCCGTCGTCCTGGTGCTGGTGGGCTGGTGGCTGCGGCGCGCCGTTTCGGAAAGCATGGTCTTCGCGCGCGAGGCAGCGGAAGGCGGGGTGGAGCGTTTCCCGGCGATGGAAGCGATCAGACGCAAAGGGCGCGCGCTGTTGACCGGCGCGGGCCTGCGTTTCGGAGAGAATATCTGCTATTATGTCATCGCCACCTTCTCTATCACCTATTTCACCGAAATTCGCGGCGGCGATCGATCGCTGGTGCTAAATGCCGTGCTGATCGGCTCTGCAGTGGAATGTATGACGATGCCGCTGTTTGCGGCGCTGTCCGACCGGATTGGCCGGAGACTGGTCTATGGCGCGGGGGCGGTATGCGTCGCGGCCTGGTTCCTGGTCTTCTTCACATTGATGGATCGGGGCAGTTTGTGGAGCGTAGGTCTTGCCATCACCGGCGCGATGGTGGCGCACGGGGCCATGTATGCACCACAAGGCGCGGCGATCACTGAACTTTTCCCGACGCGCCTGCGCTATTCGGGGGCGAGCATTGCTTATCAGGCCACCTCGATCCTTGCAGGGTCGCTGGCGCCGATCATCGCCCTTTCGCTCTACAAGGCGAGCGGCGGCACCGCGCTGGTCGCCGCTTATGTGATCGGCAGCCTGATGCTTACCATCGTGGCGGTGATCGCCGCGCCTGAAACGCGCGGTGTGGATTTGCATGAGGTGACTTGAGGATCGCCGGGACATGGTGCGTTGGACGGGAGGATCATATGCAGCGCTAATGCTTCGATATGGGTCTTCGACTTCGCTCAGCCCCTACTCAGCACGTACGGCTTATATTTTTGGGCAGGTTGTTGGAGCAAAGGACATGCCCCGTCCAACCAGCTCAGGGTGAAGGGAGAGGGGTGCCTGATCTCCTCGGTTCGCTCTTACGCGCTGACGTCAGTCGATTTTCGAAAAAGGCCAGCGTCTCCGAGAGCGCCTTCATATTAGCGCGATAAGTATCCTCATCGGTCTTGCCGACAAAGCCATGATCGACAGCGGGAATATAGATAGCTGTCACCGGCACCTGCGCCGATTTCAGCGCCGCCTCAAATTGCTGCGTCTGGGAGACCGCGACCAGCGTATCGGCTTCGCCGTGGATCAGCAGCATAGGCGGGTCCCGGCTATCGACGTAGGTCACCGGACTGGCGAAGGCGAGTACATCGCGGGAACAGCGCCCTTCACAGCCGAAATAAGGGGCGGGACCCGTCTGCCCCGGCGGTGTCGGCACGGTCGCGAAATCGTGGACGCCATACCAGGATACACCCGCCTGGACGCAATCCGAGATCTGCGTGAGGTCCGGCGCATCGCGATCGGCTGGCGGTTCGAGCTTCGCGACGCCGCAACTGGTGGAGGCAAGCGCTGCCAGCTGACCGCCAGCCGATCCGCCGAAAATGCCCACCCTCGCCGGATCAATTCCATATTCCCTGGCGTGGAAGCGCAGGAAACGAATGGCGGTCTTAACGTCCTGAATGGCCGCGGGGAACGCAGCCTCGCCATCCAGCCGGTATTCGACGGACGCAACAGCAAAGCCGTTCGCTGCGAACTGCGCCAGAACGGCTGGGAAATCCTTGATCGGGCCGCCATGCCGCTTTGTCCCCGTCATCCACGCGCCGCCATGGACATGGACGATCAGCGGGAGCGGAGCTTTGCGGGTATGGGGGCGATAAAGATCCAGCCGCAGCGGCCGGTAGTGGGGGGGCTGGCTGTAGATGATGTCGGCGCTTGCGCGTACGCCATGGGGAAAGCGGGCGGCGGTTTCGGGCCAGGGGGCGGGACGCTGCCGCCCAACCTCAAACTGGAGCGGCGGAGGCGCAGCGGCGGTCAGGGCGAGCAGGGGCAGGATTGGGGGCCAGCCTCTCTTCATCACAATCATGGGAGTTTTTGACCGGTGCGTTCGGCCCAGAGCTTCCACCAATAGGCGATCTGGGTAGCACGGAAATTCGGCGTCACGGTCGTCTTGCTGTCGATCAGCAAGGGGCCGCGATGTGCACCCTTATATTGACTCCATTGCGGCAAGCCGGAGCCGTTGGGATTGCCGGTCTTGATGAAATTTGTCCAATAGCCCTGCATCATGGCGGCCAACCTAGCGTTCTCCGCGCCCTGTGACGCCTTTGCCGCGCCCAGCGTATAGCCGAAGTCCGCGCAGTGTGGCGCGCCTGCTACCTTGCCGCGCTCGGCCGTGGGCACATAGGCGAAATAATAGGACCAGCTGGGTTGCCAGCGCGCCGCGAGGCCCGCCGTCGCGGTCGCCGCCGAAGTGAAGATGAAATCGGTCTGCACCTGCCGCAGCAATTCGGCGGGGCTGAGCTTGGTCGCCGGATCATAGATTTTTCGCACAGCGGCCACGTCGATGCCGAAGCGATCTCTCAGCGCCTTCTCGTCAAAGCCCATCAGGCCGAAAATGCTCGCCTCATTGCTGGTCGATCCAGCAATATAGGGGACGCGGGCGATGTCGCCCTTTGCGAAGGCGATGGCGGTTTCCTGCGGGATCATCTCGCCATCGACCACTGCGCCAAAATTGGGCGGGCCGGGATCGGCGGCCATGATCGCGGCGGGATCGAGCCTGCGCAGGGCCGTTATGGCTTGACCGCCTTCGCCGGTTACTCCGGCGCGGGCAGCGAATGCGACGCCTTCCCGTTCCGCCTGCGCCTGCGGGCGGGTGGCGTTGTTGATGCCGCCGCCTGAATGTGCGCTGGCTCTTGCGAACAAGCCCCGTGATTTGGGCGAGGTCATGAGGGCATTGATGCTCGAGCCGCCAGCCGAGCAGCCCATGATCGTCACCTTGTCAGGATCACCGCCGAAGCGGGCGATATTGCTGTGGACCCAATTCAGGCCGGCGACCTGATCCATCAGCCAATAGTTGCCGGTCGGCGCTCCCGGTTGTTCAGCGCGAAGGCCGGGGTGGGAGAAGAAGCCGAGCCGTCCCAGGCGGTAGTTAAGCGATACGACCAATATGCCGCGCTCATTGTAGGCGCGGGCAGCATCGTCGAACAATTCCGCCCCTGATCCGACGAAGAATGCGCCGCCGTGGATCAGCACGAGGACGGGCTTCTTGCCGCTAAACGAGGGGGTGGCGACATTGATCGACAGGCAGTCTTCGCTCTGACGTTCGCTGCGGTAATCGGGCCTTTCAGGCTGCGGGCAAATCGGTCCGAATTGCGACGCGTCGAAGGATGCAGTCCAGGGTAGGGCAGGGCGAGGGGGCGTCCAGCGATGATCGCCGCCGGTCGTCTGGGCGAAGGGGATGCCCTTGAAGATGCCGCCTGCGCCCTGAGCCACGCCGCGCACTGGCCCGGATGCTGTTGTAACCACTGGGGCTTGGGCAGCTGGAGCTGCGGTAAGAGCGCTGCCTATCAGCGAAAAGCTGGCCATGCCCGCCAGATATCGTGTCGCTCTCACCCTTGCCTCTCCCTGGAAGAAGGGGTGGTGACCCATTGGTCTGCCGCCCGCCGCTTTATCCCATTCCAATATGCTACGAATTATATACCATGGTATAGCTTTGGCTAGGGGCGGGAGAAGTGTGTGTCAATGCACATCTGTTGGAGGGCGGCGATGAACAAGTTCTTGGTGGAAAGTTTATTCGTCGTTGCGGCTCCTTACCCTGCTGAACAGACGGGCCTCGGGAACAAGGCGATGACCTAGTTGTTCAATGTGGGTCAGGAGGAGCTTGATTATGGCTGAAGTTCATAGAGATCCCTATACCGGTGACCGTACCGTTGTTCACAAGAGCCGGGGCGGGCGGACGCTCGCGATCGTCGTGATTTTGATTTTGGCGGTTGTCGGCATCTTGTTTGCTACCGGCTTCTGGAAGGCTGACGTGTCCGGCGGCGATGTGCCGGAGGTCAGCGTGAAGGGCGGCGAGCTTCCCAAGGTCGATATGGACTCCAAGGAAGTTGTCGTCGGCTCCAAGAAGGAAACGGTCGATGTTCCCACCGTTGGCGTGAAAGACAACGGCGAAGAATAATAACAGTCGGTGGACGAACTATCAGGGCTGAATATCATCCATGCCTCCGTGGCAGCGTATGATATTCAGCCCTTTTCGTTGCTTAAGCCTGGACGACGATGACCTGCGGACCCGCTTTTTCCAGCATCGTAAGCGTTTGCGGCTGAACAGCTTTGTCCGTGACGACGATGTCCACCTCATCCAGGCCGCATACGATAGCGCCGGACGACGAGGTGAACTTGGAGCTGTCCACGAGAAGTATGACCTGCTCCGCCCGATCAATGAGGCGGCGTTCGGCGGCGACCAGGATGACGTCCTGCTGCATCACGCCCTGGGGCCCGACCGCAGCCGCGCCCATGAACAGCTTTGGCGCATGAAAGCGTGGCATGGATTCCTCGCCCGCCGGGGCCAGGATGATATTCTGTTCGCGGAAGAGCGTGCCGGAGGGAAGCAGGATCTGCGTGCCGGACTGCGGCAGCAGCGCGTTGGCGATGTGCAGCGAATTGGTGAGAACGGATAGGTCCAGCCCGCCGATATGCGGGCACATTTGAAGCGTGGTCGTGCCCCCGTCGATCATGATGCCTTCGCCATGCTGGCACAGTTGAGCCGCGGCGCGGCCGATCGCCTGTTTCTGCGCCAGATGTTCGGTGATCGACTGGGCGAAAGGGGTGCCCGCAAGGCGGGCCGCGCCCTCTGGCTTGCCCCCATGGCGCTCGGTGAGCTTGGCGCCGCCACGGACGCGGTGGATCACCCCTTCTTCCTCCAACCGGGAAAGATCCCGGCGGATGGTGGCCGGGGACGCTGCAAGCCGCGATTCAAGGTCGCGATAGCTGACGAAGCCGTTCGGGCCCATCGCTTCGATGATCAGCCTTTCACGTTCCGTGGCGTGCATCGTCCCTAACCCCCCTCAATCAAGCAGCCTGCCGTTCAGCTTCCAACTGCTCCAGCGATTTGCCTTCGTTACGCGGCGCCCAAAGCGTGCCGATCAGGCCGCTTATGACGAGGAAGCCCGTCAAAATCCACGCCAGCGTCGTGAAACCCGTAGCGCTGAGCATCGGGACGAAGAAGCTGAAAATGCCGAGGCTGATCCGCACGATGGCGAAGCACAGGCCCTGCGCCGTCGAACGGAGCATCGTCGGGAACATTTCCGAACTCCAGAGCTGGAAAAAGCTCTGCGCGCCGAAACCGCCGCCGAATTGCAGCAGGAAGACGTAGAGGATGGCGATGGGGATCGTCAGCGGAAAGACGGCCAGCAATGCCATGCCGATAACCTGGATGATGGCCGAGATCGCGAACAACGTGCGCTGGTTCACCTTGTCGGCATAGCGCATGAACACAAGGCCGATGGACGCCATACCGATGAAGAAGGAAAACGCCTGAATGGCGACAGACTGCGTCTGGGTCGCAGCGCCCACGGTGCGCAGGATATAGGGGAAGAAGAAGCCGTTCGTCCCCGCCCACAGATTCCAGAACCCATACATGCCGACCAGACCGAGGATGGACGCGAGATATTTGGGCTGAAACAGCGTCGATACCGGCAATTTGACGACGCCTTCCGCCTGAGCCGCTTCCCACCGTTCGGACTCCTTCATACGCGAGCGTAGGAAGGTGAGGCCGAGAGCGATGACCAGCAGATGAGCAAAGACGATGCGCGCGCCCAATTCGCCAAGGCCCGTTAGCGCCAGGCTGAGCAGCAGGACGACGACCGGACCCAGATACCAGAGCACCTGCGCAACGCCGGAATGTTTCCCGCGCCGGTCGTCGGGAGCCTGTTCGGCGATGAGCGACCAGGAAGCGGGGATGTCAGCACCGACGGCGAGGCCGACGATGAGGAAGCCGACGACGATCATCCAGGGCGCGAAGGCGAAGACCAGCATCGCCATGCCCACGGCATAGACGAGCATGTCCCATTGGTAGATCTTTTTACGGCCGAGCTTGTCGCAGAGCCGCCCGCCAATATAGGCGCCGACGCCCGCGCCGATCGCGTTCGGGCCGAAAGCGCCGATCAGGCCGATAAAGTCGTTCGACAGCTTATAATGTTCCTGCCACAGCGCGAGGGCAGCCGAGCCGGCAACGATCGAGCCCGCATCGATATAGTTGGCAAGACCTGCGAGGATCGTGTCCCGCCAATTGTCCTTCTGTGCTCCGGCACTCATTACATGTCCCTCCCGGCCAAAATGCTCTGGTTTATATCGGCGATCTTGCAGGATCCGGTGAGCGCCATCGCCACGCGCATCTCCGCTTCGATCAGTTGCAGCATCTTCGTGACGCCCGCTTCTCCCTGCGCGGCGAGCGCAAAGGCCCAGGCACGGCCGAGCAGCACGCCCTTCGCGCCCAGCGCCAGCATGCGGACCACATCGAGCCCCGAGCGCACGCCCCCGTCCACCAGCACGGTGAGCTTGTCGCCCACGGCGTCTGCAATGGGGGGCAGGGCGCGCGCGGTCGATAGCACGCCGTCCAACTGACGCCCGCCATGATTGGAGACGACGATACCGTCCGCGCCCAACGCCGCCGCTTCGCGCGCGTCTTCGGCATCGAGAAGGCCCTTGATGATCAGTGGGCCTTTCCATTCGGAGCGGATGAAATCCAGGTCGCGCCAGTTGATCGACGGATCGAAATTGTTGCGCATCCAGGCGAAGAAATCCTCGATGCCGGTCTTGCCCTTCAGCACCGGGGCGACATTGCCCAGAGTATGAGGGCGGCCGCGCACGCCAACGTCCCAAGCCCAGTCCGGCTTCATCGCGGCCTGCGCCGCACGCCAGATCGCGCCCTTGAGGCCGTCCGCTCCGGCAAGGCCGCTATGATAGTCGCGGTATCGGGTGCCGGGGACAGGCATATCGACTGTGAAGACGAGGGCCGAGCAGTTGGCCGCGGCCGCCTGCGCCAGCAGATCCTTCATGAAAGCGCGGTCGCGGATCATGTAGAGCTGAAACCAGAAGGGCTTCGTTGCCGCACGCGCGACTTCGCCCAGCGAGCAAGCGCCGACCGTCGAGAGGGTGATGGGAATGCCTGCGCCCTCGGCCGCACGAAGCGCCTGACATTCGCCACGGCGGGCGTTGAGACCGGCAAGACCGATCGGGGCAAGTCCAACCGGCAGCGCCTGTTTCTGGCCGAACAATTCGGTTGTCAGGTCCATGCTGGACACATCGCGCAGCACCCGTTGGCGCAGCGCGATATCCGACAGTTCGCTGACATTCTTGCGCAGCGTGACTTCGGCATAGGAGCCGCCGTCGATATATTCGAAGAGGAAACGGGGCAGGCGGCGGCGGGCGGCTTCGCGAAAATCGGCGACGCTGGCTATCGGCATGGGACGGATCCTCAAAGGGCGGGCTCACTGATCCCGGCCAGCCACCGGGAACGGTAAGACGAGATGTCTTCATCAAGCGGCTGCACGACGCTGAGCGAGCCTTGGGGTTTGAGCGACGGGTCGATCAGGCGCAAGGCGCCGAAGGACACATCATTATGCGCGTTGGCGGTATAGACGGCCATGTCCGGTCGCAGGGATGCAAGCGCGCGGACGAATACCTCGGCATCGGCGAAGCGGCCTTCCACCAGCAAGCGGTCGCGCGCGCCGATGAGGTTCAGCATCGTCTCGGCGACCAGCGCCGCATAGAGGCACACGGCGGCGCGCCGTTCGTACCAGTCTTCCGGGTGCGCGACCCAATTGCCCCTGCTTGTGGGATAGGGGCCAAAACCGGGCGCAAGGGTGGGCAGCAGCATGGCGCCTTTGCGCAGCAGCTGCGGTACGGCGGCCAAGAGGGCGGGTTGATCGGGTTTGATATCGACACGGCGCGTGTCAAATTCGATCACCGTTTCAATCTCGCGCCCGCCCATGAAGCGGGCCGAAGGCACCGGACAGCCATAGGCATCGACATTGACCAAGCAATCGCGCCCTTCGGCGAGCGCACTCGTCGCAACCTGCTGCGCGGGCAGGCGCATCGCGATGAACCAGGTGCCGGTGGAAAGAATGGTCGAATCGCTATGCGCAATTTCATCGAAGCCGCGCGCCGCGAGAAGAGCTGCATTGGAGTCGTGAAGGCCCGTGAGGATTTGGATGTCGGGCGAGAGGCCGGTACGCTCCGCAAGCTCCGGCCGCAGGGCACCAAGACTGTCCTCCGCCTTGCGGAGCGGAGCGAAGCGCGACGCCCAGCCCCTGCGTTCAGCCAGAGGAGAGAAGCGCGACGCATCCGGCGACCAAAGGTCGCTGTGACATCCCAGGCTGGTGACTTCCGTCGCCGCCACGCCGGACAGGAACCATGCCCAATATTGCGCCCAGGGGAGGAGGGTGGCCGCAGCCATTTCGGCCGGATAAAGCTGATCCAGCCAGAAAAGCTGAGAACCGATATTGAGGCCGTCCGGCAGGGCGGGCGACCCCGTCGCTGCAAAATTGTCGCGCTCTAGCCGGTAAGCCGCCATCACCTCTTCAGGGATCGCCTGCTCGTAATCGAGCGGGGGGAAGGCGAGTTGGTCCCGCACAAGCGCGGCCACGCCTGCGCCGTGAGCGACGGGCACAATATATTGAGCTCCGTCAGAGGCGTATTTGCCGAGTGATTCGATGAGCCATTCTTCGATACCCGCCGTGTCCAGGCGGCGCGCGCCGCCGTCCGTCCGCACCTGATTGGGGCGCACCTGGCGGTCGAGTATCTGGCCGTCCCGCGACCATAAAGAAACTTTGCTGAGCGTTTTGCCGATATCGACGATGATAGCGAAACCGCGGTTCAGCGTGCCCTCCGGCATGATGCTTTTCTCATATTGTTTGATCGAATATGATCGTTTAATAACGCAAAGGATTGATAAGGAAAAGCGCAAATGATAATGGGAGCGCCATGAACATGCAAAATTCAGTCTCGTCGGCGGCCATACCCTTTGCCGTCCCCACAAGCCGCTGGGATGATGGCATTGCCGCCACGCTCAGTCCCGCCGAACTGCTTCTGTACCGATCGAATCTGCTCGGTTCGGATCTGACGGTGACGAATTTTGGAGGTGGCAACACCTCCGCTAAGATTCAGGAAACCGATCCGCTGAACGGCGAGCAGGTCCAGGTCCTGTGGGTCAAGGGTTCGGGCGGCGATATCGGATCGATGAAGCTGGACGGTTTCTCGACCCTCTATCAGGAAAAGCTGCTGGGCCTTGAAAAGCATTATGGCGGGCCGGATGATGACGACAAGATGGTCGGTTACCTGCCGCACTGCACGTTCAACCTGAATCCGCGCGCGGCATCGATCGACACGCCGCTGCACTCGCTGCTGCCCTTTGCCCATGTTGACCATGTTCACCCCGACGCGATTATTGCCCTGGCTGCTTCTTCGGGTGGCGAAGCCGCGACCAAGGAGATCTGGGGCGGCAAGATCGGCTGGCTTCCCTGGAAGCGCCCCGGCTACACGCTGGGCGTGCAGCTGCGCGACTTCGTGAAGGCCAATCCGGGCGTCGAGGGCGTGATGCTGGCGGGCCATGGCATCATCTGCTGGGCCGACACCGCCAAGTCCTGTTATGAGCATACGGTCCAGCTGATCGCCGACGCGGCCAATTATCTGAACACGAAACTGGGCGAAAAGCCTGCCTTTGGCGGTCAGGTCGTTTCGCCCAATCCGGATCGCGCCGCGATCGCGGCCGACCTGATGCCCCGCCTGCGCGGTCTGATGACCGGCGGACGCACCAAGGTCGGCCATTATTCGGACGATGCTGAAGCGCTGGAATTTGTGGGTTCTGCCGAGTTCCTGCGTCTTGCTGCGCTGGGCACCTCCTGCCCGGATCATTTCCTGCGCACCAAGATCGCGCCGTTGCCGCTCGACCCGGCGAAGCTGCGGGATGACGCTTATCTTGCCGAGCAGATCGCGGCCTATCGCGACATGTATGCGGCCTATTATGAGCGCTGCAAGCGATCCAGCTCGCCTGCGATGCGCGACGCCAACCCGATCGTGGTGCTGGTGCCGGGCGTGGGCCGCATCACTTTCGCCGGGGACAAGACGACGGCGCGTCTGGCCGGTGAGTTCTACGGCAACGCCATCAACGTGATGCGCGGGGCCGAGGCGATCGGCAGCTACATCGCGCTCGATGAGCAGGAAGCGTTCGACATCGAATATTGGTTGCTCGAAGAAGCCAAGCTGCAGCGCATGCCCAAGCCCAAGCCGCTGGTCGGCAAGATCGCCCTGGTGACGGGCGGTGCGGGCGGCATCGGCGCTGCGACCGCAGCGCGCCTGCTGTCGGACGGCGCATGCGTGCTTCTGGCAGACCGTGACGCCAACGCGATCGAGGAAGTGCGGACGGGCTTTGCCAAGCAGTTCGGCAAGGATGTGATCCGCGCCGCCGTCTGCGACGTGACCGACGAAGCGCAGGTGCAGGCCGCATTCGACGATTGCGCCCGTGAGTTTGGCGGTCTCGATATTCTGGTCGCCAATGCTGGGATCGCGTCTTCAGCGCCGATCGAGGAGACCACGGTCGCCCTGTGGCGCAAGAATTACGACGTGCTGGCCGAGGGCTATTTCCTTACCGCCCGCGCCGCCTTCCCGCTGATGAAGCGGATGAAGGAGCAGGGCGGCGCGTCAATCGTCTTCATCGGTTCGAAAAATGGCGTTGCCGCCGCGACCAACGCGTCGGCTTACGCTTCGGCAAAGGCCGCCGCCAACCATCTGGCGCGCTGCCTGGCGCTGGAGGGCGCGCCCTTCGGCATCCGCGTCAACACGGTGAACCCAGATGCGGTCATCAAAGGCAGCAAGATCTGGGACGGCGACTGGCGCAAGGAACGCGCTGGCGCGCATGGGATCGACTCCGGCAAGGAACTGGAGGAACATTACCGCCAGCGCTCGATGCTGAAGCGCGACGTGCTGCCCTCCGACATCGCCGAGGCGGTTTACTTCCTGGCGGGCGACACGTCGGCTAAGTCGACCGGCAACATGATCAATGTCGATGCGGGCAATGCCCAAGCGTTCACGCGCTGATCGGCGAGGAGAGGTTAATATCATGAGCAACCTGCCCATTTCCGCCGAACTGATCGCGGAAGCCAACGCCCGCGACGCGCAAGCGCTGGAAGAGGATTATGCCGCGCTCGGCCGCAAGCTGTCGCGCACCGGCATCGACATCGATGCGATCAAGAACCGTGTCACGGGCTTTTCCGTCGCCGTGCCCAGCTGGGGCGCGGGGCGGGGCGGCACGCGGTTCGCAAAGTTCCCGATCGCGGGCGAGCCGACCAATATCCATGAGAAGCTGGAAGATTGCGCCGTCATCAACCAGCTGAGCCGCGTCACGCCGCGCGTTTCGCCGCACTTTCCATGGGACAAGGTGAGCGATTACAAGGGGCTGCGCGAGGAAGCTGAGAGCCTTGGTCTGGGTTTTGACGCGGTCAATTCCAACACCTTCCAGGATCAGCCGGGACAGGCACAGACCTATGCGACCGGTTCGCTGTCCTCGACGGTGGAAGCGACCCGCCAGCAGGCTGTCGAACATAATATCGAGTGCATCGAGATCGGCCGCCAGCTGGGCTCGACTGACCTGACGGTTTGGGTAGGCGACGGCACCAACTTTCCCGGCCAGCAAGACTTCGCCCGGAGCCTCGACCGTTATCTGGAGGCGGCGAGCCAAGTTTATGCCGCACTGCCGGACGATTGGCGGATGCTGTTGGAACATAAGATGTTCGAGCCGGCCTTCTATTCGACGGTGATCTCGGACTGGGGCTCGTCGATCCTCGCCGCGCAGGAACTGGGGCCGAAGGCGAAGTGCCTGGTGGATCTCGGCCACCATGCGCCCAACGTCAATATCGAGCAGATCGTGGCGCGCCTGCACCGCTTCGGCAAGCTGGGCGGCTTCCACTTCAACGACAGCAAATATGGCGACGACGATCTGGACAGCGGTTCGATCAACCCGCACCAGCTGTATCTGGTCTTCAATGAGCTTGTCGAAGCCGAACTCAATCCGCGCGATGGGTTTAACCCCAGCTATATGATCGACCAGTCACACAATGTGACCGATCCGATCGAATCCATGCTGTCGTCGGCCGAGACAATCACGGCCTGTTTCGCCAAGGCACTGCTGGTCGATCGCGAAGCGCTGCATGCCGCGCAGGAAGGCAATGACACGATGATGGCGTTCCAGGCGCTGCGCCGTGCCTATAATGTCGATGTCGCGCCGATCATCGCCAAGGCGCGCGCCGAAGCCGGTGGCGCGATCGATGTGTTGGCGGCTTATCGTGACAGCCAATGGCGTGAACGCAAGGCTCAGGAACGTAAGCCCGTGGGTCTGGGCGCGGGGATCGTCTGATTCGGTGATTTTATCGGGCGCTGCTCGCCGGCGGCGCCCCTTCTCACTTCCCTACTGACTTAACATAATGATTATTATCAAACCGAAATTTTGTAAGCGCCATTTAGAAATGTCACCCTCTGCAAATTAGAGATGTCACTGGTGGCATGGTGCTCCCTGGATGCAGGGAGTACGCGGATGACGGTGGTATC
>NZ_JBHSFZ010000009.1:0-1656 GCF_042654265.1 Sphingobium tyrosinilyticum | reverse complement strand
CTTTCAAGCGACATCGGAAAGAGTCCCCTTAGCGACACCTAAAACTGGCCCCCTTTCATAATGGTTCGTTGCCTGCTGGTTCAAGCGACGGAGTGGCCTTTTGCAAAAGGCCACTCCGTCGCTTTTCGCGCAATCGGTAGCTGTCGCCGCGTATCGTGATGACGTGGCTGTGGTGAAGAAGACGATCCAGGATTGCGGTGGCCACCACCGGATCGCCAAAGACGGTTCCCCATTCTCCCACGCTGCGGTTGGAAGTGATGAGCATCGCTCCTCGCTCATAACGGCGTGACACTAGCTGGAAGAACAGATGCGCGGCGTTTGGGTCGAACGGGAGGTAGCCCAGTTCGTCCACGATGAGCAGCTTAGGTTTGGCAAGGAAGGCGAGGCGCTCTTCAAGTCGCCCTTCGCCATGGGCTTTTACCAAGGCGGCAACCAGCGCCTGCGCGGTGGTGAACAGCACGGTATGGTTCTGGCGGATCACCTCCCGGCCCAACGCGATCGCCAGGTGTGATTTGCCCACGCCCGGTGGACCCAGCAGCAGCACTGCTTCTCCATGGGCGACCCAGCGGGCCGTGGCGAGCTCCCGTATCTGAAGGGGATCGACGCTGGGCTGGGCGTCAAAGTCGAACCCGTCAAGTTCGCGGGCATGCGGGAAGTGAGCGATCTTCATCGCCATCTCTACCCGGCGCTCGTCCTTGCGCGCGATTTCGCGCTCACACAGGAACGCCAATGTCTCGCGCATGGTCAGATCCTGCCGCGCGGCCTCATCGAGCAACGTATCGAGTTGGTCGCGGATAGCGGTGAGCTTCAGCCGGCTCAGCCAGCCCAGCAGCGTTTCATGGTCGATAGCCATCACCAACGCCCTCCTGCCAGCTGCTCATATTCAGCCAGGGGGCGCAGCAACTCGGGCAGATGCAGCCGTGGCTCCTCGAAGGTTTCGGCACGCCGCACAGGACCGTTGGCGCCCGCAACGCCGACAAAGTGCGCAGGGTCTGTCAGCCGGCGATGGCGGCCCGCAGCCTCGGCATGTTCGGCAACCAACCGCCCCGCATGGAAGACCGACACACGTCCAGCACTGACTGTTACCTGCACGGTTTCGCCCACCAGGCGCCAGGGAACCGAGTAGGCGTTCGTATCGATCTCGACGGCACAGTCGCCGTGCACCTTGCGCACCAGCTCGCGGATCTGCCGGAACGGCGGCCGGCCATTCAAGGGCCTGAGCTTGCTCGCCTCGTCACGGACAAAGCGCTGCAGCGGGGGTTCCCCGGTCGAACCATGGCAGCGTAAATCCGCGATCTCGCGCATCCACCAGGCCAGATGCTGCTCCAGTGCCTCCATGCTGGCAAAGCCATGACCCGCTAGTGCATTGTTTTTTACGTAGCCGACGCCGCGCTCGTCCTTGCCTTTGGTGCGAGCACGATAGGGCGCGCATGCCCGCGGCCGAAAGCCCCAGTAACGTGAGAAAGCATGTAGCCGATCGTTGAACACAACTTCCCGCGTCGCCGCGTCATGGCGCGTGACCAGCGCCGCCGCATTATCCAGCAGCACCTCTTCGGTTACGCCGCCAAAATGGCGAAAGGCTGCCTCCATGCCATCGAACCAGGCCGACTGCCGCTCATGGCGGAATGCCATCGTGAAGGGGCGGCGGGAATAGCC
>NZ_JBHSFZ010000008.1:0-221867 GCF_042654265.1 Sphingobium tyrosinilyticum | reverse complement strand
TAATCTGCTCTTCCAAAAACTGCTTCCGCTTCATTCCGTCCGTCCCTTCCTTGGGGTCGGACTCTAGCGCGAACTGGAGGAAAAATCGGGGGTCACGTCATGGCACATTTACAAAGGCAGGAAAAAAGAAGGTTGTAGGAGAAATGTCAGAAATCGCTGACGATGACCCCGCATCTGATCAATCCATTGCGGTCGCCATGCTGTGCCGAAAGCATCCCAGCGCTCATTGAGAAAATGAGGTCGTGTATGAAGCGGAATGGCATCATTCTCATAGCGGCTGGCGCAGCACTCTTCCTCTACGCCATGCTGATATTCGATCCCTCGGTGGCTGTCGGTAGCTATGGCGGTTATGGCGACGGCAGGGTCATAAACATCGGCCTTCAACAACAGCAAACGATGATGGCAATTGCAGGGGCGGCACTCTTCATCAGCGGCATCGTTCTCTACTGCATGTCCTTTTCCATCGCTGCGAATCTCAATTCTGAAATGCCCAATGAGGTTGCCCCATCATCTGATGCGGCCATTCCTCAAAAGACCTATACAGCGGAGGATTTGACTGAATTGGGTATCACCACAGACGGAAGATCATATCTGGCGATGGGGAAATCATTTTCCACAGACCATGAGGCCGCAAGTTTCGTGAGAATGGAAAAGTTGAGATCAAAGCTCTCTCGATGATGTAACATTGAATAAAACGCCCTCAGATGCTTTCTGAGGGCTTTTTATACGTTCGAGCTATTTATGTAGTCAAATGTCTATTTCAGCGCCCTAAAGGTCCTTAAAACGCCGTTGATGGCACATCCGTACGCAACTCAATCAGTTTTGAGCATTGGCTTTACGCCGATGTGCTTTTCAAACATTGCAATCAGCACATCTTTCGCAGTTTCGATCTTAGAAGCTGCAACAATGATTGAGTCATGAACCGGTAGAGCAGGAATGCCATGCTCCACCGAAAGCGTGTAGACTGTATCGATCATGACCTCGCTTTCTTCATATTGAAGATCGCCCCACCGGATCGGACTTGAAGGCCACTCCCTCAACAACGGATGTTTGGCTAACACGGCTGCTTCAACATCCTTGATGGGATAATCCCTCAAATTGATCTCGCCATTGAACTTGTCCCACATCCTATCCACCGTCGCTTTCGGCCACGCCCGGTGGAACTTAGAGTGGCCCAACGTCATAGTAACCCAGGACTTGATGACAGCGCGGGGAAAGCCATCAATGGTGTAAGCGGCAAATGCATCCAGCTTCATGCCGTTTCTCGCATAAACGATGGTGAGGTGGCATGCTGAAATATCGATCTCTACCGTTGCCTCGCCATCGATGGTGATCGTAGCTCGATCATTGCGTGAAAACTGCTGATAGCGCCCTTGGGAATAAAGCCTGCCCCCCTTGTTCAAGGAACTCTTCTCGCCCTTGATCTGAGTGAAGCTGCGGAAGAAGAGACCATGCACCTCACGATTAGAACGGACGCAGGAAAGGCCAGGGCCGTCGGTTTCAATTGCGGCAAGTGTATATGTAGGGCGCAGGCTATTGATCCGGTTCACCCGCCTACCCATTCTGATCGCTATTGCATCGTCCGGGTTGATGGCCAGCCGCTTGCCGCTTAGCCGCCTGCGTCTCACATTTCGCTCCGATTGCGCCCGAAGTTGAATTGGTTCGGGATTATAGGAGCCGATAGGTGCAGCGAGGAAGTGATCACCCCACTTTGTAGGGCAAACACCAAAGCTGCTGGCATAATCCAGAAATTGTAGCTGTAAGCGAATCCGGGTTGCCTTTTGATCTTGAGCCAATGGTCCGCTGCGCCGAAAGCCTGGCCTTACATCAAGGTAGCCGAGGACCTTCAAGCCATCGATGGCTTTCTTGGTTGGCTTGTATCCAATTTCACTTCCCGTGAACGGCTTGGGGTGCAGGGAACGATAATGAAAGGCATGGGGAGCATGCAGCAGGTCAGCAAGTAGTGCGCCTATCGCCCGCCTCAGTTTGGGTGATTTCCGCTGAGCCCCATTGCTGCACTCTATCTCGGTACTAAGCGCTTCGATAAGCGAAGACACCTCAGCGGATGTTGGAGTGCTGGAAAGCGAAAGGTAAACAGCATCGTCCATTGCTTCAGCAGTCGCAGGCGCGCGGGGGAATAACAGTGATGCGGAAGAAAATGTATCATGATGGTAATGCAAATTGTAACTCCATAGGGTTATGCCAGTAGTGGCAAGAGACCCATGAAATCTATCTTCGCCGGGAGCAACCGTTCCTGATACGATTAGGTCTCCACCGTTCTTGTATCCGTTATCTCTCTAAAGGATACAAGTTATGGATAATAACCTCTTCCCGTCTTCTCTCCTTGTCTTCTTCTTTTTCTTTTAAAAGAACATTTTTCTCACAATTTTTTTATAGCCAATTAGTCCATAGTTTATGACTAATTATAAAGAGTTTAGGTATATTTAGAAGAGTTTATACATATTGTTCGATGAAGCAGGTGCATTTTAAACATACCTCAGCTTTAGCAACGATCGATGAGCATAAACTCCCTGTATGATATAGATTATACGGGTTATTGATGGGTATCAGGAACAAGCAAGCAGGATTCAGGGTAAATCCTGGCAAAACTCACACGCGCTGTTCGTTCGGCCCTGTTCATTATACCATGATGAGCCACGGAGAATGTTTGCTCGTTAATGCTCCAAAGATCATAGGGGTCAGATTCGACCTCACGGGTTGAATGAGAATGAGGGACTTAAAAGCCAGCCTCCTTTGGTTCTGGGGCGACTGGATAGCCATTCACTGACCTCTGAATATCGCCAGCGGACGGCATTCTTTCCCACACGGAATGGGCGAACGAAGAGGCCTTCCGCCATAAGCCGGTAGATAGAAGCGGTGGAGAGGCCTGTAAGCGCCTCTACCTCTTTCCGCCTAAGATATCGGTCCTGATCCATAACCTCACCATTCTGCCAATAGCGTGTAAAATGGTGCTTCGGCAGTGACCGTCAAGGAAAAAATCAAGGAAAATCAATCATTTAATTGTTATAATTTCTAAAAATGTAAGTCGCTGTTTTTTCAGCAGAACAATTTCTATTTCTGATTTAGAAAACTGGTCCAATCATCCATGAGCAATCTACGCTTCTCAAGCAAAGCGGAGCGAGCATAAGCCGCCTCAGCTTTATCCTTGATCACATGGGCCAAAGCGAACTCTATAACTTCACGCGAGTGATGGGTTTGCTCACCTGCCCAATCACGGAATGAAGATCGGAAGCCATGAGGCACTGCCGCGATTTTCAATTCCTTCATCAGCTTGGAGAGGGTCATATCCGAAAGCGGCTTGTTCTCTTTGGTGCCTGGGAACACCAAATCTGATCCTTCCTGCTTATGCTGTTCAGCTTCCGTAAGGATGGCGAGGCATCTATCAGACAGGGGCACCTCATGGGCTTTTTTCGCCTTCATGCGGGTGGCTGGGATCGTCCACACTTTCTTTGTCAGGTCGAACTCACCCCATTTTGCTTCACGGGTCTCCCCTGATCGGGTGGCCGTCAAAACGAGGAATTCAAACGCCAGCTTTGTGGTGATCCCCGCATCGCTTCCACGGACCTTCGCTATGGCAGATGCGACTTGATCATAAGGCAACGCCTCACGATGCTTTACCTTTGAACGGTCATGTTTTGGCAGCGCCTGCCCGATTGCCTCAGTAGGGTTATCAGTACGCCAGCCGTGTGCGACTGCCCACTTCATGACAGTGCCCACCCGCTGCTTAACACGGCGGGCCGTCTCTGGATGGCTAGTCCATATAGGGGTCAAAAGGGATAGAATGTCGGCACTGCTGATCGTGCTGATCCGCTTGCCGCCAATGAATGGGAACGCAAATTTATCGAGTGTGTCTATCCACTGTTTGGCGTGCTTCTCATTGCGCCAGGTTGGCTTGTTGAGCTCATGGACTCGTTTAGCGGCTTCCTCAAACGTGAGGACGGCCTGTGCAGCCCTCTTTGCCGCGATGGGGTCAGTACCGGCCCTCGCAGCCTTTTTGTTCTCTATGGCCGCTTCACGGGCCTCTGCGAGGCTTACCAGAGCGGTGGAGCCCAACCCAACGTCCCGACGCTTCCCATTGATGACGATACGCTGTATCCAACGCTTGGACCCATTGGAGTCCACCTTGAGGTAGAGGCCGTTGCCATCGGCATGAAGGCCCGATTTTGTCAGGGTACGAATCGTAGCAGCCGTCAGCCGCTTCTCCCGATGCACTCCCGCAGGTTTAAATCCGCTCATCAACCAACATCCCGCCCAACATCAGCGCCCCACATACCGCCCAACAAAATTTTTGGAAATGGAGAAGGTTCGACGAGAACGCTTGAGAACGGCTTTTTGCTAAAGCACTATGTAGTAATGGTTTTCTGATTGCCTGAGAACGTTTGAGTATGGCGGACTGCGGACTCCCGCTCCGCCAGCCCTTTCCTTAAGCTACTGAAAATAGCTATAAATCGTCCAACAACTGATATTGGCCGCGCCTTGCCTCTAGCGGCGTCAGTTGCGCCTCAAATTGGGCGCTTAACCATTCTGGTTTTATGGCGTGGCCTTGTCGCTCGCCAGATGGGGAGCGAGAACGCGCCGCCTCGCCGCTTTGGCCTTTGTCACGACCCATAGTCCAGCGACGAACAGCGCGAGCATGTCGGCATCATGATAGGCGCTGGACCGATCGAATCGGTATGTCTCGCCCGCCGTGCGCGACGGGCCAGGATCATCGCTGAAAACTTCAGCAAACAACCCAGCTTAGCGGCAATTCCGTGCAGTGATTTAGTGATGCGCCCAAGGCGTACCAGCTGACCTTGCTAGTCTCTCAGTTTGAGATGTAGTCGGCCAACTCGGCGCTGTTCTTCGGAAGGCTTGGCACTTACCGACCAGTCGGCAATGCGAAAGCAACATAGGCTGAGCCTTGTGGCCCTTTGGGATTGCGCGAACCGCTGGTCGCGATGACAATGAACTGCCGACCGCCAGCCATATAGGTGACCGGCGTGGCGACCCCGGCGAAAGGCAACTCCGTTTGCCAGAGCAGCTTGCCGGTGCGGCTATCGAACGCGCGTAACTTGCGATCGTAAATCGTCGCGCCGATGATCACGAGCCCTCCCGCGGTTACGATGGGGCCCCCATAATTCTCCGATCCGGTATCGCGCATGCCCTTTGCGGAGAGTTCTGGATACTCTCCCAACGGGATCTTCCACAGATATCTGCCGGTGTTGAGATCTATGGCATTGAGCGTACCCCATGGCGGGGCGACGGCGGGATAGCCCTGGGCATCGAGGAACTTGCGATAACCGGTGAACCTGTAGCGCGCCCGCTGCACCGCCGGGGCGGCGCTTTCGGCTTCCCGCTGCTCGCCGTTGCTCGCCTCGGCCCTGCCGCCTGCCAAATAGCTGGCGATGGCGGCGCGATCCGCGGGGGGAATTTGCGGAAAGCCCGGCATACGTCCCTTACCGCCTGCGATAATGGCTGCGATCTGGGCTGTGTCCAAACGGGGGCTAAGATTTGTAAGAGGCGGGAACTCTGGCGGGGCGCCGTCGCGGTTCGCGCCGTGGCAGGCGGAACACTGCTCCTGATAGAGCGCGGCGCCGTTCCCCGCAGCCGGCGCCGGCTTGGTTTCAGCCAGTCCGCCAGTCCACACGACATCGTTGCTATTGATGTAGATGACCCCGCGCCGACGGTCGACCGCAGGGCCGCCCCACTCCGCTCCACCGTCGAAACCTGGGAAAACCACCGTCTGCTTGCCCACCGTCAAAGGCGTGAATGGGCCTTTGTTATTGAAAGTGGCGAACGCCTTTTCCGCGGCCGCGCGCGCTTCCGGGGTGCGGTTGGTCAGCATGTCGGCGGTCAGATGTTGGCGCGCGAATGGCGCAGGCGTCAGCGCGAAGGGCTGCGTCGGCGAGGCGACTTCTCCGGGCACGTCGCTGGCGGGAACGGGACGTTCCTCAATGGGGAAGAGCGGCTTGCCCGTGACGCGGTCGAACAGGAACAGCATGCCCTGCTTCGATCCTTGCGCGACGGCATCGACCGGCTTTCCGCCACGACGGACCGTCAACAATACCGGTGGCGAGGGAAAGTCCCGGTCCCACAGGTCGTGGTGGACCCCCTGGAAGTGCCATAGCCGTCGCCCGTTCGAGGCATCGAGCGCGATCAGCGAATTGGCATATAGATTATTGCCGACCCGATCCGCGCCGTAAAAGTCGTTCACCGCAGAACCTGTGGGAACGAACAAGATACCGCGCCGCTCATCGACGACCATTCCGGCCCAGTTGTTGGCCCCGCCAGCGGTCTTCCATGCGTCCGTCGGCCAGCTATCGTAGCCGGGCTCACCGGGATGGGGGATGACGTCGAATTTCCAGCGCAGTTTGCCGGTGCGCGCATCATAGGCCCGAATACTGCCGGGCGCCGCCGGCGCCGTCTCGGAAGTCCGGAAACCCACGATGACGAGGTCCTTGAACACCGTAGCGGGAGAGGTCAGGAATGTCGCCATGGTCGCGGGATCGCAGCCGAGTTCGTCGCGCAGATCGACGCGCCCATCCTTGCCGAAAGTGGGAATGGGCTGGCCCGTTTCCGGCGATAGCGCCACCAAGTAAGAACCATAGCTGGTGAACAGATGGGCTTCAGCGCCTTCGCGCCAATAGGCTAGGCCGCGGATCGGTTGCGTGCTTCGCGAACCCGGATCATATTCCCACAGCTTGGCGCCTGTCTCCGGCGACATCGCGACGGTCTTCTGCCCCGGGGTCGTGGCATATAGCACACCGCCAATGACCAGCGGCGTGGTCTGCAAGCCGCCGGGACCGAAATCGACCCGCCAGACCTGCTCCAGCTTGCCGACGTTGCGCGTGTCGATCTGGCCAAGCTCGGAATAGCGGTCGCCGCTCGCATTTCCGGCATATACCGGCCAGTCACCGCGATCCGACACGGTGTCGCTGCCGGGCCGCGCGTTCATCGCACAGGCCGCGACGAATGTCGTCAGCCCCAACAACAAGGTTCCGCGGCCGGCCGAAAGACAGGGTTTTCTAGTCATGCTGACAGGCTTTCAGATCTGGCCGGTCAGGTAGGCGAAGCTTTTTGTGAGGGCATCGAACTTGGGTCCCGCGAAGGGCGGTTCCTGCTCAACGTAGAACTGTTGGATGCCGGCGGCATAGGCGGCGGGCAGCAGTTTGGCCCAGGGGATGATCCCGCTGCCGACCTCAGTCGGGTCCTGCCTGATGGCGAAGTTCCGGACAGTGCTGTCCAACACATCCTTGACATGCATCTGGCGAAACCGGCGCGGATAGCGCCGCAGCAGGTGGATCGGGTCCAACCCGGCCGCAACGACCCAGCCTGCGTCCATCTCGAAGCTGACCAGGGCAGGATCGGTCTCAGCCATCAGGATGTCGAAGCCGGTCCGCCCATCGACTGGGGCGAACTCCACATTATGGTTATGGTAACCCAGGCGTAGCCCCTCACGCTTCAGCAGCGCGCCGCGCGCGTTCAGTAACGCGGCTGTTCGTTTCCAGATATCGCCGCCCGGCGTCGCAGCGACACGCGCCAGATAGTCTCCAATTCCCTCGCCTGCCTTGGGCCGTCCGCCCTCCGGCCAGGGCATTAACGGCAGCACGACGTCCTTGATGCCAAGGATGTTCATTTCCGCCGCGATGCGGGCGGGGTCGCTGTCGATCCCCGGTTCCCGTCCGCGCGCGGTCGCCTGGAGATGAATGCTGGTGAAGCGCAGCCCCGCCTTGTCCGCTGCCTGGCGCAGTTCCGTCGCCTTATGCCCGTGCAGTCCGGCCAACTCCACGGTTCGGTAGCCGATCGCGGCCAGCCGGGCCAGGGTGCCGTCCAGATCCTTCGCCGCCTCCGCCCCGACGGTATAGAGCTGAACCCCGACCGGCAGTCCATGCCGGGCGAAGAAACCGCGCCGCCGCGCGAAAGACGGGGTCGAGGCCATCGCGCCGAGGGCCAGGCCGGAAAACAGGATCGAGCGGCGATCGAGCAAGGTCATTCGGCAAGTCCCAGAAGCTTGCGGTTGCGGGCGGCATCACTCTGCGCGGCGGCAAAGTCGTCGAATGCGCGGTCAGTCACGCAGATGATATGGTCTGCGATGAACGGCGCGCCCTCGCGCGCGCCTTGTTCCGGGTGTTTGATGGCGCATTCCCATTCGAGCACCGCCCATCCCGCAAAGTCATATTGAGCGAGCTTCGAGAAAATGGCGCGGAAATCGATCTGCCCATCACCCAGCGAACGGAAGCGCCCCGGCCGATCGACCCATGACTGGTAGCCGCCATATGTTCCGCTTCGTCCGTTCGGCCGGAACTCGGCATCCTTGACGTGAAACGCCCTGATCCGATCATGGTAATGATCGATGAAGGAGAGGTAATCGAGCTGCTGGAGCTGGAAGTGGCTCGGATCGAAAAGGATGGCAGCGCGCGGGTGACCGCCGACCAGATCAAGGAAGCGATCGAACGTCACGCCGTCGTGCAGGTCCTCGCCCGGATGGAGCTCGAACGCGAGATCCACGCCCTCATCGGCGAAACAGTCGAGCAATGGCTGCCAGCGCCGCGCCAACTCGGCAAAGGCTTCTTCGATCAACCCGGCCGGTCGTTGGGGCCATGGATAGATATAGGGCCACGCCAGCGCACCGGAGAAAGTAACATGGACGTCCAGCCCCATCCGGCGGCTCGCCTTTGCAGCGAGCTTCAATTGGCGGGCCGCCCATTCGGTGCGCGCGACCGGATTGCCCCGGACCTCGGGCGCAGCGAAGCTGTCGAACAACGGGTCATAGGCCGGGTGAACAGCAATCAACTGCCCTTGCAGATGAGTCGATAGTTCGGTGACCGCAAGCCCATGCGCAGCGAGCGTACCGGTGATCTCGTCACAATAGTCCTGCGATCCAGCGGCCTGTTCGAGATCGACGAAGCTGCCCTGCCCGGTCGGGAGTTGCAGTCCCTTATAGCCCAGCTCGGCTGCCCAGCGGGCGATCGAATCCAGCCGGTCGAACGGGGGCGTTTCATTCACAAACTGCGCGATGAACAGGCCCGGGCCCTTTAGCGTTTTCATAAACTGTCAATCTTCCAAATTTGTCCATCCGGCACGCGCCGCGCTGCTTGCCACTGCGCGCTCGACAAACCGCATTGACCGCACGCCGGCGGCGATCCCCGGCACCAGCGCGTCAACAATGCCGGGGGCGCCACGGATGGCGGCGGCCGTATCGCGATAGATGTTGGCAAATGCTTCGATGAAACCCTCGGGATGCCCGGCTGGCAAGCGCGAGCGGCCGTCGGCGCCGTCGTGGAGGATTCGTGTCTCGCCATTCAGATAGTTGATCGTCAAACTTGTCGCGGTCTCGTGGCTCCAGACCATCCCAGCTTTCGATCCGTAAACCCGCAGGGTCAGGTTGTTGCGTTCTCCTGTCGCAATCTGGGAAGCGAGGAGTGCGCCGCGCGCCCCATTGTCGAAGCGCAGCAGCAGATTGGAATCATCGTCCAGCAAGCGCCCCGGAACGACGGCCGCCAGATCGGCCACGAACGCGGCCACCTTTGCCCCGCTGACATATTCGGCAAGGTTGAAGGCATGAACGCCGATGTCGCCGATGCATCCCCCGACTCCCGCCTGGGAGGGGTCCGCGCGCCAAGCGGCCTGCTTGTTGCCCTCGGTCTCGATGGGTTCGGCCAGCCAGCCTTGCGGGTAATCGACGACTATCTTGCGAATGTCGCCCAGCGCGCCGTTCGCCACCATCTCTCTGGCGCGGCGTATCATCGGGTAACCCGTATAAGTGTAGGTCAGCGTATAAATCCGGTCGGTCGCCGAGACCGCATCGCGAAGCTCAAGCGCTTCGGCGAGCGTGGCCGTCGCCGGCTTGTCGGAGACCACGTGGAAACCTGCGGCAAGCGAGGCGAGCGCTATGGGCAAATGCAAGTGATTAGGGGTAGCGATCGCCACCAACTCGGCACCGTCCTCGCGCGCTGCCTCGGCAGCGAGCATGGCGCGCCAGTCGGAATGGATACGGTCGTCCTCCAGGCCAAGACTGCGCCCGGTGGCGGCGGAACGATCCGGATCGTGGCTGAACGCACCCGCCACCAGCACGATCTGACGGTCGAGCTGAGCGGCCATCCGATGCACAGGACCGATAAAGGAACCGGCTCCCCCGCCGACCATCGCCATGCGAACGGGAGCAGGATGCGTCTTTCCGCTCATGGCGTCGCCGCCCCCGGGTCCATGCTCAGATACGGAGCCTCATCCTCAATGGCGGCCTTGGGTCCGCGCGAGAGAGGACGAAAGGCAAAGCCGAGAAGCAGTGCGCCGACAAGCGCCAGTCCGGTGGGCACCAGGAACAGCGTGCGATAATCGACCACCATGCGACGTCCGGTCTCCGTGACCACCTCGCTGCTGAGCAGCGCTGCCAAATAGGGGAACAGGAAGCTCGCCACCACCATGCCGACGCCCAGGATCAACAGGTTGAACAAACCCTGCGCGCTCACTCTCACATCCTTGGGAAACGCGTCGTCGATAAAGATGTAAACCGTTGCGAAGAAGAATGCGTAGCAAATCCCGTGCAGCAGTTGCACCCCGATGATAAGCGGTACGCTGTCGGCGGCGAACGCGAAAATCGCGAAGCGGGCTGCGTGTCCGAGTATCCCGATGACCATCGTCGTGCGCCAGCCCAACTTTGCCAGCACCCTCCCGAGCACCAGCATCGTCAATATTTCCGCTAACTGTCCAAGACTCAGGACGACCATGCTGAGATTGCCCGCAATGCCGACACGATCGGTCAGGAACGCATCGGACAGCACGAAATAGCCGTTATGTATGACCGAATCGAGAAAAGTGACGAGGAAAAGCACGGCGAGATAGGGTTGGCGCAGCAAGCCGAGAGCGCGCCGCCACGCCAGTTGATCGACAGACCCGTCCAGTTTCGGCGGCGTATGGGGCAAAGTCAGCGAGAAGGCCGCCATGGCGAAAGAAATAATTGCCGCCACCAGGAAAATCCACCGCACCTGTTCCGCATCCGCATGCGCGCTCAACAGGAAAATGAACGGCCAGCTTGCGAGAATCCAGCCTACCGTGCCGCCCATGCGAACCGTCCCGAAATCGCGTGCCGGATCGGGCAAGCTGGCGAAAGCTATCGAGTTCGCGACCGAGATGGTGGGAACATACAGCAAGCTGTAACCGAGGTAACAGGCGAAGAAACCGGCGAAGCTTTGCGAGAAAGCCGCCCCGATCAGACAGAGCCCAGACAGAAGATGGCTGACGCACAGGAAGCGCTCTGCCGCGAAGTTGCGATCGGCAAATTGGTTCGAAACGAAGATACCGATAACAGCCGCGATACCCCAACTGCTACCGACGACCGCCTGTTCCGCCGCACTAAAGCCAAGCATCGTCATGTAAGGAAATAGCTTTGGCGCCCAGGCGCCCCACACCGCCGTTTGAAGCGCCATCATCAAGAACAAGCGAGTGCGGAGCAGGGGATCAGCTATGACATGTTGTTTACTGGTCCGCGCCACGGCCTGTCCTCCCTGCAAAACGCGTTGTGCAACAACGGTAGTGCGTTGCCAACGGCCCAATCGTCACGTGTGAGCCCAACCTTGATAAGTGTCGCCTGCGGGCCAGCGAACACTTCCACGCGTTCCACGTCCGTCGGCCAGGGTGGACGAAGCGGCTTGCGGTAAATCATCCACGATGATCCCCGTCTGCGCCTGCATGCCAACCGAATTGGCGATGGGGGCCATACCGCGAATGCCAGGTGCCTTGCTGTTCTGCGCTTGCGATGTGGCCGTGACAGTTGGGAAAACGGTCTGCAGATCGGTGATCCACGTCACGCTGGCGACCGCCAGTTGGGCCTGGGAGGCGACAGCAACCTGCTGCTTCGAGACGTCCTCATTCTCGGAGCGCTTCTTCGCTGTAACAACGATCTCGTCGGACGATGCGGCTACGCGTTTTGCAGTGCCACCTTGCGCCTCCGGAGTCTGCGCCCATGGGGTGCCTGTGACACTGGCAATCCCGACGACGGCCGTGGGTGCGAGCGCCGCATACCTCATGCGCTTTCCCCTCATCACCTCGCCTCTCCAGAACCTTGCTATCAACCGGCAAACGCGTAAATAATGACGATTACATTGTCAAATATGCCTGATTTAGCACGTAATAGTGCGTTTTCTGATTAAAAAATGAAACCGATCTCATTCCTTATGGAATCGTTGCTGCAGAGTTCGATCCGCGCGAGATGCTGGCAAGCGGGATGGATCGTGATAAGCGGTGGGAAAGCATTTCAAAAAGGCGCAGAATGACGACGATACGCGACGTGGCGGCAAGCGCTGGAGTATCTTCGGCCACGGTATCACGAGTTTTGAAGCGTCCCGAGCTTGTGACGAGTAAGACGCGGGAAAACGTCCTAAGCGCTATCGAGCGTCTCGGTTATGCACCCAACGCTGTCGCAGCGAGTCTCCGGACATCGCGAACCGGTAAAATTATCGTCAGCGTGCCGGACATTTCCAATCCATTCTTTTCGGCAGTGATCAAAGGTGTGGAGGAGGCGGCTCAGGAGAGCGGCTTTTCGGTTCTGCTGGGCGACACTCATGGCTTGCGGGAAAGAGAGAACCAGTATGCCGAGATGCTTCAGCGCCGCGAGGCGGACGGCCTCATTTTCCTGGGTCATCGTCTGCCTGACGTGCTGGCGCATCGGATAGCGCGCGATGGGCCTCTTGCGCCGGTCGTGAACGGCTGCGAGTTCAGTCCTTCACTTGGCGTTTCCAGCGCGCACATTGACAACGCGGCAGCCGCGCGCGCCGCGATGGATACTCTGTATGACCTCGACCATGAAAGAATAGGTGTAATTACCGGATCTCTCGAAAGCCCGCTCAGCCGCGATAGGTTGGCCGGCGTGCGGCTGGCGGCCGAACGCCGCGGGCTGATCGGCAAATTGACTACAGCCGTCGGCGACTTTTCGATCGCGTCGGGTGAAGCGCGAGCGGCCGAGTTGCTGAGCCGCTCTGAACGCCCGACGGCCATATTTTGCTTCAGCGACGAAATGGCAATCGGCGCGTTGGCCGCCCTGCGGCGCTTGGGGCTGGATTGTCCTCGTGATATTTCGGTATTTGGCTTTGATGATATCCCGATGGCCCGATATGCTTTTCCACCCTTGACGACGATAAGGCAGCCGATGGCCGAGATTGGGCGGCGGACCGTCAAGCTGATGATCGATATCTTGGAAGGCAGGCAGCACCAAGTCGCATCGGTGACACTGCGCCATCGCCTGATTGTGCGGCATAGCGTAGCGCGCAACGATAAGGCTCGCATGTGCGGGTAGCTGACAGCCGATCGCAAAGTCGAAGCTGTTCAAGCCGACATCTTGCCCCATGATTTCGCGGCTTGAAGTTGGGCGGCGATGCTGAGTGGCGACATATGCAATGCTACGCGCCGCCAATCGATCCGTCGCGCGTTTAGGAAAGCCGCAGCCGCTGGGGAATTGCATGATCTCACTTGCAGGTGCGACATCTCCGACCAAACGCTACGTTTGCATGGACATTGATCGAGTAGTGGACGGCCGCGCGATTGTGAGCGACAGATCTCATCCCGTTCGGCTCCGCTATCCCAATTGGTTCCGAGGCCGGTTTAGCTGTCCTCGAAGTGATGCAAAGCCGGCGTTCGCCCAGTTTTCGCCTGCGAGCACTGCTGCAAAGTCACGGCATCTACCAGTTGCAATGTGACGAAGTTTCCATCACCCCGGCTCCATCAATGAGTATTGAACTTAGATGATACGGAAGGGCAGAAGCAGCTTGAAGAATTTCTCGCGCGATTGTGCGCCAATCTTGCCGTACAACTTACGCACTTGGGTGCGCACCGTGTCGAGTGCCACATTCCGGTCGCGTGCGATCTCTGTCACGGTCTGACCGCCCAACAAGGCGCGCGCGGCGTGACCTTCGCTTTCGGTCAAGCCATAGATACTGCGAAAATCCGCGAAGATCGGGTGTTCCTGAGCTTGGGAGGAGCGGACTTCCAGGCAGAAGAATTCGGTTGCCGGATCATGATAACCGAGCATCAGGAAATGGCCAGCGCCATCCTTAAGCGTCAGTATCTCGATTTCGAATTGCGCTTTAAGGTGCGATAGAAATGTAGAGAATTTGCCGACAATGGCAGCATCCACAATCAGTTGACAATCCTGTTCTTGCAAAATGCTGCTGGCGCCGATTGCGCGTTTGGCCGCGTCGTTCCACCAATGGATCCGCCACAGCGGATCGATGATCATACGCCCTCTGAAATCCGCGGAAAGCCAGCCCAAAGCAAGTGCATCGGTCGGCTCAAGATCGGCTCGCAGCATTCCCACCCCTTATCCGCGCAACCAAAAATGGCTGATCGCGTCTTATTGGCGCAGGAAATAATTAGCAATATAGAAGCTTGTTCTACTGATATGATTTTCTGAATATATTACAGATGCGGAGAAGTTTGACTTAGATCATCTATCCGGCACTGACGAAGTGGGTTGGATCAGGCGCTCGCATCCGTTGATGCGCGCCTGAACCATACCGAAAGCGGATAGCTGACAAAAGTTACTGACGGATCGCCACAATGTTGGCGATGCCGCTCTGGGACACGGTGGCGAAGCTGCCTGCTGTGCCCTGCATGATGGAGGCCATGTTGCGATCGCCATTTTGCAGCACCGTCGCCACGCCTTGATCAGAAAATTGCAGGATCTCACCCACATTACCATTGCCGCGCTGGAACAGGATGGAGACGTTCGCCGTCCCGTTCTGCTGCTGGATGGCGCGATTGCTTGTGCCCTCTTGCGATGCGAACTGGCGATTGTCATCGCCGCTCCAATTCTGCTGCCAGACATTGCCGCTCGCATCTTCGCTCACCGACGAGCCCGTTCCGCTGCGGCTATAGCGGCCCAGATCAAGCCCGAAGCCGAGCAAAGCCAGTTCCACCGGCGCTCCTGTCGAGGATAATTCTTGTGAAAGCTGCTCGGTGCTGGCCGCCTGCGCCAGGGAATAGCCGCCCGGATTGGCCTGGAATGTGCTGGGGGCCATGCCCTTCTGCGGCTGCGCCTGGGCGACGAACGCGCTTCCGGCGGACGCCGATACGATCTGCCGTATAGGTGCGGCCCACACCGCGCCCTGCCCGATCTGTTCGATCAAGACATCCGATTGCGCGGCGAAGGCAGTGGAAGATGCAGCAATAGCCGCCATGGCGCCCCATGCCGCAAGGGATTTTTTACCAATAAAAGTCTTCTGCGTCATTCCATCCTCCGGTAATATCCCCGAGGACGGACGTAAAAAGGCAGAATGAAGATATCGTTAGCGGGATTTACTGTGCCAACGCTGTCCCTTTTTGGGACTATTTGCTGATCTGATCTTCGCCTACCAGTTCAGTGCCCCGGAAGATCTTCAACCGCACCGAATAATGGTCATCAGCCGCGATGGAGCCGAAGGCGACATGGGACAGCCGCACGGCCTGATGCGGGGCGGCCTTCACGGCGCCTGCCTGCTTCACGCGCGCATTACCCGCGACGCCCTTCTTCTCACCGGTCAGTTCGTAGCGCCCCTCGAACGGCTGCTGCGCCGTCACATAAGCGACGAATTGTTTCGTGGCATTGGGCGCATCCTCGACGAGGATGCGGGCTTTCAGTTCCGGCTCGGCGGCTTGCGCGGGAACAGCCGCCAGGCATCCGGCGAGCAGAAGGAGGGCGCAGCGCATCATGTTCAATTTCCCCTTGGCACGATGACTGATCCGCCGCCCGGCACGATTACGGGCTGACCATTAGCGCTCGGCGGCGTGTTGCTGAGCGTCTCGGCGGCAGCCTGCGCCGCAACCGCTTGCGCCACGGGGGAGTTGGAGACATCGCCTGAACTCAGCCGGCGCGCGACTTCCCCAGCGTCCGGCGACTGGCCGCGCGACCGCTGTTCGCTCGCCATGCGCTGGGCGGCGCGCTCATCTTCGTTAGTCAGCAATGCTTCCTCCGCGGAGATCGGACGCGGCGCCGGTGTTGCTTCGACCAGGGCATTGCAGTCCACGCCCTTGGGCGGCGCTCCCCTGCCCTCGGCCGCACGTGAGCAGGCATCGACCAGTCCGGGCGGAACGGCACTGACCCTGGAACTGACATTGCGGTCAGCAAGCTGCGCGGTGGGAGCAGCGGCAGCGGCGCGCGGAGCAATCTGGCGCAGCGCCTGCTCTCGGCCACTACGCGAAGAGGACAACTGCCCTTGGAGCGCCGTCTCCGCGGACTCGGCGGCCCCGACCTGTGGCACCGCCCTGCCGGGGGAGCGTGCGGGCAGCTGTTCCACGGCCAGATCACCGCGCTGGGCAAGCGCCGGCGACGTGCCGCCCGTCAGCAGCAGGAGCGGTATGGCAAAAAGGGATCGCATCGGCATCTCGCTGAACGGGGAAAGGGCAGTTCCTTATAATCTATTGCCGGACCTGCGCAAAATTGCGGTCGCCACCCTGGGCTACCGTGCTGTAACTGCCGGCGGTTCGTTGCGACACGAAGGCTTCATTGCTAGCGCCGGATTGGGAAATGAGGCTGACCACCGCCATATCGACGGTTCCCGCGGCCGCGCTCTGAAAGACGCTGGCATAATTGCCGTTGCCGCCGCCCTGCGTGATCGTCGATCGGGCATAGCCTGACTCCGCCGTCTGATAGACATGCGCATCATTGCCGTTGCTGTTTTGCCGGATCGTCGATTCCTGCAATATGCCCCGCTGGAATACCGAGGCGAAGTTGCCGGAAACATCGCCATTTTCAAGGCGGCCCTGCTCGATCAGGCTATATTGCCCGCCATCATAGACGTCGCCATCCTGCCGCACGAAGGCCAGATTGTCGGACCCATATTGATGCGTGATGGCGTTGGCGTCATCTTCCTGCAGGATGACGCCCCGGTTGCCATAGCCGACCTGCCGGACGATCGCGCGATTGTTGCGACCGATCGTGTCCCCTACTTCGAAGGCAAAGGTATTTGGGCTTTCCGCGCCCTGCTGGATCACGGCGTCATTTTCGGCGCCTTCCTGTTCGATCAGGGCATCGTTGCGGGCAGCCACGGCGTTGAACTGGACCGGGACTTCCCGCAGAGCAATGTCGCGGAAGCCGCCCTGCTGGATGGTCGCATTATTACCGAGGTTGTTACCGCTGAAAGCGCCCGCCGACAGATCGAAGCTGCGATGCGTCTGCTGGACGCGGGCATAATTGGAATAAAGCAGGCTGCCTGATCCGACCGCCGATCCCACCTGGCCCACATAGGCCCGATTAAGCGAGCGCTGGCCCGGCGCGCGGGTATCCGCTTGCTCGATCAGGGTCGCATTATCCTCGCCCGCCTGGTTGATCACCGACCATCCCGCATTGCCCGCGGCCTGGTTGATATTAGCGAGGTTGCGTAAGCCATCCTGCTCGACTGCCGTCTTGTTGCCGACAGTGGTGAATTGCAGCCCGGGCACCTGGTCGAGGTTGAAACTGCCGATGATCGACTGGGCGCTCGAATTGAAGGCGGCGATGATGGCGCCGCGCACATCGCCCTTGTTGAAGGCGCGGACATCGCTGCGGTCAGGCGCATTGTCGCTGACGAGGCCCGCGTCCTGCGACTTACCTAGCGCGTTGGCGAGCACCTGATCCTGGATGAAGGACTGCGGCGTGTCGGCGATCTGGATGTCGGTGACGAGGATGCCGTCGCCAGCGCTGATGGTTTGCGCCTGGGCGACACCGGCCATCGCGAAGACTAGGGACATGCCCGCGCCGGCCAGCCAAAGCCTGTTCCTGTTGCGCATTGTCTACTCCTGAACCGGCTGCGGTGGAAATTCCTGGTCCGCCATCGACGGACCCGACGGTCAATATTGCGTAACGGCGATCGGCGACACGCCGTTGGTTCCGGCCCGCTGGTCGATGCCAATGGAATGACCGTCGCCCAGCTGCGTGACAGCCGCATAGGCATTGCCGGGCTGGCGTAGGGCGATGCTGTTGTCGTTGCCGAACTGGCCCAGCAGCGCGGTATTATTGTCGCCACTCTGCTGAAGGGTGATGCTGTTGCCGCTGCCCGCCCCACGTGCGCTGTAGCTGGCGAGCACCGCTTCGGCCGATTGGGCATAGCTGGCGTTACCCGCAGCCCCGGCCAGCGTGCCCGCAGTGGTCAGCGCCGCTTCCGCCCATGCTTGGGTGACGCCGGCGGACCCTGCCTGCACTTGCACGGCGATACTGTTGTTGCCGGTCTGATGGGCATAGGCCGAATTGCCCACGCCGCGCTGCGCCTGGACGGCCGCATTGCCGTTGCCCGTCGGGCCGTCCGGCGTGCCTTGCACGATGGCGGCCTGGTTGAACGATCCCGACAGGGCCTGTGCCGCCTTGTTGTCGTTGCCGAGCTGCGACACATGGAAATCGTTGCTGTCGCCCGCGATCAGCACGCCTGCCAGATTGCGCTGTCCTTGCTGCCGGATCACGCCCGACTCCAGCCCGGCGAGCGGCGTCAGAGTGGAGGTCAGCGGGGCAGCATTGTTGTTGTCGCCCGCATTGCCGTTGCCATTGCTGTTGCCGTTATTGCCGTTGCACGGATTGCCCGTCCCGTTGCCATTGCCCCCGCCGCAGGGGTTGCCCTGGCCGTTATTGCCATTGTTGCCATTGTGGCCGCTGTTCCCGTTGCTGACGCCATAGGCATTCAGCGTCCGCGTCGCGAAGGCCATGGTCCGGCCAGTCCCGCCAACCACATCCCCGCGCCCGTTGCGGCTGCCGGTGACCGACACCACCGCGCGATTGTCACGTCCGCCTTGCGTCACATCGAGGAGATTGGCCGATCCCTTGAACTGAGCCGAAGCCGTTGATCCCGTGCCGCCGCTCTGGTCGATGCTTGCCTGGTTATTGTCCCCCACCTGCTCGATGAAGGCGACGGACTGAGCGCTCGCGCCGGAGCCTGCGGTTGCCGCGGCCAGAGCGGCCAAGCTCAGCGCTGCTACCGCGCACGCCTTTCGCGTCCAATTGCCTGTCATCCGCATGTCATGCTCCTCTTGGGCATTTTCGGCCTGGCTGACCGATCATCCTTCACCTGAACAAAGCTGCCGCTTCGCTGAGGAGAAGGATGCGGGACGGCATGCCGCCGCCCCGCAACTTTTCTGGCTCGATTACTGCGAGACGGTGGCGATGTTGCCGTTCCCGTTCTGCGAGATGTTGCTGTAGGAGAATGCGTTCACATTCTGCGTCACAGTGGACTTGTTACCGTTGCCAGCCTGCGCGATGATGCTGTCCACATTGGCCGCATTCTGCGTCACGTCGGCAAAGTTGGTGTTGCCCGTCTGCGTGATTTCACTGTCGGCATCAGCGCCGCCCTGCGTTACCAGCGCATCATTGAAGTTGCCGCTCTGGGTCAACTCGCTGATGGCGCCCGCGCCCGACTGGATGATCGTGCCTTCATTGTCGTTGCCGGTCTGCTTGGCCTTGCTGTTCGCACCAGCGCCAGACTGGCTGACGGCCAGATCGTTGCGGTTACCGATCTGGTCGATGACGCTGATGGCAGCGGCCGACTGGGTGACGGTAGCCTCGTTGCGCGAACCACTCTGGTAGATGTCGCTCGACGCACCATCTGCGGTTGCAGTCTGGTTGACGGTCGCTTCGTTGTTATTTGACAGCGGGGTAGTCGCGCCGCCACGGACATAGCCCTGACGGATCTGCGAGTTCGCACCGTCGCCAGCCTGCGTCAGACGGGCGTCGTTGTCGATGCCGATCTGGTCGATGAAGCTGATGCCGGAAACGCCCGATTGGTTGACATTGGCATAGTTGCCGAGGCCGGTCTGAAGGATGGTGCTTTGATCACCGGCGCCAGATTGATCGACGACCGCATCATTACCGCCCAGGATAGCCGATACGAGCGGCACCGAAGTCTGGGTCACAACGCTCTGGGCGCCCGCGCCGCTCTGCCGTACGAATGCATCGTTACGGGCATTGGTCTGGGTGACGCGGCTGTTGGCGCCGGCGCCACTCTGGCCCACATTGGCGTCGTTGCCGTTGCCGGTCTGCGCGATGGCGCTGTCGGCAGCCTGACCGCTCTGGTTGACATCGGCTTCGTTGAGATTGCCATTCTGCGTCACCACGCTCTTGGCATAAGCCGACTGCGTGACATCGGCGTCGTTCAGGTTGCCGTTTTGCGTGATCGCGCTGTCGGCGTTGAAGGCCGGGTTGCCATATTTGTTGGCGGGGTTGTAGTCGTCACCGCTCTGATTGACGCTGGCGATGTTGCCGTCACCATTCTGGCCAACGGTGCTGACCGCCTTCAGGCCCGACTGAACGACGAAGGCGTCGTTATAGTCACCGGTCTGTGTGACGGTGCTCTTGCGGCCAAAGCGGTCCAGCCCGGGATCGCGCAGCGTCGGGCTCTGGCTGACATAGGCCTCGTTGGAGCGGCCGGTCTGGGTCGTGGTCGCATCGTCCATCTCGCCCTGAGCGGTTTCAGCGATATTGTCACGGCCCGTCTGGGTGATGACGGCCTTCATGCGGCCATCTTCTTCACCAGCATAGGCGGCAGCACCCTGCTGGATGCCCGCGTTGTTGCCGGTGCCGGTCTGCTTCACTTCGGCATAGTTGGAGAGGCCGCCAGTGGTCGACTGGCCCTGGAAAACCACGGCATCGTTGCGGTTGGCGTCGGTCGAGCTGTTACCCGTGTTGGTCTGCGTTACAACGACGCGCTGGTTGCTGCCTGCAAGGCCGCTGGGAGCAGGAAAGGCGCCGGACAGGAAGCCGCTGTTGTCCTGATCGGTGCCCACCTGAACGACCGTGGCGGAGTTTGCGCCGGTCTTGGCGCTGCCGGTCGAGCTCTGCGTCACGTCGGCGCGGCTGCCAGCCTTGGTCACATTGCCGCTCTGGGTCACGGACGAGCTGTTGCGCGCGCCGCCGGTCTGGTCGACATTGGCGACATTGTTGTTGTTGCTCTGCGAGACGCTCGAATTGTTCGAGGTTCCACCAGAAACGAGAACGACCTGGCCGTCGACGGTCGAACCGTCCTTAGCGCCGAAGGTCACGGTCTGCGCGCCAGCGACACCTGTCGCCAGCGCCAGCGCCGAAGCGCCGATAAGAAGCTTCTTGATCATGTTAATCCTCCTGTTTCAACTCAAGTGCCGCAGGTTCTGCGGCTGCTAGGCTTACCGGCTCCCCAGTTCGGTAGCGCCGGGCGGGCAGGGCTGGTTTTCGTCCTCGCCCCCTCGTCACACTCTCCCCCTGCGTGGAGGGGGAGTTTCATCACCGCGCGGTCGGCTGACCCGCGGAATTCCTTGGATTATTGTTCGCGACGCGCGCCGGAGCGCCCTTCGCATGGCTCGTCCGGGTCGACCGCTTCTTCGGATCATCGATCGGGTCGGTGTAGTAAGGCCCGGTGCGACGGAAGGCGGCGGCGATGGCGCGGTCCTTCTCTTCCTTATAATGGTCGAGATAGACCTTGCCCGCAGCCTGGTCGGCAAAGCCCCACAGCTGGCGGCCGCCAGGCTGGGCGCCTTCCATGATCAGCGCATAGACGGCCTTTTCGATGGCGGCCTGGGTCGCGATCTGGATCGGCTCGTTGGACGACACGCCCGCTTCACCTTCCAGCAGTTCGTCAAACTCCACGAACTTGAAAACATTGGTGTTGAGCGCGACCGAGGCGACCGTCTTGGACGTCACGACATTGCCCAACACCTCGCCGGTCTTCACGCTGATGGCGCGCAGATAGACGGTGACGGTGTTCTGGCGGTACTGCATGTCGCCGCCGATGCCGAGGAAGCGGGCGCCGATGCCGCCCGTCTGGGTGTTGCTGTCATAGCCGATGATGCCGCCTTCGAGCAGGATACCGGCGAACAGCAGCGAAGGCAGGACGCTCGACGGCGTTTCCGCCTCGCCCAGATAGCGCTGGCGCATCTCGCGGATGATCTGGCGCTCTTTCAACAGGTTATCGAGCCGCTCGCGCTCCACCACGGTGAACCAGTTGCCGTTGCCCGCATCGCGCAGCGCCTTGATGAGGACGCTGGTGCCGCCCTGCGTGACGGCGCGCGACAGGCTCTGGATATTCTCCGAGGGCTTGAGCTGCCCGGTCTGGTCGGTAAAGCTGTAAACCGCGATCGGCACCGGCTGCGGTGGCGGCGGCAGGTAAATCAGGTCGCGCTGGACTGGCGTGACGGGCGCGATCTGCGGCGGCGCGCTGGCCGACGCGGTCAGTTCACGCGGCACCGTGCATCCCCCCAGGGTGGCGGCCATGCAGCCGATGAGCGCAGCAGCAGCCGAACGCTTCACGAAATTCCCCCTCATGCTCATCTTACTGCCCCGTCAGACTGGTGGTGCCGGCCAGGCTCGCCGCCAGCGAGCTTTCGACCGAGTTGGCGCTGGCAGACGATGCAGCGGCCGCATTGGCGGTATTGAGAGTCAGCACAGGCACGACGATGTCGGTCGTCTCGCCGGTCGAATTGTCGAAGATGCTTAGGCGGATCTCGCTCAAGGTCCGCTCGAAGGAAATCTTCTGGTCGCCAACCGTGAACTCGCCGGATGTACCAGGGTCCGATCCGGTGATGGCCTCCACCACGCTCGACGACAGGGCCGACAGCAGCCGGCTCTGGATCTGGCGAGCGAACAGCTGCGCCTCGGTCAGTTCACCGGTGCCGTCAGCGCCGCTCGACTTCTGCGGCGGCCGCTGCGCCGTCGCCGTGGCGAGCAGATGGTCGGAGTTGAAGGGGTTGCCTCCGAAAGAAGGATTGCGGAACTCAAATTTCAGTTCCTGCGCCGAAACAGGTGTCGCAAGAGCGATCATCCCGAGAGCAGCCAGTCGTAGATGCTTCACTTTTCAAGCCCTTTTACTGCGTCACATGTGCCCCGTTTTGCTGGAGCAGCTCCGGCAAAAGGGTCACGCATGAAGGTGCGCGTCATCAGTGCCGAACAAGTCACTGTTCGGGGCAGCAGCTATTTAAGAAGATGGAGCCCCGGATCGGAGCACGATCATCACATCAGAGCGACGGATGATCCCTTGGATCGACAGATTTCGCCAGCTTCCTGACCGGGTTCTTCTTCGGCATTGACCACTTTCCCAACTTTCGACGCAAACCGGAAGGATCGTCGGCCGCATCCATCGGCGCGATCATCCAGTCTTGACTGTCAGGGTGGCGACTTTTTTTTGAACTACCCTTCGGCTGATAGGGCAATTAACAAATACCTAACGAATGATATATACCCAAAATTGAGTAGGGCGACTTTATTTCTCCTCCCTAAGCCTTGAAAAAGCAGGAGAAGGAGCTAAAAATTCGCGGCTTTCTTAGGCTTCCGATAGTTAACAGCCCCGGCCAATTTTTTATCATAAAGTTAGTCGTCCGAAATTGGCACATCGACGCGTGGGAGATTTCTGCCGTTTACGGGATGCTCGCCGACTGGATATTGGAGTCCGGCACAACAACGCCTGGATGGATCGTGTCCAGCTGGACCTTGATGCGGTGCGCCTCGTCTCGCCCAGCAGGAAGAAATTCAACGCTTCGGAGTTCGAGCCTCGCTCGCTTCACCAGCCCCCGCCGCAACCGCTTTCATAATCGCTCCGCCGCGGTTCAGGCTACTGCGCGGCCCGCTTCGGCTACGTCTTCCGCTGTGCAGAAATAGAGCTGCGCCTTGCCGCCCCGTTTGGAGCGATAGAGGGCGGCGTCAGCGCAGGCGGTCAGATGTTCCAGGTCCAATCCATGGCGCGGCGCCATCGCTATCCCGATGCTGACGGAAATGCGGATCTGCTCGCCCATCAACTGATAGGGCGCGCTCAGTTGCTTGATGATGCGGCGGGCCAGCATCTCGGCCTCGCCTTCGTGCAGGACGCCTTCCTGGACGACGATGAATTCGTCGCCACCGATGCGGGCGACCGTATCGACGGAGCGTACGGTCGCCCGCAGCCTGGCGGACACCTCTCGCAGAACCGCGTCTCCCATGGGGTGGCCATAGCGGTCGTTGATGATCTTGAAGCCATCCAGGTCGAGGAAATGGACTGCGAGCTGCCTGTCCTCGGACGCGGTGACGCTGAGACTGTTCTGGAACCGCTCTCTCAGCAGCAGGCGGTTGGGGAGACCGGTCAGGGCGTCCTGCCGCACCAGGGCGGCCAGATCATGTTTCGCGGTCAGATGCTCGACATCCGATCGATAGAGATGGCGTACCGACTCCAGGCTGAGCAGCGTGACAACAGTGACCAGCAACGCCTCGATGATGAAATATTCCGCGTGCATGGCCCCGGCGTCGCGCGTGCGGGCATGCAGCGCCAGGGCGGCGACCGTAGGAACGGTCGCCAGCAACAGACTGGTCACGCAGATACGCGGCCTGCCGCCGATGCGCGACACGATGCCCGCGCCGAACGTGAAGATCAGGCTGACGGCGACGAGGTGGTTGAGCGGCGTATGCGTGCCGAGTACGGCCGCACTCAACGCGCCGAGCAGCGCGGCGAACACATAGCTGCCCGCCGCGTATCGCCATTCCCATTGCTTCACGCGATCGATGGTCAGGGCTGCCTGATGCGCATCACGGCGATAGGCGGTCAGCAAAGCAAGTCGCGCGATCGTCACCAGGATGGCCGCGGCGGTGATAAGGCCGACGATGACGCTACGATGTTCCATGAAGATCATCGCTCCGGCGACGCCGAACAAGACGCCCATCCCGGCGATCGGAAGGCGCATCGCGAACAGCGCCTCCACCAGCTCGCAATAGACTGCATCGGGCAGCGGCGGCGGCGGCGGCGGCGGCCCCTTTAACAAGGCGCGGACCGCGCGCCTCATCATGTTCGCTATCCGGTTCGGCTTTTTCGAGACCCGCGTCAAATCTTGCTCCAAGCACTCAGCGCATCGTCATGCAACGCCCGAAAGCCGGGAAATGCCGGGTTCACTTAGCGGGTGGCCTTGAATTTGATAAGTTTTATCTTCGCCGGCAAAGACCTATGGGCAGTGGATAATCACAAGATGAGGAGGAATGCTTGACTGAACAGGACAAGGTCGCCGCTATTCTGGAAATCCACGCGCTCAAGGCACGCTATTTCCGGACCATGGACATGAAGGACTGGGCGGGTCTGGAGGCGGCATTCGCGCCGGACCTTGTCGCCGACTTTCGCGCGGCGGCTGGCGAGTGGAACGAGGCTATGCTGGTTCATGGCGCCGCAGCCTATGTCGCACAGTTGGCGCCGATGCTGGAAAAGGTCTGCACCGTGCATCATGGCCATATGCCCGAAATCCACATCGAGACGGAGAGGGAGGCCAGCGGCGTGTGGGCGATGGAAGACAAGCTGTGGGTCGAGGAAGGCGCGCCGCTGCCGTTCCGCTGGATGCATGGCTATGGCCATTATCATGAGCGCTATGTCCGGCTGGCCGACGGATGGCGGATCAAGGAAATCCGCCTGACGCGGCTGCGGGTCGATGTCGGCTGAGCGAGTGGCATGGCCGCCGATCGACCTTCGCGGCCATGCACAGGGGCCTCTTCGTCTCTCTCTTAGGAGGGCTAAGCCGGGCGCTTGCGCATCATCGCCTGGCGGCGGCATTGGGCGACGATCTTGCCATCCTGATTACGGGCGACATGTTCAAATTCGACAATGCCGGTCGTGGGTCGCGATGTGCTTTCGCGCGCAGACAGGACCTTGCTGCGCACCCGGATCGTGTCGCCCTGAAATACCGGATTGGGAAAGATCACGTCGGTCATGCCGAGATTGCCGACCGTCGTGCCGAGCGTCGTGTCGTTCACCGACATGCCGATCATCAGTCCCAGCGTGAAGAGGCTGTTGACGAGCGGCCTGCCCCATTCCGTCCCCGCCGCGAAATGCGCGTCAAGATGCAGCGGCTGCACATTCATGGTCAGGCTGGAAAAGAGGATATTGTCGGTTTCGGTGACCGTGCGCGACCAGGGATGATCGATCTCCAGCCCCGGCGTCAGCTCCTCGAAATATAGTCCAGCCACCTGCGCGCTCCTCTGCCTATCACGCCCCTGATAGGCGGGAAATCAAAGTTCCTCCAGCGCCGCGCTCGCCTCCATCCAGACTTCCTCGACTGCCTCCAGCTTCTTTTCGACCGAGGCGCGTTTCACCATCAGGTCGGTCATGGTCATTTTCGCTTCCGCCCCCGTGGCCGATTTGGGGTCGAACAGCGCCTGGTCGATGCGGCTGCGCTCCGCCGCCAGCACCGCCATTTCCTTTTCAGCCTTGCTCAAGGCATTTTTCGCCGCCTTCTGCTTCTCACGCCATTCAGCGGCGTTGCGCTTTTCCGCCTTGCGATCGGCCTTGGGCGCGTCGCTGCCGGACCCGTTTCCATCAGCCTTGCGCAGGATGATGTCGGTATAATCTTCCAGGCTGCCGTCGAAGGGCTGGGCCGTGCCGCCATCGACCAGCACAAGACGATCGGCGACCAGTTCGATCATGTGGCGGTCGTGGGAGACGATCACGACCGCGCCCGAATAGTCATTGAGCGCCTGCACCAGCGCCTCCCGGCTATCGACGTCGAGGTGGTTGGTCGGCTCGTCGAGGATGAGGAGATGCGGCGCGTCGCGGGTGATGAGCGCGAGCGCCAGCCGCGCCCGCTCCCCGCCCGACATGCTGCCGACCTTCTGCGTAGCTCGCTCGCCCGAAAAGCCGAAACGGCCGAGCTGCGCGCGCACCGCGCCCGGCGTCGCGCCCTTCATGACGCGGGTCATATGTTCGAGCGGCGTGTCGTTAATGTCCAACTCCTCCACCTGATACTGGGTGAAATAGCCGACATTCATCTTCGACGAGGCGTTCATCGCGCCTTCCATCGGCTTCAGCTGCGCCGCGATCAGGCGCGCGAGCGTGGTCTTGCCATTGCCGTTGCGGCCGAGCAGCGCCAGCCGGTCGTCCGGATCGATGCGCAGATTGACCCGGCGCAGCACCGGCGTCTCATCATAACCGACCGCCGCCATGTCCATGGTGATGAGCGGCGGGCGCAATTCGGGCGGATTGGGAAAACCGAAATGCAGCGTCGGGTCTTCGATGGCCGCGGCAATGGGCTGCATCTTCGCCAGCGCCTTGGCGCGCGACTGCGCCTGCTTGGCGGTCGAAGCGCGGGCAGAGTTGCGAGCGACATAGTCCTGCAGCTTTTCGCGCTCCGCCTGCTGCTTCGCGCGAGCGGCCTCCTGCTGAGCCAGCCGTTCGGCACGCTGGCGCTCAAACGCGTCATAGCCGCCCGGATAGAGAGTGATCTTCCCCCCTTCCAGATGCAGGATATAATCGACGACATTGTTGAGCAGGTCGCGCTCGTGGCTGATGACGACGACCGTGCCGCGATAGGCCTTGAGGAAATTCTCCAGCCAGAGCGTCGCTTCGAGATCGAGGTGGTTTGAAGGCTCGTCGAGCAGCAGCAGGTCAGGATTGGAAAAGAGCAGCGAGGCGAGCGCCACGCGCATCTTCCAGCCGCCCGAATAGCTGTCGAGCGGACGGCCCTGCATTTCCTCATCGAAGCCGAGGCCGACGAGGATACGGGCAGCGCGGGCAGGCGCGGTGTAAGCGTCGATCGCATTCAGCCGCTCATAGATATGGCCGAGGCGATCGGGATCATGCGTCGCCTCGCTCTCAGCCATCAGCGCGGCGCGTTCCTTGTCGGCCGCCAGAACGGTTTCGAACGGCGTGGCAGTGCCGGCGGGCGCTTCCTGCGCGATATAGCCCAGGCGCGTGTCGCGCGGCATTTCGCAACTGCCCTCGTCCGGGTCGAGCTGGCCGATCATCACTTTCATCAGCGTCGATTTGCCCGCGCCGTTACGGCCGATGAGGCCCACGCGGCTACGCGGCGGCAGCGCGGCGCTGGCGCGGTCGATAATGGTGCGGCCGCCGAGGCGCACGGTGATGTCCTTCAGATTCAGCATGGGCGGCCCCGTAGCAGTTGTTGGGGCGGTTGTCAGGGTGGGTTAGGCTTTGGGCGATTCCGCGGCGTAGAGCGTGAACTGCGCATGCAGGCCGCCGTCCGAAGACTGGCCAAGCCATAGGTCGAACAGGCCAGGTTCCGCGATGATTCTGTTACCCGCCCCCACAAATTGCAGGTCGGCGCGCGAAAGGGAGAAGCGGACGGTCTTGCTCTCTCCCGGACTCAGCGTGACGCGCTCGATCCGTTTCAGTTCACGAACTGGCCGGGTGCGGCTGGCCACTCGGTCGCGGACATATAGTTGCACCACCTCGCTGCCGCGCCGGCCACCCTTGTTGGTCAGCCGCGCCGTAACTTCGATCGCCCGGTCCCAGCGGAGCGCGCTGTCCGACAGCTTTAGGTTATCGAGTGCGAACGTGGTGTAGCTGAGGCCGTGGCCGAAGGGGAAACGGGCGCTGTTGTCGGTCGTCATGTAGCGGGCGCGATATTCGGTGCGGTTGTCGATCACCGGCCGGCCGGTTGACTTGCGGTCATAGAAAAACGGCTCCTGCCCCGATTCCCAAGGAAAGCTGACCGGTAGCTTGGCCGAGGGATCGACCCGGCCGAAAAGAATATCGGCGATCGCATGGCCCGCTTCCGACCCCAGGAACCAGGTAGCGAGGACCGCTTGCGCATTGGCCACCGAATCATGCAGCGCCAGCGCGCGGCCGTGGCGCAGCAGCACGATCATCGGCTTTCCGGTGGCGGCGACCGCCTCGGCCAGCGCCTGCTGCACGGGCGGCAGTTCGATCGCGGTGCGCGATTGCGCTTCGCCCGACATGTCCTGCGATTCGCCGACCGCCAGCAGGATGATGTCGCATGCCTTCGCCGCCTCCACCGCCTGCGCGATGCCGCCATCGATCGACCCGCTGATCTCGCAGCCCTTGGCGATGCTGAGCAAGGCCGGGTCCGACATGGCGGCGCGGAGCCCGGCGGCGATGTCCACGCCCTTCCCCTTGTCGCCATAGAAGGCCCAGGGGCCATAGATATTCGCCCGATCCTCGCCGAATGGGCCGATCAGAGCGATCTTCTGGCGCTTTGCAGGATCGAGCGGCAGGACGCCGCTATTCTGAAGCAGCACGATCGACCGCGTGGCCGCTTCCCGCGATAGCGCGCGATGGGCGGGCGTGAAGATGCGGCTCTTCTCCGCCTCCTCACTGATCGACCGATAGGGATTGTCGAACAAGCCGATAGCCGTCTTCACATAGAGGATGCGGCGCACGGCGACGTCCACTGTCTCCATCGGCACCGCGCCGCTTTTCACCAGATCGGGCAAGTGGCGGATATAGAGACCGCTCTGCATCGACATATCGACCCCTGCCAGCACCGCCAGCCGCGCCGCGTCCCGCTCATCCTCCGCATAGCCATGAGCGATCAGCTCCTCGTCCGCCGTATAATCGGAGAAGACGAAACCCCGGAACTTCATCTCGCCGCGCAGCAGGTCGGTCAGCAGCTCCCGATCCGCGGTCGCGGGCACACCGTTTATCTCGCTGAACGCCGCCATGGTGGTCAGCGCGCCCGCCGCGAAGGCCGAACCGAAGGGCGGCAGATGCGTCTCGCGCAGCGTCTCGTCGGAAATATCGACACTGCCATATTCAAGGCCCGCCGCCACCGCGCCATAGGCGGCAAAATGCTTGGGGCAAGCGAGCAAGCTGTCGTCGCGACGCAGGTCCCGGCCCTGAAAACCGCGCACGCGGGCGGCGGCGAACAGGCTGCCGAGATAGACATCCTCCCCCGCCCCCTCGACCACCCGGCCCCAGCGCTGATCGCGCGCGACATCGACCATGGGGGCGAAGGTCAAGTGCAGTCCCGCCGCGCTCGCCTCCTGCGCCATCGCGCGCGCGGTGCGTTCGGCGAGCGACGGGTCAAAACTCGCGGCCTCGGCGAGGGGCACGGGAAAGATGGTCTTTAGCCCGTGGATGACGTCCCCCGCCAGCAGCAGCGGAATACCCAAGCGGCTTTGCTTGACCGCGATGTCCTGCGCGCGGCGAGCCCCTGCCACGCCAATACCGTTGAACAGGCACCCAACGCGGCCCTTGCGCACTTCGTCGGAAAGCCGCTTCTCATCCTGGATGCCGACCTGCGGATTGGGCGGGTTATAGGGACGGAAGCTGTCGGTGAGGCAGGTCATCTGACCCGCCTTTTCCTCGACCGTCATGCGGCCGATCAGGTCATCGACCCGCGCCACTTCGGCGGCGGCAAAGGCCCGGCGGGGAAATGCCAGGGCGATAGCCAGCGCCGAGGAAAGCAGGGTGCGTCGGTCAATGCTCATCGATGGTCAAGGTAAAGCACTTCCGTGCTCCTGCGAAGGCCGGTCGAACGGGCAAACGCACCACCTATCCCGTTCGGGCTGAGTTGCCGAAGCCCTCTTCTCTTTTCTCGAAGGAAGTGAAGCCCTTCGACAAACTCAGCGCGAATGATATTGCAGGCAGCGTATTTCCTGGCGGCGCTCTCAAGCAGCGGCGAATAGCTTCGTGCCGATTACACCGATGACGGTCAGCGCCATGAAACCCGCCTGCATGGGCGTTACCCGGTCGCCAAACAGCATCACGCCGCCAATGATAACACCGACCGCACCCAGCCCGGTCCAAATCGCATAGGCCGTGCCCGCAGGCAGGCCCTTCATCGCAAGCGCCAGCAGGCCCATGTTGAGGAAGCTCAGGGCGATCGGCACGGACGATGCCTGCCAGCTGCCGATGGTCGCCGCCCATTTGAGGCTGAGCGCCCAACAGATTTCGGTGAATATGGCAATGCCCAGCACAAGCCACGCCATGACAGCGTTCCTTCTTTCAGGCGGGCTCGGAAGGAAAGGCGCGCAGGCCGGAAACCCGAAAGAGGCGGCGCGCCCAAAATAGGTCAAAAGACCAAAGGGTGGTGGACAGGGCTGGATTCGAACCAGCGTACGGGAAACCCGGGCAGATTTACAGTCTGCTGCCTTTAACCACTCGGCCACCTGTCCAGTGCCCTGACGCGGTGGACAAAATGCCTTCCACCGCGCTGGAGGCGCGCTCAATGGCGAAAGGAGGCTTGCCTGTCAATGGTCCGATGTGAAAAGAGCGCTTCCATGAAAAGAGGACAACGCAGCGCAAAGCCCAAGGGCAACTTTCCCCGCTTTTACGGCCGCCATGCCGTCATCGCGGCCCTGGCCAACCCCAACCGCGTCGTACGCAAGATATGGGGCACGCGCGAAGCGCTAGGTGCGCTCGACCTGCCGCCGATCCTGCCGATCGTCTATGCCGATGGCGCGGACCTTGGCCGCATGGTGCCGTCCGACGCGCCGCACCAGGGCATCGTCGCGGAAGTGGAACCGCTCGACGATGTGTGGCTGGGCGACGCGTTGGAGGCGGGAGTTGACGACAAGCGCCCGGTGCTGGTGCTGGACCAGGTGACCGATCCGCATAATGTCGGCGCGATCCTGCGATCGGCTGCGGCCTTCGATGCGCTCTGCATCGTCACGCAGGATCGTCATGCGCCGCCCGAATCCGGCGTGCTGGCCCGCGCTGCTTCGGGGGCCCTGGAAATCATGCCCTGGGTACGCGTCGTGAACCTTGCCCGCGCGCTCGATGAGATTGCCGAGGCGGGTTATTGGCGCATCGGCCTGGACGGCGAAGCGGATACCCATCTGGGCGAAGCGATCGGCGATTCGCGCGTGGCCTTGGTGCTGGGTGCGGAAGGCGAAGGGCTGCGCCATAACAGCATGGCCCATTGCGATATTTTGGCTAAACTGCCGATCAGCCCGCGAATGGAGAGCTTGAACGTCTCCAACGCGGCCGCGATCGCCCTGTACGCCGCCGCCAGCCGGTAGCGTCGGGGCATGAAGCGCGCTGCCTGCCAGCGGTGTGCGCGAAAAGGGGGATGATATGGCCGCTTTCTTCCGTGCCGCGAGCGCACTCGCCTGCTGCCTCATGCTGGGAGCCTGCCTGGTGACGCCAGGCAAGTTCGAATCGACGCTGGACATACGCGCGGACCGGCAGTTCAGCTTTACCTATAAGGGCGAGATCATATCGTCCGACATGAAGGGCATGGGCGGCTCTTCGGCTACGCCCGGAGGCGATCCGATCGGCGACGGCGCGCCCGAAAAGAAGGACAGCGCCTGGCGCAAGACCGCCCTGCAAAAGGGAGTGGAAGAGCGGTTCGACAGCGGCAGCGACCGGAACGACGAGGCGCAGATGCAAGCCATCGCCGCAGCACTGTCCAAGGAAAGGGGGTTTCGATCCGCCCGCTATGTCGGCAATCACCGCTTCGAGATCGACTATTCGATCAGCGGACGGCTGACCCACAGCTTTCTCTTCCCGTTCAATAGCGATGCGGAGATCGTCCTGCCCTTCGTCGCGATCGAACTGCGCGGCGAGGATCGTGTGCGGGTAAAGGCCCCTGGCTATTCCAACGGCTTCGACAAGAGTCGTGGCCCCATGGGGCAGAGCAGCGCGGACGAGGATGCGGCAAAGGCGCTCGACGGCCGCTTCACGCTCACCACCAATGCGGAAATCGTCAGCCAAAATCAGGAAGACGGCGCGCAAAGCGCCGCAGAGGGCAAGCGGATCGTCTGGCGGATCACGCCACTAACCGGCGAGGCGCCCATGGCGACGCTGCGCGTCAGCCGATAGCGGGCGCCTCGATCAGGTAGATCAGTCTTCCGGCGCGATGGTGACGCGCAGGCCGTCCAGATCGTCGTTCAACACCAGCTGGCAGGACAGGCGGCTGCTATCGTTGCGGTGGTCGGAACTGTCGAGCAGATCATTTTCATCTTCGCTCAGCGCAGGCAGCTTGTCGGCGAAGGCGGGATCGACATAGACATGGCAGGTGGCGCAGGAGCAGCAACCGCCGCACAGCGCCAGCAACTCGTCAAAGCCGTTATCGCGAATGACTTCCATCACCGACAGGCCATTATCGCCTTCGACGGCCTGCTCTTCACCCGAACGGTTGACCACAATCAGTTTAGCCATGTACCTCGATCCCAAAATATCCCTCGCCGCTCATAGGCGGGGGCGCTGATAAATCAAGAGCCGGAAGAGCAGAGCATGGTGACCACCTCGGAGCAGCTGCGCGCCAGCCTGGACGCGATCGCCGTCCTTGAACCCGGCTTTGCCGCCGCCCTGGCGCGGGTCGGCTACCCCCTGCCTCGCGTGCGGGAGCCGGGCTATGAAACGCTGCTGCGCACCATCGTCGGCCAGCAGGTCAGCGTCGCAGCAGCGGCAGCGGTGTGGCGCAAGCTGGAGCTGGAGCTGGGCGAAGGTTGCGCGCCGGACAAGCTGCTGGCCCGCGACTATGACGCATTGCGCGCCTGCGGTCTTTCCCGGCAGAAGCAGGGCTATGCCCGCAGCCTAGCCGACCTGGTCATGAGCGGGAAGATCGACTTGCATGCCCTCCCCCAGGATGATGAAGAGGCGATCACCCTGCTGATGCGGATCAAAGGGATCGGTCGCTGGTCAGCGGAAATCTATCTGCTCTTTGCTGAGGGACGTCCCGATGTCTGGCCTGCGGGCGACCTGGCCGTCCAGATCGAGGTCGGCCGCATCCTCGGCCTTCCCGAGCGCCCCAGCGAACGCGAGACGCGCGCACTGGCGGAACGCTGGCGTCCTCATCGGGGCGCGGCAGCCATCATGGCCTGGCACCATTATAATACAGAGGTTCTTTGATTCATGTCTTTGCCCCACGCCCGCTACATCGTCCTCGAACATGAGGGCGTGTGGAAGATCAATCTCGACAATCGCTATTATGGCCCCTTCGCCACGCGCGAGGCGGCGGTGGAAAATGCGACCGGCACCGCGCGCAAGGCGGCAGAAGGCGGCTATCCCGCCAGCGTGCTGCTGATGCAGGGCACACGCTTCGAAACGCTCTGGACGAACCAGGCTGACGGAGCGTCATCCTGACTTTTTTGCCCCTTGTCGGGAACCAGTAGGCGGCCCGGACATTTATTGCCTCCAGTTTCGCGGGCTGAGGCATGAGCAAAAAGGTTCTGATTGTCGAAGACGAAATTTTCGTCGCACTGGAAATCGAACAGATCGTTGAGGATGCTGGATTCGCGGTCAGCGCCATTGCGGCAGATCGCGAAAGCGCGCTCGTGGCGGCGGCGGATTGCGACATCGCGCTCGTGGATCTCAATCTGCGCGACGGCCCCACCGGCCCCAGCATCGGCATGGAACTTGCCACCAGCTATGGCGTGCGCGTGATCTACGTCACCGCCAATCCTGCGCAGATCGGCGCTGCGTCACAGGCTGCGCTGGGCGTCATCACCAAACCCTTTCGCCCGCAAAGCATCGCCGCGACGCTCCGCCTTGCGGCGTCGAACGAGGATGATTTGGAAACGGCCGAGATTTCCGGCTTTACGCCATTTCCGCCGCGACCCGGCTCATGGAGCGGAATGGGATCCACAGGCTGACCAGCAGCCCGTTCGGCCGCCAATCGCGTTGCAACCGGCCGCCAAGCTGACGCTCTGCGCTGAGCTGCATCAGGCGGCTGCCGAAGCCCTCGTGCATCGACGGCTGAACCAGCGGCCCACCTTCCTCGCGCCACTGAACGCGAATGTCCGTGCCTTCTTCCCGCACATCGATATGCACACGTCCGTGCGGCACTGACAGAGCGCCATATTTCGCCGCGTTGGTCGCAAGCTCATGGAACAGCAGCGCGAGCGGCGTCGCCGACCGGTCGTCGATCGCCGGATTTTCTCCTGAAAAAACGATGCGGCTCTCGCCAGCGTCGTCATAGGGCGCGAAAATCTGCTCCAATATGCCGCGTAGCCGGCCCTGCGCCATATCCTCGTCCGCTTCGGCGCTGTGCGGACGGACGAAATCATGGGCGCGGCCGAGCGCCATGATCCGGTCGCGCAGGTCGTCCGCCACGGCCCGGATAGCTGGGTTCTGCCGCGCGGACAGGCCGATCAGGCCAGAGATCACTGAAAAAATATTCTTGATCCGGTGCGACAGTTCATGCGCGATGATCTCGCGCTCCTCCATCATCAGCTTTTGTTCGTGAATTTCGGTGCAGGTCCCGATCCACCGGATGATCCTGCCCTCGTCATCGTGGATCGGCAGGGCGCGTCCCAGGGTCCACCGATATTCGCCGCTGTGATGACGCAGCCGATATTCGACTTCATAGGGCTCGCCAGTCTCCAGCGAATGGCGCCAGCGCGTCCATGCGGCTTCACGATCATCGGGATGGAAGTTGCCGCTCCACCTATCGCCGTCGGTGGATCCTTCCGCGACGCCGGTATATTCATACCAGCGCGCATTATAATAATCATGATAACCGTCGGGCAGGGTCGACCAAACCATCTGTGGCATGGTGTCGGCCAGGGTGCGGAACAGCCGGTCGCTTTCGGCCACGGCTTCGGCGTCCTTCGCCTGGCGGGCAATCATGTCCCGGTCGCGGCCCCTTCCCTCCAGTTCCATCATCACCTGATGCGCCAGCAGAGAAAGACCCTGCCGCTGTAAGGGCGTCAGGTCATTGCGGGGTTTGTCGTCGATGACGCAGAGCGCACCCAGCGGCATGCCCTCGCCACCCAGCAAGGGCGCGCCGGCGTAGAAACGGATATGGGGCGCGCCGGTGACCAGGTCGTTGGAGGCGAAACGCGTGTCTGCCCGGGCGTCCGAAACAACGAAGATATCACGGCCCTGCATAGCATGGGCGCAAAAGGACAGGTCGCGCGGGGTCTCTTCCGCATCCAGCCCGGTCCTGGCCAGAAATCTCTGGCGCTCATGCTCTACGATGCTCACCAAGGCGATGGGCGCGTCGCAGAGTGCGGCGGCGAAGTCGGTTATCTGGTCCAGCGTGCGGAAGCCACCGGCATCCAGATCATAGCGCGCCAGCACAGCGGCGCGGTCCGTCTCCAGCCCCCGCGTGTCAGCCATCGCTGACTCGCTCGATGTCAGCGCCGACAGCTGACAGCTTTTCTTCCAGCCGCTCATACCCGCGATCCAGATGATAGACGCGATTGACCTGCGTCTCCCCTTCTGCGGCGAGTCCTGCCAGGATCAGGCTCATCGACGCGCGCAGGTCCGTCGCCATGACCGGCGCACCGGCCAGCCGGTCAACGCCGCGCACGACGGCGGTGCGGCCATTTACGCCGATGTCGGCGCCCATGCGCGCCAGTTCGGGTACATGCATGTAGCGGTTTTCGAAGATCGTCTCGGTCAGCACCGACGCACCGTCCGCCTTGGTCAGCATCGCCATGAACTGCGCCTGCATGTCCGTCGGGAAAGCCGGGAAGGGGGCGGTGGACAGGGTCAGGGGCTTGAGCTTGCCGTCCGCCGACACGCGGATGCCATCCTTCAGCTCATCGACCTGCACACCAGCGTCGCGAAGCGCGGCCAGAATGGCGTGCATATCGTCCGCGCATGCGCCCGCCAGTTCCAGCGAGCCGCCGGTGATCGCCGCGGCGCAGGCGTAGCTGCCCGCCTCGATCCGGTCGGGCATGACACTGTAGGTCGCGCCGTGCAGCCGATCGCGGCCATGGATGATAAGCTTGTCGGTCCCGACGCCCTCGATATCCGCGCCCATCGCGATCAGCAGCTTGCAAAGATCGACGATCTCCGGTTCGCGCGCGGCATTTTCCAGCACACATGTGCCCTTGGCCAGCACCGCTGCCATCACCGCGTTTTCGGTCGCTCCGACCGACACCACCGGGAAGGTGTATATGCCGCCGGGCAGACCGCCATCCGGCGCGCTGGCGCGGACATAGCCCGCGTTGATCTCAATGATCGCGCCAAATGCTTCCAGCGCTTTCAGATGCAGATCGATCGGCCGGTTGCCGATCGCGCAGCCGCCGGGCAGCGATACCCGCGCTTCGCCCGCGCGCGCCAACAGCGGCCCCAGCACCAGGATCGACGCGCGCATCTTCCGCACGATGTCATAGGGTGCTTCGGTCGATGTGACGCGGCCCGCCCGCAGGGTCATCACTCGCCCGAAATCCTCCGGCCGCGCGCCTTCGATCATCGTCGACACGCCGAGCTGATTGAGCAGATGCCCGAAGCTATCGACGTCCGCCAGCCGCGGCAGGTTGCGCAACGTCACAGGCTCGTCGGTCAGCAGCGCGCAAGGCAGCAGGGTCAGCGCAGCGTTCTTCGCGCCGGAGATGGGAAGGCGGCCGCTCAGCATTTTGCCGCCGCGAATATGAATGCGGTCCATCGGCTGGGTTCTTAACGTTAATTACGACTGGCGCAAGGCGGGACGAAGGGCCTTGGCTCCGCAATGCGTGTCCGCGGAGATACGCTTTGGGAAACAATTGCACTCTCCCCGACGCGATATTGATCGAGTTTAGTGCAGCGCCCGGAAATGCAGCCAAAAGACGCAAGGGGCGTTTTGCCATCGTAACGACAAATTTGATAAAAAGGTGCTTTGGGTGGCGACAAGTTGTTTCGCGGAAAGATTGGCCAAAAATGTGCCTCTTTCCGAGGCGGAAAAAAACGCGCTGACCAGACTTGAGGAAAATCCGCGCAAGGTGAAGCGCGGCGCGATGATCCAGCGCGTCAACGAAACGGTCACGGAATTGTTCGTCCTGCGCGAAGGGCGCGTGATGAGCTTCGTCATCCTGCCGGATGGCAGCCGCCAGATTCTGCGGGTCTATTTTCCCGGCGATTTCATCGGATCGGCCAGCACCATCTACAGCAAGGCGCCGGAATCATTGGTAGCCCTGTCCGACGCGATCATCTGCCCCTTCGACAAGCATGCCCTGCGCCGCTTGCTCGAACAATATCCGCGCGTTGCGGCGCTGCTGTTCCTGCTGTCCAGTTCGGAAAAGGTGGCGCTGACCGATCGCCTCGCTTCGCTGGGACGCACATCGGCCAAGGCGCGGGTGGCAGCCTTCCTGCTCGACATTTTCGACCGTTTGCGCGTCACGGACGATGGGGTGACCGACAGTTTCGACCTCAAACTGACGCAGGAGGAGATTGGCGATGCCATCGGCCTTACCTCCGTCCATGTGAACCGCATGGTGCGCCAGATGGAACAGGAAGGGCTAATCAGCCGGGCGAACGGCCGCATCACCCTGCTCAACATGGCCCGGCTGGAAGAAATCGGCCATTACACCAACCGGCACAAGGATGTGGACCTGGACTGGATTCCAGGGCTGGGTTGACACGACTTAGTCCCCCTCCCGCGAGCGGGAGGGAAATTGGAGAAGGTCAAGCCAGCAGTTCGACGTCCCAGTAAAGCCAGTCATGCCAGCTTTCATGCAGGTAGTTAGGCGGAAAGGCGCGGCCATGTTCCTGCAACTGCCAGGTGGTCGGCCGGATCGGCGTCACATGCAATTGCATATGCGCTTCCTTGGGCGTGCGCCCGCCCTTTTTGAGATTGCAGGGCGAACAGGCGGTGGCGACATTTTCCCATGTGGTGCGACCGCCCGCGCGGCGGGGAATGACATGGTCGAAAGTCAGATCGTGCGGCGATCCGCAATATTGGCAGGCGAAGCGGTCACGCAGGAAGAGGTTGAATCGGGTGAAGGCAGGATGCTCGGACGGCCTCACATATTGCTTGAGCGCGATGACCGAGGGTATTTTCATCTGCAGGCTGGGGCTGTGCACCTCCCGCTCATAGCTGGCGACGATGTCCACCCGTTCCAAAAAAACCGCCTTGATGGCGGTCTGCCAGGGCCAGAGGCTCAGCGGATAATAGCTTAACGGCGTATAATCAGCATTCAACACCAATGCCGGACAGTTTTCCGGATGTCGTATCAGGTCGGGATGGTACATAAGAACCCTCGAACCCCCAATTGCCAGGTCCTGATTGATCAGGAACGTGACGGCAACATGACAGCATTAACCACCCCGACCCGTCAAGGGCCTGTATGAACCATTCGCCAGCCCCACAGCATATGGTAACGCGCTTCGCGCCCAGCCCTACCGGCAGACTGCATATCGGCCATGGCTGGTCCGCCCTGCTGGCGATGGACTTCGCCCGCGAAAATGGCGGGTCGTTTCGCCTTCGGATCGAAGATATTGACGGCACGCGGAGCCGCCCGGAACATGTCGCCGGGATTGTCGAGGACCTCAACTGGTTGGGGGTGGCCTGGGACGGTGAGATCGTCTTCCAGTCCTATCGCCTCGGCCAATATGAAGCCGCGCTCGCACGATTGCGGGCGATGGACCTGCTCTATCCCTGCTTCTGCACCCGCGCCGACATCGCCGCCAGCGCGAGCGCGCCCCATGGTCCTGAAGGTCCGGTCTATCCTGGAACATGCCGGGGTCTATCGCCAACGGAGCGGGAGAGGCGGATCGCTGCGGGCGAGCCGCATGCCTGGCGGATCGATATGGCGAAGGCGGTTCAACAGGTTGGGCAACGTGATTGGCTGAACATCCCTTTTCCCGGTCGAACGGAGCCTGTCGAAGGCCATCCCCTCTCTTCAGTGCGGATGGAATTTGTTCAGGCCGATCCCCTCGCAGCAGGTGACGTGGTCCTCACCCGCAAGGACGCCCCCGCCAGCTATCACCTTTCCTGCACCCTCGATGACGCGGCGATGGGCGTAACCCATGTCTTGCGCGGCCAGGATCTGTTTGCCGCCACCCATGTCCACCGCCTGCTTCAGGCGCTGCTCGGCCTTCCCTCACCCATCTACTGCCATCATCCGCTGCTTGTGGGCGCGGATGGCAAGCGGCTTGCCAAGCGGGATGGATCGATCGCGCTGGCCGATTTGCGGGCGCAAGGCGTGGATCCGCAAAGGCTCGCATCCGATCTGCGCAACGCGCGCTTTCCGGTTGGCATTTCGCTGGCCAAAGCTTAGATTCGCATCATGAACACCGTTCTTGTGATTGCCCTCATCCTCGCCATGGCCGCGACCCTGTTCGCGCTGATCCGCGGCATCATCGCCTTTCTGCAGGCCAGCAAGGAGCAACTGAACGCGCCGGACGGCACGCCCAGCCCCTCCAGCCTCAAGCAGAACAAGATGATGATGAACCGCATCCTGTTCCAGGCGGCGGCCATCATCATCGTGGCGATCCTGCTGCTGATGAAGGGGAACGGCTGATCCCCACATGGTGAAGCTGAACAAGATCTACACCCGCACCGGCGACGCGGGCACGACCGGCCTTGTCGATGGATCGCGCCTGCCCAAGCATGCGCCGCGCATGCAGGCGGTCGGCGATGTGGATGAGGCGAACAGCGCCATCGGCCTCGCCGTCCTCGCGATTGGCGACACGGCCGAGGCTGCGTGGCTGACCACCATACAGAATGACCTGTTCGACCTCGGCGCAGACCTCGCGACGCCAGTGCCGGAGGGAGAGGACGAACCCTGGGCGCTGCGCATCATCGCCAGCCAAGTCAAACGGCTGGAGGAGCAGATCGACGCGATGAACGCCGATCTGCAACCGCTCGACAGCTTCATCCTGCCCGGCGGATCGCCGGCCGCCGCCGCCGTCCATCTGGCCCGCGCCATCACCCGCCGGGCCGAACGCAGCGCCACCGCCGCCGCGGTGGAAGTCGCGCTCAATCCTCAGGCGCTTGCCTATCTCAACCGCCTGTCCGACCTGCTCTTCGTCCTCGCCCGGCGCCTCAACGGCAATGGCGCAGGCGACGTCAAATGGGTGCCCGGCGCGTCCCGCTAGCCCGCTTTTCCGGAACCTAACCCGCCCCTCATGCGCTTGTTTTTGCAAGTGCAGCACAAACCTGTGAGAAGGGGCAAGGATGGCGAAAAGCCGGACAGCACCGGGCCAGGAGGATCTGACGCCCCGCTACCGCGACGTTCGCGCGTTGAGCGAAGCGCTGGCCGCGCCGCTATCCGATGCTGACGCCACGGCGCAGTCCATGCCCGACGCGTCACCGGCCAAATGGCACCTCGCGCATACGAGCTGGTTCTTCGAAACTTTTGTTCTGCGCGACCATCTGCCCAGCTATCGCCCCTTCGATCCGCATTACGCTTATCTCTTCAACAGCTATTATGAAGGGGAAGGCGAGCGTCATGCCCGGCCGCTGCGTGGCATGCTGACCCGCCCCTCGCTCGACGATATCCTGAGCTACCGCGCCCATGTGGATGCCGCGCTGCTCGCCGCCCTGCCCGGCATGGACCCGCAGGCGCAGGCGCTGGTGATGCTCGGCCTCCAGCATGAACAGCAGCATCAGGAACTAATGCTGACCGACATCCAGCACCTTCTTTCGCTCAACCCGCTGGAGCCTGCGCTGTTCGACGCGCCCAGCGGCATGCCCGCCGCACTGCCTGGAGCCATTCACTGGATCGAAGGGCGTCAAGGCTTGGTGGAAATTGGCGATGACGGCAAAGGCGACTTCGCCTTTGACTGCGAAGGTCCCCGGCACAAGGCGTTGCTCCACCCGCATGCACTGGCCCACCGGCCTGTCACCAACGCCGAATGGATCGGCTTTATCGAGGATGGCGGCTATCGCGATCCGGCGCTTTGGCTGTCGGACGGGTGGGCATGGACGCAGGCGGAAGCCATAGCGGCGCCCCTCTACTGGCGGCAGGAACAGCAGGGCTGGACCCGCTTCGGCCTGGACGGCCGCAAGCCCGTCAATCCCGCCGCCCCGGTCTGCCACATCAGCCTATATGAAGCCGATGCCTATGCCCGCTGGGCGGGCGCACGCCTTCCGACCGAGGAGGAATGGGAGAGCGGCGCACTCAATGTTCCGCCGACCAGCGGCAACCAGTTGGACGGCCCCGCCTGCCCCCGCCCGCAGGCGACAGATGACAACTCGGCGCTCACGCGCATGTTCGGCGACGTGTGGGAATGGACCGGCAGCGCTTATCGCCCCTATCCCGGCTTTCACGCCGATGACGGCGCGTTGGGCGAATATAATGGCAAGTTCATGTCCGGTCAGTTCGTGCTGAAGGGCGGCAGTTGCGCCACGCCGCGCGGCCATGTCCGGGCAAGCTACCGCAACTTCTTCTACCCGCATCAGCGCTGGCAGTTCACCGGACTGCGGCTGGCGAAGGATCTCTGACGGATGCTGCTGACCCGAGAACCGCTATCGACCGCGCCTGCCGCCGACCCGGCATTTTGCCGCGACATAGTAGAGGGGCTGTCCCGCTTTCCCAAGGCGACGCCGCCCATCTGGTTCTACGATCAGCGCGGTTCTGAACTGTTCGAAGCCATTGCCGACCTGCCCGAATATTATCCCACCCGCACCGAAACCGGCCTGCTGCAGCGTCACGGCCCCGACTTTGCAGAGGCTATCGGCCCTGGCCGCGCGGTCATCGAATTCGGCGCAGGCAGCGCGCGCAAGACGCCGCACCTGCTGCGCGCAATAGACCCCGTCGCCTATGTGCCGATCGACATCAGCGGCGATTTTCTGCATGCGAGCAGCGCTGCGCTCGCCGCCGCCTTTCCCGGCCTGCCGGTGCTGCCCTTGGTGGGCGACTTTAACGCCGACCTTTCCCTCCCCGCGGCGATCCACGGGTTGCCGCGCCTTGGCTTCTTCCCAGGATCGACCATCGGCAATCTGGAACCTGCAGGCGCGGTCGATCTTTTAAGGGCCATGCGCCGCCTGCTCGGCGAGGAAGCAATGCTGCTGATCGGCATGGACCGGATCAAGGACCCCGCCCGGCTGGTCTCCGCCTATGATGATGCCGCTGGCGTCACCGCCGCCTTCAACCTCAACCTCCTCACCCGCATCAATCGCGAGTTGCAGGGAGACTTGCCGTTGGAAGCCTTCGCGCACCGGGCGGTCTGGAACGACGACAAGGCGCGGATCGAAATGCATTTGGAGGCGCTACGGCCACTCCATTTCCATGTCGCCGGCTACTGCTTCGACATGGCAGCGGGGGAGACGATCCATACCGAGAGCAGCCACAAATATGGGCAGCGCGACGAAAGGCTGCTGTTGCGTGCGGGCGGATGGGAACCCACGCGTCAATGGTCGGATGACGAAGGCTTATTCTCGCTGATCCTCGCCTCGGCCGCCTGATCCCCCTGGCTTCAGTCCACCACCTTGGCCGACCAAGTGGTTATCCAATGCCAGGCACCACGGCATTCCGCCATGGCGCTCGCCTCCGCCAGGCGGAAGCGCACGCCATCCCACACATAGGATTCGCTGCTACCGCAATCGCCCAGGCCCCTGCCCTTGGCATGGCTTTCAAGCGACGAGCTTTCGGGCGACCATGACGCGTTGACCAGCACCGGATGCGCCGCATCCCCGCTCCATCCCGGTTGATAGTCGAAGCTGGCGAAGCGGAAGCTGCGCCGGCCTGGAATGCCGGTGGCGATGACCGGCACGGCGGAGAAATTATAGGCGCCCGCTCCACAGGGGACGAGCACCAGCGTTTCGCTCTTTGACAGCCGATAAAGGTCGGGCGGGGACGCGTCGCGCATCTCGTCGGCGCAAGCCGTAAACTTGCCCAATGCCGCCAACTCTTCACGCCATAGCGTGACCGGCGCGGCCCCCGCAGGGATCAGCGCACGGCGGATCGACGCAAGCGGCGGAGCGGCACGCACCGCGCTAGGGCTCAGCGGCCCAGTGGCCACCAGCGCCGCCATCGTGCCCGCGCGCCCTTGCCGCGCATCCATATAGCGCATTGCCGCCGCCGCTCCCGCGAGCGAAGGCTGCGCGATCAGACCGCCAGCCGAGCGCACCTCCAGCTTCGCGCCGCGCGTCATCGCGACGGCAAGCGCAGCCGCCTGCGGCCCCTGAAGCGCAGCCTCTCCATCCCGGCTCGGGGCGCTGGCGATCTTGCGGCCATCGACGAAAAAGCTCAGTTCTTCCCGCCCCTTGGCATCGCGGCTCAGCCATATTTCGGGTTCAGCCGCCCCGCCGGCGTCGCGCCGGAGGCCAAGCGTTACCGGCGCATCCGGCCAATCGCCGCCTTCCGGAAGCAGCGACACGGCTTCGCATCGGGCGCGATTGTCGCAGCCGATGGTCCAGTCCTTGTAGGTTTCCAAGGAGCCAGGCCGCGGCGATTGAGCAAGCGCCGGAGCCAAGCCGGTGATAGCCGACAGCAACGCCGCCAGCGCGAACATAAGTTTCTCCCCCATAGGCTAACTATAACTTAATTGATAAACCTATGGTAGGGTCTCCGTTATCGGGATGGCTTGTCATCCCGGCCCAGCTTCTCCCCCCGCGCCACGCAGTCCCCACATCCCAAAAGAAAAAGGCCGGTGTCCTTCGACACCGGCCTCATGCATCAAGCAGCCGCCTTGGCGCGCGACATGCGCTTGCGCTCGTTGGGGTCGAGATAGCGCTTGCGCAGACGGATCGTCTTGGGCGTCACCTCAACCATTTCATCATCGTCGATATAGGCGATCGCCTGTTCCAGCGTCAGCTTGCGCGGCGGGGTCAGGCGGATGCTGTCATCCTTGCCGCTTGCGCGGAAGTTGGTCAGCGCCTTCGACTTCATCGGATTGACTTCCAGATCTTCCGGCTTGGCGTTCTCACCGATGATCATGCCTTCGTAGAGCGCTTCGCCCACGCCGACCATCAGGACGCCGCGCTCTTCCAGCGGGCCCAGCGCATAGGCATTGGCCTCGCCCGATCCGTTGGAGATCAGCACGCCATTCTTGCGGCCTTCGATCTTGCCCTTGTGCGGGCCATATTTCTCGAACAGCCGGTTCATGATCCCTGTGCCGCGCGTGTCGGACAGGAATTCGCCATGATAGCCGATCAGGCCGCGCGACGGCGCGGAGAAGGTGATGCGGGTCTTGCCGCCGCCCGAGGGACGCATGTCGGTCATCTCGGCCTTGCGGATGTTCATCTTGTCGACGACCGTGCCGGAAAATTCATCGTCCACATCGATCACTACGATTTCATAAGGCTCGGTCTTGTTGCCATTCTCGTCCTCACCGAACAGCACGCGCGGGCGCGAGATGCCGAGTTCAAAGCCTTCGCGGCGCATGGTTTCGATGAGCACGCCCAGCTGCAATTCACCGCGCCCGGCCACCTCGAAGCTGTCCTTGTCGTCGCTCTCGGTCACCTTGATCGCCACGTTCGATTCGGCTTCGCGGGCCAGACGGTCGCGGATCATGCGGCTCGTCACCTTGCTGCCTTCGCGGCCCGCCATCGGCGAATCATTGACGGCAAAGCGCATCGACAGGGTCGGCGGATCGATCGGCTGCGCCTGGATCGGCGTGCTGACCAACGTATCGCAGATGGTGTTGGCGACGGTCGCGACGGTGAGGCCCGCGAGGCTGATGATGTCGCCTGCCTTCGCCTCTTCCACCGGAACGCGGTCGAGGCCGCGGAACGACATGATCTTCGACGCGCGGCCGGTTTCGATCACATTGCCGTCCATGTCGAGGGCATGGATCGGCTGGTTGACCTTGACCGTGCCGGACTGAACGCGGCCGGTCAGGATGCGACCGAGGAAATTGTCGCGGTCGAGCAGCGTCACGAGGAAGCTGAACGGCGCGTCCTGGTCCAGCGACGGCGGCGGCACATGATCGACGATCTTCTGGAACATCGGCTCCAGCGTACCCGAGCGCAGGCTCGGATCGTCATTGGCATAGCCGTTGCGGCCCGAAGCATAGAGCACGGGGAAGTCCAGCTGTTCGTCGGTCGCGTCGAGCGTGACGAACAGGTCGAACACCTCGTCCAGCACTTCCTGGATGCGCTCGTCCGGACGGTCGATCTTGTTGACGACGACGATGGGCTTCAGGCCCAGCGCGAGCGCCTTGCCGGTCACGAATTTCGTCTGCGGCATCGCGCCTTCCGACGAATCGACCAGCAGGATGACGCCATCGACCATGGAGAGGATGCGCTCCACCTCGCCGCCGAAGTCGGCGTGGCCGGGGGTATCGACGATGTTGATGCGGACGCCGTTCCATTCGACCGAGGTCGGCTTCGCCAGGATGGTGATGCCGCGCTCCTTTTCCAGGTCGTTCGAGTCCATGGCGCGTTCCTCGACGCGCTGGTTGTCGCGGAAGGTGCCGGACTGGCGGAACAGCTGATCGACGAGCGTGGTCTTGCCGTGATCGACGTGCGCGATGATCGCGATATTACGCAGGGACATGTCTTGCCTTTGGGATGTCGGTTTTCCCGGCAGGCACCGCGCCTGACCAGAGTATCGCGCGCGCCCCTACAGGAAATGACGCGTTGCGGCAAGGCGCCACGGCTGCCGCGCAATTGCATCGGCCGGAACAGACGGCCATATTCCGGATTGAAGCGTAACTGTTATAGTCACATATAACAGCTCGAAGGAGACGTTATGGCCAGCACCGCGTCCAGCACGACGACTACCGCCGATCCGCTCAACTTGACGCCGCCCGATCCGGTGCCGCCCGTCGCGCCAGACAAGGCGGCAGGGCTGGTGCCGCTGGACGATGAAAAACGCTCCAAGCTGGACGAGAAGGTCGATGCCTTCATCGACGATCTGGTCGCGCAGGACGCCAACTCTCCCGAATTCGGACAGCGCGTCGATCAGCTCACCAACATGGGCCGCAAGGAGATTGCCGAGGCCGCTGGGCACAGCAATCGCTTCCTCGACCGCCCGGTGCGGGCGATGGACAGCGACAACAAGGTCGGCGCCGACCTGGCGCAGCTGCGCCGCACCGTCGAGGATCTCGACCCCGGCAAGCGCGACAGCCTGCTTGCGCCCAAGAAGCTGTTCGGCCTGATCCCCTTCGGCAACAAGATGCGCGATTATTTCGACAGCTACAAAAGCGCGCAGGGCCACATCAATTCGATCCTTGGTTCGCTCGCCAGCGGCAAGGATGTGCTGATCAAGGACAATGCCGCGATCGATGTCGAGCGGCAGAATATGTGGGCCGCCATGGGCCGGCTGGAACAGATGATCCACATATCAAAGACGCTCGACGCCAGGCTGGAGGCGAAGGCGCTGGAGCTGGACTCCTCCGACCCCGCCAAGGCGAAGGCGATCCGCGAGAGCGCGCTTTTCTACATCCGCCAGCGAACCCAGGACCTGCTGACGCAGATGGCGGTGACGGTGCAGGGCTATCTGGCCCTCGACCTCGTCAAGAAGAACAATGTCGAACTGGTGAAGGGCGTCGATCGCGCCAGCACCACTACCGTCGCGGCCCTGCGCACCGCCGTCACCGTGGCGCAGGCGCTCGTTGGGCAAAAGCTGGTGCTGGAGCAGATAACCGCGCTCAACACGACGACCGCCAACATGATCGATTCGACTGGAGAGATGCTGAAGAACCAGACCGCCGCCATCCATGAGCAGGCCGCGTCCAGCACCATCCCCATCGAAACGCTCCAGCGCGCCTTCCAGAATATCTATGACACGATGGACAGCATCGACAGCTTCAAGGCGAAGGCGCTGGAGAATATGAAGACTACGGTTAACACGCTGACGAGTGAGGTGGAGAAGTCGAAGGGCTATATCGCCCGCGCCGAGGGTCAGGCCCAGGCGGCGAGCCAGGCCCGCGCCGACAATCCTCTCTTAAGTGCGGTCGAGGGGTGAAGATGAGAAACTCCCGGCCCCCGCTCGTTTCGAGCAGAGTCGAGAGACGGATGCGCGAGGTTTCTCGTCTTCGCTCGAAACGAGCAGAGCTGGAGACATTGTTCACATGACCCGCTCCGACCGCGTGCTTGCCGACGCCGAGGCAGTCCTGCGCCGCCACAGCGAGCGCGGCCAGAGCCTTTCGGCCCGTGCGCGGCAGAGGCGCAACGCGGCGCTGATGCGGAAGCTCAAATATGCCTTCTGGACCGTGATAGCCGTCTTGGTCGCCAGCATCGCCGCCGGCTTCGTCATGCCGCTCGGCACCACCGGCGTGATGGTCGCGCTCGGCATCATGATCGCAGCGCTGCTGCTGATCGCCGCCCTTCCTACCGAGCCACGCGTGAGGACCGCCGCGCTGGCCGCGACGCCCCTGCCCGCACTCCCGCTTCAGACCGAGATCTGGCTCGACAATCAGCGCAAGGCATTGCCACCGCCAGCGCTCACGCTGGCCGACAGCATCGGCGTCAAGCTGGAGACGCTCGCCCCGCAACTTGAGCGACTAACCGATCAGGAACCGGCGGCCCAGGAGATCCGCAAGCTGCTGTCCGATCATCTGCCCGAACTGGTTACCGGCTATGAGTCTATCCCTGCCCCGCTCCGCCGCGAAGAGCGCAATGGCCGCATTCCCGAACAGCAGCTGGTCGAAGGGCTGACCGTCATCGACACCGAACTAGCGCGGATCAGCGAGACGCTGGCCAGCGGCGACATAGACAAGCTGGCGGTGCAGAACCGCTTTCTGGAACTGAAATATCAGGAGGCGAAGGAACTGGGCCGCTAGCCCAGCCGTCCTTCCTCCCATGATCCATCTGACGCTGATCATCGTCGATTTCCTGACCGGCCTGCTCGCGGCTGGCGCCTGGGCGCTCGCCTCGGCGGGCGGCGTGATTGCAGCCCTGGTCGGCGGCGGCCTCGTCAGCGCATCGTTGTTCAGGAAATGGCGGCGCCGCGGCTGACCGTCATGCGCCGCTGATCAGCCTTTCCACCGCCTCTTCCGACAGAGGCTGGCTGAACTGAATGCCGAACCGCTTGCCGCGCGCCCACATCACCCGGCCGCTTGCCTCCATCCCCAGCGCCGATACGAATATATAGGCACCTGCAACAGGTGGCGTTTCGCAATGGGCCAGCGCACCAGAAGAGGACAGGTCGAGAAAATGGCCCCGCATCTCGGCGCTGCCGACGCGCAACGTGACCGGGCCGAACATCTTGTGCCGGGCCGTGTGCCGGCGCTGCTCCGCATTGGCCGCCGGGCTTCTGCTTTGGTCGATCATATCGAGCCTCTCCCACGGGCCATTCAATCACGAAAAGGTCAAAGCGATCCACAGGATCATGGTTAACGGCCCATTAGCCGCGTTTTTGTCCAAGGAAACCCGCTAATTTACGTTAGTTTCCGCTTTTTATCGTACAGGGAACGATACTCTCCGGCGCGGGCCGGGCGGCGACCCGGCGGAAGCGGGCAAAATATCCGCCTGCCGTTGGCTTGGGGATCAGCTCCTCCAGCCGGAAGCCAACTGCCGCCAGCTCGCAGACCAGGAGGCGCGGCGGCGTGCCATGTTGCGGGGTCGGACGGTTGGCATCGACCACGATCAACTCGCCATCGGCCTTCAGCGCTGGGCTCAAATGCCACAGGAAAGCGTAGGGCTCGGCAATCTCATGATACATATGGACCATCAGGATGCGGTCGAAGCTGTTCTCTGGAAGCCTCGGATCCTCGGGCGCGCCCAGCCGTACGCTGACATTGCGCCAGTCCTCGCGGGTGATGCGACGGGACAGCGCCTCGATCACCTCGGGCATGATATCCTCCGCCAGCACCCGGCCCTTGGCGCCCACACGGTTGGCGAGGCGAACGGTGTAGTAGCCCTCGCCCGCGCCTATGTCCGCCACAGTCATGCCGGGCCGAATACCTGCACGATCCATGATGTCGTCGGCTTCGTTGACGCGGTCGCGCGCTTCTTCGCTCGACCAGCGGGTCGAAACGATTGGGGCCACCGGGCGGTCGGCGCGAGGAAAATCGCGCGCGCCGGCTGGCCGGTCATCCTCCTTGGCGGGTGATAACAGGCTACAGCCCGCCAGCAGGAGCAATGATCCCGCCAGCGCCGCTCGCATCATCAATCGACATCCTCCACATCGACCTTCTCGCCCGTCACCTTCTGGCTGAGCGCGGCGGCCATGAAGGGATCGAGTGCGCCGTCCAGCACATCGTCAGGCGAGGTAGAGGTGACGCCGGTGCGCAGGTCCTTCACCAGCTGATAGGGCTGAAGCACATAGGAACGGATCTGATGGCCCCAGCCGATCTCCGTCTTGGCCTGATATTCGCCGGACGCCGCCGCTTCCCGCTTCTGCAGTTCGGCCTCATAGAGCCGCGCCTTCAGCATGTTCATCGCCGTCGCGCGGTTCTTGTGCTGCGACCGGTCATTCTGCGACGCGACGATGATGCCCGACGGAATATGGGTGATGCGGACGGCGGAATCGGTCGTGTTGACGTGCTGCCCGCCCGCGCCCGATGCGCGATAGGTATCGATCTTCAGGTCGCCTTCATTGACGTCGATCTCGATATTGTCGTCGATCACCGGATAGACCCAGACCGACGAAAAGCTGGTGTGCCGCCGCGCCGAACTGTCATAGGGGCTGATGCGGACGAGGCGATGTACGCCGCTTTCGGTCTTGGCATAGCCATAGGCATTCTCGCCCTTGAACAGGAAGGTTGCGGACTTGATGCCCGCCTGGTCGCCCGCCTGATAGTCCACCAGCTCCACCTTATAGCCGCGCCGCTCGGCCCAGCGGCGGTACATGCGCGATAGCATCTCCGCCCAATCCTGGCTCTCGGTGCCGCCTGCGCCTGCGTGGATTTCCAGATAGGTATCGCTGGCGTCGGCTTCCCCCGCCAGCAGCGCCTTGATCTTGTCCTCATCGGCCCGCTCGGCGAGCGCCTTCAGCGAAGCGATGGCTTCGCTCACCATATCCTCGTCGCCTTCAGCATCGGCCATTTCGATAAGTTCGGCGGTGTCGGTCTTCTCGCTGTCGATCGCGCGGGTCGCACCAATGGCGGCGTCCAGCCGGGTGCGTTCGCGCATCACTTCCTGCGCCTTTTTCTGGTCGTCCCACAGCGTCGGATCCTCGACACGCGCATTCAGCTCGTCCAGGCGGCGCAACGCGCGGTCCCAATCCAGAAAACGCCGCAGCAGGTCCAGCGCGGCATCGATGCGGTCGATATATTGCTGCGCTTCGGCGCGCATGGGAACTCTCCAGAATCTCGGGGCGTGTCATAAACGCGCTAAACGCCAGCCCCTATCCGAGGGAGGAGATTTTGGGAAGATTCAATCCTTCAGCGGCTATACTCCACTCCCGTTCGTCCTGAGCCTGTCGAAGGACGCGCTCGACCTCACCCTGCGATCGAATGCGATTGCCTCAATAAATCCCGCCCTGATCCTGCAGGAAGTCGCTATCCGTCCTCTGCCGTACCTGCGCCCGCGCTTCGCGGCGCTGCGCCGCCTGTTCCTGCGCAACAACCTCTTCCTTGCGGATCGATCGGCGCGGTTCAGTCTCGGGCTTGAACGCCTCCCAGATCACCGCTGGCTTGGGTTCATCGGTTGGCCACACGCCATAGACCCGCTTGCCCGACCGGCGGTCGATCGTCACCATGCGGATGCCCGCCGGAGCGACGAAGGGCGTCTTGGGCATTTGCTCCAGCACCGGCGTCATCGCCGCTTTCCAGATCGGAGCGGCGACGCGGCCGCCTTGTGCCCAGCCGCCCAGGCTTCGCGGCTGATCATAGCCGATATAGACGCCCGCGACGATGTCGGGCGATCCGCCCACGAACCAGACGTTCGTCGGGCCATTTGTGGTGCCGGTCTTGCCGAACAAAGGCCGCTTCAGGTCCGAGAGGATGGTGGCGGTGCCGCGCTGGATGACGCCCTCGGCGATGTGCACCACCTGATAGGCTGTCATCGGGTTCATCACCTGCCGCCCCTCGAAACCAAAACGCGGCATCGGCTTGCCATCCCAATTCGCCATGTTGCACCCGTCACAGGCGCGCCAGCGCAGCGGCCAGATCACCTTGCCACGACGATCCTGCACATAGTCCATGACCTTGGGCGACAGCTGCCGTCCATGGTTGGCCAGCATCGCATAAGCGTTGACCATGCGCTCCACGGTCGTTTCGCCAGCGCCCAGTGCGAAGGACAGATAGGGCTGATAGTCGCCGATCCCCATCGCCTTGATCGTGCGGACCACGCGGTCCATGCCGGTCTGGCTGGCCGCGCGCACGGTCATCAGGTTGCGCGACTGCTCGACGCCCCAGCGCATGGTCTGCGGCCCGGCGCTGCCGCCGGTGAAGTTGCGGAAGCATTTCTGCCCCAGCCCCGCGCCCTGATAGACGCATAAGGGGCCATCGACGATGATCGACGCCGGGGTCATGCCATTATCCAGCGCGGCGGCATAGACGAATGGCTTGATGGTGGAGCCCGGCTGACGCATCGCCTGCGTTGCGCGGTTATAGGAGGACAGGCGGCTGTCGAACCCGCCTTGCATGGCGAGTACGCGCCCCGAATGGGTCTGCTCCGCCATCATGCCGCCTGATACTTCGGGCACATTGCGCAGCGCCCAGCTGGCCCCGTTGCGCGCGACGGCGATCAGGTCGCCCGCCTTCAGACTGTTGAACGCAGGACCGCCCGCGCGGCGATAGGGCATTTGCGCCGCCCCGGCTGGCAGCGTTCCGGCCGATCCGTCGGAAAATCCGATCTCGGCTCCGGTAGAATTACGGTCGATCACCGCCCCGATACGCCAGCCTGCATAGTCGATGCCAATATAGCTTGCCGCCAGTTCCCGCTTCCAGCCACGCGCCATGTCGATCTTGCCGACCGGGCCCGACCACCCCTTGCCCGCGTCGAACCGCAGCAAACCGTTGCGAAGCGCGGTGGTGACACCTTCCTGCAGCTTGGGATCATAGGGACTACGCACCCACAGACCGCCCGCATAGACGCTGTTGGGCCCGTCATCGGCCTTTTCCCCGAACTGCTGGATCAGGCGGCGGCGCACCTCTTCCATATAATAGCCGCCCGCGCGCGCATCGAAGCCGGAACCGTGCGGCGGCACCGTGCCCAGCGGCTGGGCCTGCGCCTCATCGCGCTGCGCCTGGGTGATCCAGCCATTTTTCAGCATTTCGCCCAGCGCCCAGTTGCGACGCTCCAGCGCGCGTTCATGGCCGGTCGGGCTTTCGGGCCGGTAATTGGCGGGACCCTTCGGCAGAATGGCGAGATAGGCCATTTCGTGCAGCTTCAGGTCCGCGACGTCCTTGTCGAAATAGGCGCGCGCGGCGGCCTGCACGCCATAGGCGTTGCGGCCGAGAAATATCTGGTTGAGATACAGTTCGAGGATCTGCTGCTTGTTCAGCACGCCTTCCATGCGATAGGCGAGGATCATTTCCTTCACCTTGCGCGTGGGCGAATATTCATCGCCGATCAGCAGGTTCTTCGCCACCTGCTGCGTGATGGTGGAGCCGCCCTTGGCGCGCTGGCCCGATCCGATCTTGGTGACATAATCGAACACCGCGCCGAAAAAGCCGGGAATATCGACGCCATGATGGTCGAAGAAGGTCTTGTCCTCGGCGGCCAGATAGGCGCGGATCAGCAGCGGCGGATAATCGCTATATTGCAATTGCACACGACGCTCGCGCGCATAGCTGTGCACCGGCTGGCCGTTGATGTCGCGCACGATGGTGGGCAGCGGCGGCTCATATTCCAACAGCGTCGCGGCGTCGGGCAGGCCGCGCGCGAAGATCAGCCAGAACAGCAATATCGCAAGGAACAGCCCCCCCAAGGCGATCGCCGCCCAGCGGAACCAGCGCCGGTCCCAATGCGGCGCGAGCCGCTCCCGGAACGCGCCCCCATGCCCGCGCAGGCGGTCGGCTAAGGACGATCGGGCGGTATCGGGGCGGGCCTCTTCCATGACGAGAGGAGGCTCTAAGGTCAAAATGCAGCCAGCGCCAGTGCGGATCGACGGAGCGGCCCCATCAGCCGCCGCTCAAGGCCAACCTGCGGGCGAAATACACCTCGATCGCTCGCGCCACGCCTTTGGCGATGCTTGCCCGCCCGGTGCGGGACGCCAGGAAAGCGGCGTCCTTGTCATTGCTGAGATACCCCGTCTCGAACAGCACCGAGGGGGTATCGGGCGCCTTCAAAACCATGAGTGAAGCATAGCGATGGAAGACGTTGCGAAAGGCCATGAAGGGCGACGCCTCCCGCTTCAGCAAGGCCGCGAAACTCGCTGATTCCCTCATGGTTTCGCGCTGAGTGAGGTCGATGAGGATCGAGGAGACGTCATCCCTCTGCCCACCCAGATTGACGCCGTTCAGGACGTCCGCCCTGTTCTCCCGCGCCGCCATCCGCGCCGCCTCCCGGTCTGATGCGACCTCGGACAGAGTATAAACCGTCGCCCCCTGCGCCTCTTCATTGTCCGCCGAATCGGCGTGAACCGAAAGGAAGAGGTCCGCATTCAGCTTGCGCGCAACGCCATAGCGTTCCTGCAGCACCAGGAAGCGATCATCGTCCCGAGTCAGCGCCACCCGCACCCGCCCCGACTTCAGCAGTGCGTCGCGGATCGCTTCTGCGATAGCCAGCGTCAGGTCCTTCTCCCGCTGCCCGGTGCGCGCATTGATGGCGCCCGGATCATGTCCGCCATGGCCTGCGTCGATGACCACCAAAGGCCGCGAAGCGTCAGCCGGCCCTTCGACGCGGGGCAGAGACAGGCCGCGCGCGACAGGCGGGATCGGCACGGTGATGCTGTGCCACCGCTTGACCGGCCGCGGCGCCATGGCCGCTGGCGCATCGAAGGCGATGCGCGCCGTCACGGCGGGGTTGGTGAAGAGGGCGCCTGCCAGGGCAAGAGCGTACAGCATGGCCGCGCTTGTGCATCGCGCCGCCCCCGGCCGTCCAGCCCCATTCTTGCCGACCGCCTGCGCCCGGCCTTAACCTTTGCTTCACCATGTTTGCCCCATGATCGCGGAATGCCGCCGTTCATCGTGGCGAAACAATTTTGTGCGGGACGTTGCTAGGCTGGCCTTTGACTGCTACCCCTTCACATTCCTGAAAGAAACGCCCAAATCAGGCGCGGCTCTTTCGGGAGCTTTCACGACAGCATCGGCGGGCGCCAGCCGCTCGGACCCGATGCTACGAACAGGTTGACGCTGCATGAGGCATGAATTCCATTCCACGCTGAGTCCGGTAGCGGGCGATGCGGCGTGGATGGAGCGGACCGGCGGTTTGCCCGGCCCTGCCGATGCAGCAGAAGCGCAGTTTTTCCTGTCAAACCGGATGATAGCACCACCCGCGCCGCTGGCGGCGCGACTGCATTCGTCCCTTCACTATCGCGTGACAGCCCGGCCAAGCGCCGCAGGCCGTCATCGCCGGAGACTCATAAATGACAATGCGTATGCTGATCGATGCGCGCCACCGGGAAGAAACCCGGGTCGCGGTCGTCAAGGGAAATCGGATCGAGGAATTTGATTTCGAGTCCGCCGAGCACAAGCAGCTCAAGGGCAATATCTATCTCGCCAAGGTTACCCGTGTAGAACCCTCGCTGCAGGCGGCCTTCGTCGATTATGGCGGCAATCGCCACGGCTTCCTCGCTTTCAGCGAAATCCACCCCGATTATTACCAGATTCCACGCGAAGACCGCGAGGCGCTGCTGCGCGAAGAACGCGCGCATGCGGAGGAAGAGGCCGCTCTGCGCGCCGACTATGATGACGAGGATGATCATCATGGCGAGGACGGCGTCGAAGTCGTCGAAGCCACGCATCATGAGGATGAAGAAGGCGAAGCCGCCGAAAGCAGCGAAGGCGCGGACAAGCCCGGCCGCCGCAAGCGCGGTGGCGACGATGCTGCCGATGAACTGCGCCGCAAGCGCATGGCGCTCCGCCGCCGCTACAAGATCCAGGACGTCATCAAGCGCCGCCAGGTGCTGTTGGTTCAGGTCGTCAAGGAAGAGCGCGGCAACAAGGGCGCGGCGCTGACCACCTATCTCTCACTCGCCGGCCGCTATTGCGTGCTGATGCCCAACACCAGCCATGGCGGCGGCATTTCGCGCAAGATTTCGAACGCCGCCGACCGTAAGCGGCTGAAGTCGATCATCGCGGAAATGGCACTGCCCTCTTCCATGGGCTGCATCGTCCGCACCGCCGGGCTGCAGCGCACCAAGCCGGAGATCAAGCGCGACTTCGACTATCTCGCCCGCCTGTGGGACGAAATCCGCGAAAAGACGCTGAAGTCGGCCGCGCCCGCGCTGATCCACAATGACAGCGACCTCATCAAGCGTGCGATCCGCGATATCTACAACAAGGATATCGACGAGGTCATCGTCGAAGGCGAGGAAGGCTATCGCGCCGCCAAGGACTTCATGAAACTGTTGATGCCCAGCCACGCGCGGCGGGTGCAGCAATATGCCGATGCGGTGTCGCTGTTCCAGCGCGCAGGCGTCGAGGATCAGCTGGCGGCGATGTACAACCCCGTCGTGCAGCTGAAGTCGGGCGGCTATCTGGTCATCAACCCGACCGAAGCGCTGGTATCGATCGACATCAACTCCGGCCGTTCGACCCGCGAGCATGGCATCGAGCAGACCGCCGTCGCTACGAATCTGGAAGCCGCACGCGAAATCGCCCGCCAACTGCGCCTGCGCGACATGGCGGGCCTGGTCGTGATCGACTTCATCGACATGGAGATGAACTCCAACATCCGTAAGGTCGAAAAGGCGATGAAGGAGGCGCTGAAGGACGATCGCGCCCGCATCCAAGTTGGCCGCATCTCTGGCTTTGGCCTCATGGAAATGAGCCGCCAGCGGCTGCGCACCGGCGTGCTGGAAGCATCGACCCGCCAGTGCCCGCATTGCGAAGGCACCGGCCTTGTCCGCACCGCTTCGTCGGCGGGCCTTGGCGCGCTGCGCATGCTGGAAGAGGAAGCCGCGCGTGGACGTGGCAGCCTGGTCACGCTGCGCGCCAGCCAGGAAGCCGCCTTCTACGTCCTCAACAACAAGCGCGCCGAACTGGACGAGATCGAGCAGCGCTATGGCGTGCGGATCGCGATCCTGCCCGATGGGGAGGTTGAGGGGGCACGCATGTCGGTCGAAGCCAGCGGGCCGCGTCCGGAACGGGTGGTGACCTATGCCCCACTCGTCGAGGAAGAAGATGACCTCGATATCGTCGAGGAATTGGAAGAAGAAGAGATCGAAGAGGTCGAAGCCGCCGAACGCGACGAGCGTGGCGATCGTGGCGAGGATCGCGAAGGCGGCCGTCGCCGTCGTCGCCGTCGCCGTCGCCGTGGCGGACAGCGCGAGGAACATCGCGCAGAGGGCGAGGCTGAAGCCGCCGCCGAGGGTGAGAGCGAGGAAGGCGAGGACGCCGAAGCGATCGTGGAAGAGGCCGGAGAGCATCCGGTCGAGGCGAATGCTGAAAGCGAAGAAGCCAGCCGCCGCCGTGGCCGCCGTGGTCGCCGTGGTGGACGCCGTCGTCGCGAAGGTGATGAAGGCGGGGCTGAGGAAGCGGCTGCAGAAGCTGCAGAAGCTGCAGAAGCAGCCCCTGAAGCAGCCGAGTCCGTCGCAGCTGAACCTGCCGTCGAAGCACCGGTAGAAGCCGCGCCGGAAGCGCCCGCTGAGGAGGCTCCCAAGACGCGCCGCCGTCCGCGCACGCGGAAGGTCAAGGAAGCCGTCGAGGCTCCAGTCGAGGTGGTTGAAGCTGCAGTCGAAGCGCCTGCCGAGGAAGCGCCCGCCAAGCCGAAGCGCACCCGCAAGAAGAAGGCGGACGTTGCGGCCGAGGCTCCTGCCGAGGCGCCCGCGGGCGTGGAAGCGGAGACCGAAGCCCCCGCCAAGCCCAAGCGTACCCGCCGCAAGAAGGCAGACGCCATGGCCCAGGAAGCGGCAGAAGCGCCTTCGATCGCTGAGTCCGTGGCCGCGCAGGCGGCAACCGAAGCGGAAGCTGGCGCAGAGCCGGTCGGCGCAAATGACAGCGGTGCTGCTATGCTCGATGACGCGAGCGCAGCCGCATCACAGGCCGAAGAAGAAAGCGCGCCGCGCCGTGGCTGGTGGCAGCGGACCTTCGGCCAATAACTGGGACTCTTACGTCCTTATGAGCAACGCCGCCGCCCTGCCGGTTCTCACCGGATGGCGGCGGCGTTCTCGCTTCACGCTTCGTTCAGGGCTCCGCTGCCATCGGCATCGCGGCATGCCTGTTGCTACTCCTATCCGCGCTGGCCGTCCGTGAAGCGCCGTTGGCTTCATAGTGCCGCAATTGCGGTCGCGAGCCTATCGCTGCTGGGCAAACCTGCGGCCGCCCAGCAAATCCTCCGCGACGCTGAAACCGAAGCCTTCATGGCCGACATGTCCGCCCCGCTTGTGCATGCCGCAGGTATGGAACCGCGCAATGTCCAGGTGTTTGTTCTCAACGATCGGGAAATCAACGCCTTCGTTGCGGGGGGCCAATATGTGTGGCTGCATAGCGGCCTGATCGCCACCGCCGACAATGTGAACCAGTTGCAGGGCGTGGTCGCGCATGAACTCGGCCATATTGAGGGAGGCCATGTCATCCGCTCGGCCGAGGGGATGAGGGAAGCGACCGGCATCACCCTGCTTAGCCTGGTGTTGGGCGCGGCCGCAATCGCCGCGGGTGGCGCGGAAGCCGGCATGGGCATATTGGGCATGGGCCAGCAGGCCGCGATGGGCAAATTTCTCGCCTTCTCCCGCGCGCAGGAAAGCTCGGCGGACCTTGCGGGCGCCCGCTATCTCAGCAAGGCCGGCCTGTCAGGCAAAGGCAGCCTCGACTTCTTCAAGAAGCTGCAAAATCAGGAATATCGCCTCGCCATCCCGCAGGATGACAGCTACGGCCGCACCCACCCGCTCTCGGGCGAGCGCATCAACGTCCTGCGCGAAGTCTATACGGTCGATCCGTCCTGGAACAAGCCGATGGACCCCAAGCTGGAGGCGCGGTTCGAACGCATCAAGGCGAAGCTCGTCGGCTTCGTGTCCGAACCCAATCAGACTCTGATTAAATATCCGGAAAGCGACCAGTCGATCCCGGCTCATTATGCGCGGGCCTATGCTTGGCACAAAAGCGCTTACCCGGACAAGGCGATGAGCGAGGTGGACGCTCTGCTGACGGCTCAACCGCATGACCCGTATTTCCTAGAACTCAAGGGCCAGGTGCTGCTGGAAAGCGGCCGTCCAGCCGACGCCATCCCGCCGCTGCGTGAGGCCGTGCAGCTTACCCGCCAGCCGCTGATCGCGACGATGCTGGGGCATGCGCTGATCGCGACTGAGGATGACAAGAATTTCGCCGAGGCCGAACAGGTGCTTCGCAATGCCGTAGCCCGCGATCGGGAAAATCCCTTCGCCTGGTATCAGCTGGGCGTCGTGTACGAGCGGCGCGGCGACACGCCCCGCGCGGCACTGGCGACGGCCGAACGCTATGCGCTGATGGGCGATGACCAGATGGCATTGCGCAGCGCCGACGCCGCCATGCAGGGGTTGAAGGCGGGAACGGTTGACTATCTGCGGGCGCAGGATATCGCCATGGTTTCACGCGCGGCCGTCGAACAGAAGCGGAAGAAAAGATGACCGAACCCTCTCGGCCCGGCTTTCGCGCGGCCCTCTCCAATAGGACGATTCAAATGACGCTGGGCGCTTTCGCCTTCATCGCCGCCACCGCGACCGGCGCGGCCCTTGGCATGCAAAGCACGGGCAGTGTCGCTGTGGGTGACAAGGCAGCGATCGAAAAAATCGTGCGCGACTATATCTTGGAGCATCCCGAGATCATTCCCGAAGCGGTCGAAAGGCTGCAGGCGAAACGGGTTTCCGACAGCATCGGTGAGAGCCGCAAGGCAATCGAAACACCCTATGCGGGCGCCTGGGAAGGCGCGGCGAATGGGGATGTGACCTTGGTCGAATTTTTCGACTATGCCTGCGGCTATTGCCGAGCCTCGCTGCCTGATCTTGCGAAGCTGGTGGGTGAGGACAAGGGGCTGAAGGTCGTATATCGCGAGTTGCCCATCCTGTCCGACCAAAGCGCCGACGCGGCCAAGGTCTCTTTGCTTGCGGCCGATAAGGGCCAATATATGCCCTATCATCGCGCGCTCTATGCCGGTGGCAAGGTCACGCGCGAAACCATCTTGGCCGCTGCCGCAAAGGTCGGGATCGATCGCCAGGCGGCTGAGGCCGCGATGGCCAGCAGCAAATATGATGCGGAAATCCAGTCCAATATCGCGTTGGCGCAAAAATTGCGCGCGACAGGTACTCCGACCTTCGTCGTCGGCGACCAGGTATTGAACGGCGCGGTGGGCTATGATGCGCTGAAGCAGGCAGTTGCGGCGGTCCGAGCGAAGTAGGTCAATCCCGTCCTCCGCCATTGACTCGTCCCCGCCTTTTGCCTATCGGACGCCCCCTGACATGCGGCCGCCCCACGGCGGCCCTTTTTTGTCACGCCCGATTTTGTTTTGCTTTGAGGAATGAACGATGAAGCGCACCTATCAGCCGAGCAATCTGGTTCGGAAGCGCCGTCACGGTTTCCGCGCCCGCATGGCGACCCCCGGCGGCCGCAACGTGCTGCGCGCCCGTCGCGCCCGCGGCCGCAAGAGCCTGAGCGCCTGAACGACGCGCCGCCGAACAGCGCGCCTGCCATCATGGTCCGGCGCGCCGATTTCCTGGCGGCGAATCGCGGGCGGCGTGCGCCGATGCCGGGCTTTGTCCTGCTGGTGCGCGAACGCGCCGATGGCGACGCGGCGATGCGCTACGGCATCACCGTTACGAAGAAGATTGGCGGCGCTGTCATCCGCAACCGGATGAAGCGCCGTTTTCGCGTTCTGGCGCGGGAGCTGCTGCCGGTCCATGGCGTACCAGGCGCGGACCATGTGCTGATCGGCCGTTCGGACGGCATAGAACGAGACTTCAGCCTGCTGCGCGCCGAACTGGAAAAGGCGCTGCGCAAGGTGATGACGCGGCCAGCGGGCGAATCGCGCGGCCGCTCCCCCCGCTCCCCGGAACGTAAAAGGCACATTTCGGCCGCTTCTGGGCCTGGACAGGAGGAAGCGGAGCAATGATCGCCCGCCTGCTCATCCTCATCGCCCGCTTCTGGCAGCTTGGCCCGTCGCGCATATTGCCGCCGTCTTGCCGCTATGCACCGTCCTGCTCGCAATATGCGATCGAGGCTATCCGCAAATATGGTGCGGTGAAGGGTAGCTGGCTCGCCACGAAGCGGCTAATGCGATGCCACCCTTGGGGAGGGTCGGGCTACGACCCGGTCCCCTGACAAAGATTTTCACTAAAAGACGGCGGAGCCGACAAGCGTGGACGACAAGAAGAATATTATTCTGGCGGTGCTGCTGACCGCGGCGATCCTGTTCGGCTGGCCTTACATCGCCAAGCATTTCTTCCCCGCCGCCAATCCGCCGGCGACGAAGATCGAAGGCGGCAAGACCACACCCGTCTCGCAGGGGGCCAGCCCCGTGGCCGGCACTCCCTCCGCGATTCGCGACCGCGCGTTGGTGCTAAAGGAAAGTCCGCGCCTACCAATCCGCACGCCCAAGCTGACCGGCTCCATCAACCTGAAGGGCGCGCGGATCGACGACATCGTGCTGCCCACCTATGGAGAGACGATCGCGAAGGATTCGCCCTTCGTGCGCCTCTACAGCCCATCGGGCACCAAGGACGCCTTCTTCGCCGGCTTCGGCTGGCAGGGTGAAGGATTGAAGGCACCGGACGCCAATAGCGTCTGGGCCGCCGAGGGCAAGGAACTCACGCCGACAAGCCCGGTGACCCTGCGCTGGAACAATGGCACGGGCCAAACTTTCGAGATCCGCCTTTCGGTGGACGAAAATTACATGATCACTGCGCAACAGAAGGTGTCGAACAGCGGCGCGGGTACGGTGGGCGTGAAGCCCTTTGGCTATATCAGCCGTTCCGGCATCCCGCATGATCCCGATACCTGGACCATCCATATCGGCCCGATGGGCGTGTTCAACGGCGCGGCCAATTATGATGTGAACTACAAGGATCTCGCCAAGGGTCCTTCGACCCAAAGCTTCCAATCCACCGGCGGCTGGCTCGGCTTCACTGACAAATATTGGCTGTCGGCTCTCGTGCCTGATCAGAAGGCCGCCTTCGAAGGCCAATTCCGCAAGGGTGCGGGCACCCAATATCAGGCGGATTACAGCCTTGCCCCCACCATGCTTGCGCCGGGCAAGGCCATCACGCAGACCGTCCGCCTGTTTGTCGGCGCGAAGGAAGTAAAGACGCTCGAAGCCTATCAGGACGCGGGCATTCCGCTGTTCGACCGGGCGATCGACTGGGGCTGGTTCTACTGGTTCGAAAAGCCGATCTTCGCGCTGCTCCACTGGCTATTCGAACATATCGGCAATTTCGGCGTCGCCATCATCTGCCTGACCTTCGTCGTCCGCGCGCTGATGTTCCCGGTCGCGCAGCGTCAGTTCGCCAGCATGGCGGCGATGCGCGCGGTGCAGCCCAAGATGAAGGCGCTGCAGGAGAAGTATAAGGATGACAAGCCCAAGCTTCAGCAGGAGATGATGGAACTTTACAAGCGCGAGAAGGTCAATCCCCTCGCCGGCTGCCTCCCGATCTTCATCCAAATCCCGATCTTCTTCGCGCTCTACAAGGTGCTGCAGCTGACGATCGAAATGCGTCACCAGCCCTTCGTGCTGTGGATCAAGGATTTGTCCGCGCCCGATCCGCTGCACATTTTGAACCTGTTCGGCCTGCTGCCCTTCACGCCGCCCTCCTTCCTTGCGATCGGTGTGCTGGCGCTGCTGCTGGGCATCAGCATGTATTTCCAGTTCAAGCTGAACCCCGCGCAGATGGACCCCATGCAACAGCAGGTGTTCGCGATCATGCCCTGGATGATGATGTTCATCATGGCGCCCTTCGCGGCGGGCCTGCTGGTGTACTGGATCACCAACAACTGCCTGTCGATGCTCCAGCAGTGGTGGCTGTACAAACGCCATCCCGTTCTGAATGCGGCAGAGGCGAAATAGCATCGTTCAACGCCCGTTCGGTCGAGCCTCTCGATTGCCTGCTTGCAGCAGACGTTCAAGAAAGGCGCGACCAGAACGGTGCGTCTATAATTCTCGATAAGCTTGAACCGAACGGACCTAGTGTGGACGAACAGCAGCAGGCCGACCTGATCGAGGAAGCGCGCAAGGTCTTTGCCGGACCGATCGCCTTCCTGAAGTCCGCGCCGGACCTCAAATTCCTGCCCGACATGTCGGTCAACGAAGTCGCCTTCGCGGGCCGATCCAACGTCGGCAAGTCCTCGCTCCTCAACGCTCTCACCGGCCGCAACGGCCTCGCGCGCACATCCAACACGCCGGGGCGGACGCAGGAATTGAACTTCTTCAATGTGGGAGATCCGCTGCGCTTCCGCCTCGTCGATATGCCGGGATATGGCTATGCCAAGGCGCCCAAGGACATGGTCCGGAAGTGGCGCTTCCTGGTGAACGATTATCTGCGCGGCCGCGCGAAGCTGAAGCGAACGCTGGTGCTGATCGACAGCCGCCACGGCATCAAAGATGTCGATAAGGATATTTTCGACATGCTCGACGCGGCCGCAGTGAGTTACCGGGTCGTCTTGACCAAGGCGGACAAGGTGAAGGCCAGCCATCTGGCCGAGGTCATTGCGGCGGTGGGCGAAGCCATCCGCAAGCGTCCCGCCGCTCATCCCGACATTATCCCGACGTCCAGCGAGAAAGGCATGGGCATCCCCGAATTGCGGGCTGCGGTGCTGGAGAGCGTAACTCAAGGGTGAGTTGAGGTCCTTGGCCGTCGGCCCCCTTGAACGGCTCGCGGAGGCAACGGGCGCTGGCTGTGCTAACGCCCTAAAACAGCGAATATTGCCCGTCTCCTGTGAGCGGCCATGTTCCCAAAGTCTCATGCCGCGTTTGGCCGACATGGCTGCACAGCAACGCGAATTGCTCCACCCGCCAGTGAAAGCCTTCGATCCTTCTCTGCTCAGGCGGCCCGTTACGATAGAATAGTGTCTGACGCGGACTGAAGCTCCAGCCGGGGCGCAGCATCACCCCTGCCCCGCGCATCGCGTCGATGATCGACCGCTGCAACGCGTTAAGCAGTGGCAGGGAGGATGACGGCCGCAATGCAGCCGACCGATTGCTGAAGCTCAAACGATCAAGCGGCAGATCGAAAGGTTCCGCCATGATGGTCGTTCCCGCGCGCAGCAGTGCCTTGATCACTGCATAGGGATAATCATCATAATCGGCTGTAATGGCCAAGGTCATATGCTGATGCTCCGGCAAAATCCGGCGCGCCCCATTGGCCAGACTTTCTGCCAGATAGTCGATCTGCCGTGCAATCACCGGCGAAGTCTGGAGCGCAAAGAACAGCCGGTACAAGGCTTTGGTGCGCATATCGTGGCGCATCGCTGATCCTTTTGATTCGTGATATGTTCGCTATATGTTCTTATTCTTCGCATTGCGAGTCCTCACCGGAGCCCTTTGCCGGTCCGGGCGTTGGGGTTTTGAAAATTGAAAGGAGTAGCACCGATGGTTCAGCGGACGCTGGCGCAACTTGCGAAAGCGATGAAGGATATCGACTTCGCGATGCTCTCCACTCATGCAGGTGACGGCCGTATCGGCGCCCGCCCCATGAGCAACAATCGTGACGTCGAATATGATGGCGATAGCTATTATTTCACGACGGATGACACGGTGATGGTCCGAGACATCGAGCAAAACCCCAATGTCGGCCTCTCCTTTCAGGGCAGCGCCGGATTGCTGAACCAGCGGCCCCTGTTTGTCGCCATCGAAGGTCGCGCTGATCTGATCCGTGACAAGACGGAATTTGAGGCGCATTGGAATAGCGATCTGGAGCGCTGGTTCGAACAGGGCGTGGATACCCCTGGTCTTGTGATGATCAAGGTTCGCGCTGAACGCGCCCATTATTGGGATGGCGAAGATGAAGGGGAAGTCGGCCTCTAAGCCGTCAGAGGCCAACCGACGGGACCGCATTCGCATAGCGGCGCTGTGGCTTCTGTCAGCGTTTTATCTGGTTGCGGGCATCGCGCATCTCACTCGGCCGAGCGGCTTCGTCGCGATCACGCCCCCCTGGGTGCCCTGGCCTGCTCAGGTTGTCGCCCTCACTGGGCTGGCGGAGATAGCGGGGGCGATCGGATTGCACATTCCACGCCTCCGCCGGGCAGCTGGCGTCGGGCTTGCCCTTTATGCCCTATGTGTCTGGCCAGCCAATCTCAACCACGCCATCAACGACATCCCGCTGGGCGAGGCGCATCTTGGCTGGTGGTATCATGGGCCACGCCTGTTGTTGCAGCCGGTCATCATCTGGTGGGCGCTCTGGGCCAGCGGCGTCATCGACTGGCCGTTCAGGCGAAAGGGCGTGGCCCGGAAGATGGGTGATTGTCTTTGAAGGACGCGGCCTTACTGTGACCGCCGACCTTTCAGAGCAAAGCCAGAGAGAGTGATGACCCGGCATATCCCATGGATCCCGATCGCCATTATCGGCGCAGCCGCCCTGTCCGTCGTCGCAGTGTCGCGCGGCGAGGCGGTCAATGCTCTCTGGATCGTCATAGCCGCAGTCAGCAGCTTTCTCGTCGCCTACCGCTACTATGCGCTCTACATCGCCCGCGCCGTGATGCGGCTCGATCCGTCGCGGCCCACCCCTGCTATCAGGCGGGCCGACGGCCTGGACTATGTCGCGACAGATCGCGTTGTGCTGTTCGGCCATCATTTCGCAGCCATCGCGGGGGCGGGACCGCTCGTTGGCCCGGTCCTCGCCGCGCAGATGGGCTATCTGCCCGGCACGATCTGGATCATCGCAGGGGTCGTGCTGGCCGGTGCGGTGCAGGACTTCATGATCCTCTTCATCTCCATGCGCCGCGACGGCAAGTCGCTAGGCGAGCTGATCCGCATGGAGATGGGCCAGGTTGCAGGCACCATAGCGCTGTTCGGCGCCTTCATGATCATGGTCATTATCCTTGCCGTTCTGGCGCTGATCGTGGTGAAGGCGCTCGCCGAAAGCCCGTGGGGCATGTTTACGGTGGCGGCGACCGTGCCGCTCGCCATGCTGATGGGCGCCTATACGCGCTGGATCAGGCCGGGTCGGATCGGAGAAGTGTCTCTGCTGGGTCTGGTCGGGCTGCTGGCGGCAATCGTTTATGGGCAGAGCGTGGCGCTCTCGCCCGTCTGGGGTCCCATCTTCACCTTCACGCCGGTGCAGTTGTGCTGGATACTCATCGGCTACGGCGCAGTCGCTTCGGTGCTGCCGGTCTGGCTGCTGCTGGCTCCGCGCGATTATCTGTCCACCTTCCTCAAGATCGGCGCGATCGCCGCACTCGCCATCGGTATCGTCATCATGGCCCCGCCGCTCAAGATGCATGCGGTCACGCAGTTCGTGAACGGCAATGGCCCGGTCTGGTCGGGCGGGCTCTTCCCCTTCCTGTTCATCACCATCGCCTGTGGCGCTGTGTCTGGTTTCCACGCGCTGATCGCCAGCGGCACCACGCCCAAGCTGATCGCCAGCGAAGCCGACGCGCCGATCATCGGCTATGGCGCGATGCTGATGGAGGCGTTCGTCGCCATCATGGCCCTGGTAGGGGCGTCCATCCTGGACCCCGGCGTCTATTTCACGATGAACAGCCCGGCAGCGGTGATCGGCACCGATGCCTCAAGCGCGGCGGCGGCCGTAACCGCCATGGGCTTCCCCATCACGCCCGAACTGATCGCCCAGACAGCGAAGGACGTCGGCGAACATACAATCATCTCGCGAGCGGGCGGCGCGCCGACGCTTGCGGTGGCCATGGCGGAAATCTTTTCTCATGTCGTAGGTGGCCCGGCGATGAAGGCCTTCTGGTATCATTTCGCGATCCTGTTCGAAGCGCTGTTCATCCTGACTGCCGTGGACGCGGGCACACGCGCGGGCCGTTTCATGCTGCAGGACTTGATCGCGCTGGCCGTGCCCAGCTTCAAGGAGACGAAGAGCATCGGCCCCAGCCTGGTTGCGACTGGGCTTACCGTCGCGGCATGGGGCTTCTTCCTCTATCAGGGTGTCACCGATCCGCTGGGCGGCGTGAACACGCTGTGGCCGGTGTTCGGCATTTCCAACCAGATGCTCGCCGCCATCGCGCTCATGCTGGCCACGGCGGTGTTGTTCCGCATGAAGCAGGACCGTTATGCCTGGGTGACGATGATCCCGACGACATGGCTGCTGGTCTGCACCCTGTCGGCGGGCCTCTTAAAGCTCGTGTCCAGCGATGTGAAAGTCGGCTTCCTTGCCCATGCCGCCAAGTTCAGCGCGGCAGCGGAGGAAGGCACGGTCCTCGCCCCGGCCAAGTCGATGGCGGAAATGCGGCAGATCATCTTCAACGACCGGGTGGACGCGGGGTTAGTCGCGATCTTCCTAGCGGTCGTCCTCTCGCTGCTCTTCTTCACGATCCGCACCTGCCTCGCCGCGCGGCGGACGAACGGACCGACGGCACGCGAGATTCCGGCGCTGGTGCCCGCGGAATGAGCGGGCTGCTGGACAGGATTCGGCGAACAGCGCGGATGATGGTCGGCGTGCCGGACTATGACAGCTACGCCCGGCACATGCTGACGCATCATCCGGACCAGCCCGTAATGACGCACGCGCAATTTTTCCGTGAGCGGCAGGAAGCGCGCTACGGCGGCAAAAATGGGGGCAAGTGCTGCTAAGCGCGCCGGTCAGGCCCGCGCATTGAACCCTGCAATCATCCCGGCCGCAATGGACAGCGCGATCTCCGCTGCGCCCACCGCTCCGATGTTGAGGCCCGCCGGACCGTCGATCCGCGCCAACTCCTCTGCTGAAAAGCCCATGGCCGTCAGCCGCTCCAGCCGTGCCGCATGGCTCTTGCGCGATCCCAGCGCCGCGACATAGCCGGTGGGCGCCCGCAACGCTGCGGCCAGTGCCGGATCATCGATCTTGATGTCGTGGCTAAGCGTCACCACCGCCGTCGCCTCCCCCGGCTGACGCGCGGCAATCGCCTCGTCGGGCCAGCGATCATCCAGTTCGACGCCGGGAAAGCGCTCGTTTGTCAGGAACCGCCCGCGCGGATCGATCACCACCGGCGTCACGCCGATCGCCGTTGCAAGGGCGCTCAGGGCCTGAGCAATCTGGACAGCCCCCACGATCAGCAGCCGGCGCGGCGGATCGTAGCGGTTCTGGAACTGGCCTTCGATGGCGCCTTCCCGGCTCAGCCCCGTGTCGAGGTCAGTAGAAAGAAGGAGCGCGCGCCCTTGCTCCCGCGCCTGTGCAACCCGGTCGAACAGTGCAGGCGCAAAGCCGCCCTCGCCCACCGGCTGCACCAGCACGCTGATCTGGCCGCCGCAGGGCAGTCCCACCGCCCAAGCGTCGTCGTCGGCAACGCCATAGCGTTCGACATGCGCCGGGCGGCCTGCAATTACCTCCTCCGCACGCTGCAATACATCGGCCTCGACGCAGCCGCCCGAGATGCTGCCTTCGAAACGGCCATCCTGGTGCACGATCATATGGCTGCCGCGCGGCCGGGGCGCCGATCCCCAGGTCGATACCACTGTCGCCAGCGCCATGGGCGCGCCGCGCCACTCGATCGCCTTGCGGATCACCGCGTCATTGTCGTTCAAGCCGGATCTCCTTGCCGGTCAGCAGATAGGAAGCCGCAACCGCGACGCCAAGCGAGGGCTGATCGACATTCAATTCAGGTGGAGCCGAAAAGCGTGATCCCCGGCGCTTTGCAGGCCCGCATGGCTGGATGTCGATCAGCCCTTAGACGAGCCGCCGTCCGGTCCATACCACCCTGCCGACGATCGCTACCAGCGCCGGCTCTATATCCACCCAGCCGGGATAATGACGATTATCGCTGAGTACGCTGAACAGCCCGCGCCGGGGGCCCATCGCGATGCGCTTTACCATCAGCACACCGTCCAGCCGCAGCACATAGACCCCGTCGCGGAGCCGCGTCGCGTCATCATCATGATCGACCATGATCTCATCGCCGTCATTCAGTGTCGGCGCCATCGATTCGCCATCAACGCGGATGATGGAGACGCGCTGCGGGCGAACGCCCAGATGCCGCAGCCAATTGGCGTCGAACGCCAGCACGCCCGCCGCCCGCTCATCCTCATCGAGTGAACCTGCCGAGGCGCCGAGCGACAATCGCGGCACCGGCACCACGGCGGGCAGCGGCCGCGATTTCCTTTCAATCGGCACCTGCCCTCGCGGCCCGCCAAGCATTTCTTCAGCCACGCCGAAATAACGCGCCAACACGCGTCTGTCCTCTTCGTCCAGCTTACGCGGCGTGCCGCGCTTTATGAACTGCTGAACATAGGCCGGATTGCGCTTTAGCAGCCGAGACAGATCGGCATAATTCTCCCCCCGTTCGGCAATCAGCCGTTCCAGCACCACGCGCGGATCTTCTCCATTACCGACCATGATTCATCCATAATGATAGGATTTTTCCTAGACAAGTAGGAAATAGGATAAGAGATAGGAAGAAGCTCAGGGATTCGCAGCGGGCGAGTCCTTTGGAAGAGGGAGAATGGAAAATATGCTGCTTCGCGCCGTCGAGAAATTTCTGCGGGACAACGGCATCCCCGCGACACGCTTCGGACGAGAAAGCGTGCGCGATCCTCGTCTGGTGTTCGACCTGCGCCAAGGTCGCGAGCCAGGGGAACGGATCAAGAGACGAATAGAACATTTCATGAACGCATATCGCAGGAGCGTCGGCCAATGACAAGCATCGATCATATCCGCCAGCCCCGAAATCTGATCGGAAATGAAGGAAGCCGCTTGCGAGGCAAGGATCCCCTGCCCCGGCTTCTGGTCCAACTGCTGGAACGCGCCGGGGAACCCGCGATTGTCGAACGCGCCGCCAGTCGTCCGTGGGCGAGCGCATTGTTTCAGGGAAGGCGGCATGTCATCGCCCTGCGTCTTTCCGGGCCAGACGCGCAAGAAAGGCGAGCGGTATTCGCGGCAGGTCTGGAGGAAGCGGAATGGTCGCTCCCCCGGCACTTCGTCGCCGACATCACGATAGACGGCGGCCACTCCGCCCCACAAGAAGAAGTGATCGAGCTTTCGGCCCTGACCATCGAAGATTGGTAATAAAGGGTCCTTAGCGCGTGCGGTCTGCCATTGCCCGCAAGGTGCCCAGCGCCGCACGCAGCGCCTGGTCCACATCGTCCTCGAGCCGATCGCGGACCGGAACGGGCTGCTCCACCGGCATGTCGGCAATCACGCTGGCTGCCGCTCTCGTGCCACGCACGCGCTCGGCAAGGCCCCGTTCGAAACGGGCGGTCAGTTCGCTAAGCGACGGCGCTTGGCCGCCAGGTGAGGACTGTCCGCCCCGTTCTGCGCTGGCTGCGTGCACGGCCGCGCTCATTTCTTCGAATTCCGCCCCAATCAGTTCGGGAGCGGCCTCGGCCTCTTCAGCCAGCGGCTTGAAAGACAGCGTCATCGGCTGCTGCTCTGGCCCGGCCTGCTCTGGCCGCTCGACGGGCGCAGGTGCAATGCGGGGGAATATTTCCAACCCGCCAAAATCGCGACTGGCGAAGATCGGCGTGCGTATGGGCGCGTCGGGGTGCGCATCGGCGCGGCGCGCCAATGGACGCGACACCCGGGACGAACCCGCCGCGCGGCTGCGGGACAGCCAGTTCAGCTTCGGCAATGCAAAACCCATTCTACTCACTCCCGGGACACCGCGACGGCGTCCATTCTCTTTCCCAGGCGCTGGCGCGGCGTTGAAGCACAGGCAGCCCATTCCCATCAGCGCGCCAAAGCCGGCGAGCAGCAGTCGCGCCTTCATCCCCAGTGGCGGCGCGGCAGCAGGCCAGGCTTCGCTGAGCCCGCTCGACGCCACGACCGTTTCGACCACGCCCGCCGGCATCGCCAACAGGATCAACGCCACGGCGAGACCGCCCAGCACAGCCGGGGTGATCGTCCCATGTCGCCGAATCGCGGTCGCCATCGACTCAGGCGGCGGCGCGCACGCGCTGCGAACGCTGCAACAGCCGCTCATAAACAGGCTCGTACCGCAGAATATTTGACGACCAGTTACGCTCACGCTCGACAAAGGCCCGCGCGACCCCGCGCCGATCGTCCCAGAAGCCCCTATCGGCGAACATGCCCGCCAGCGCCGTCGCCATCGCCGCCGGATCGCCCGGCGCAAACAAGGTGCCGGTGACGCCATCCTCGATCAATTCGCGATGCCCCCCGACGCTCGACGCAGCGACCAGCCGCCCCTGTGCCATCGCCTCCAGCGGCTTCAATGGCGTCACCAGATCGGTAAGGCGCATCAGCTTACGCGGATAAGCGAGGACATCGACCTGCGCGTAATAATTCTCGACCTGATCGTGCGGCACCCGGCCAACGAAAAGAATATGGTCGGCAAAGGGCGAAGCCGTCGCCTGATCGCGCAACGCCTGTTCGCAAGGACCGCTACCGACCAGCAACAGCTTGACCTTCGGGCGCGCACGCACGAGTCGCGGCATGGCTGCGATGAGATCGTCCAGCCCCTCATAATCATAAAAGCTGCCGATGAAGCCGACCACATCGGCACCCTCTAGCCCCAGCTTTTGCGTAAGTGCCGGATCACGCGGCACGGGAGTTCCGAACTGCTCCATATCCACCCCATTGGGCGACACGATGATCTTGGCCGCATCGATGCCGCGAGAGACGAGATCCTGCCTCAGCCCTTCGCATATCACCGCGACCGCATCGGCCGCTCGCACCGCATGAGTTTCCAGCTGCCGGGTGAGCCAGTAACGCGGGCTACCTTCTATACCCGTGCCGTTGCCGACCGCCGCATCTTCCCAAAAGGCGCGGATTTCATAGACCAGGGGAATGTCGTGCCGCTTCGCCGCACGCTGGGCCGCCATGGCGTTCAAGACCGGTGAATGGGCATGGATCACATCGGGCCGCCAGTGCGCGATAAGCGCATCGATCGCGTCGGCATGGGCGGAAATATCCCGCCATTCGCGCAGCAGCGGATTGCCCGTCGCCGCATTGCCCGGCGTGCGATGGAAATGAAGGCCGTCGATCGTCTCTTCGGCAGGGCCCGCCGTGCCATGACGATGGCCGGTGATGCCCCGCACCTCCCAGCCCCGCGCCATCTGCGCCCGCAGGATCGCGCGAGTGCGGAACGTGTAGCCGCTGTGCATCGGCAGGCTGTGATCGAGCACATGAAGTATCCGAGTCATGTGCAAACTTGTGCCGGAAAAGGTTTAACGGCCCGTCAACTCTGCCGCGCTAGGAAAAGGCCGTGGCCACGGACGAATCCCTCACGCGATGATTGACGCCTTCTCCCTGCTGATCAGCCATGGCGTGATCATCCTGGCGGCATGGCGGCTGCTGTCGCGCCCCGACCTGGACGACGAATCGCAGGTGGAGCGCACGCCCGATGCGTGACATCTTCTTCTTGGCCTTCCTCGGCGCTTTCTTCCTGCTCGGCTTGCGGCGGCCTTTCCTGCTGATCGCGGTCTATACCTATATCGACATAGTCTCGCCGCAACGGCTTTCCTATTTCCTGCTGAACCGCATCCCCATTTCCGCGATCGCCTTCGCCTTGGCTGTGGGGGCATGGCTGTTGGTGGACAAAAAATCCGACTGCCGCTTTTCCATGCGCCAGGTGCTGCTTTTGATCCTGCTAGCCTGGTGCGGTTATACGACCGCGACCGCCGATTTCCCGCTCAACGCCCACACCAAATGGGAATGGGTTTGGAAAGCGATGATCTTCGCGATCTTCCTGCCCCTCACCCTGCGCACCAGGCTGCGGCTGGAGGCGTTGACCCTCTTCATGGTGCTGTGCGCCAGTACGATCATCATCAACGGCGGCATGAAGACGGCGCTGTCGGGGGGCGGCTATGGCGTGCTGAACCTGATGGTCGATAATAATAGCGGCCTTTATGAGGGCAGCATCATCAGCTGCGTCGCCATTTCGCTGATCCCGCTGATCCTCTGGCTGGCGAAGCATGGCACCATCTTCCCGCCGGACTGGCGCGTGCGCGGCTTCGCCTATGCGCTGTGTCTCGCCTGCCTGCTGATGCCCATCGGCACCGAAGCGCGCACCGGCCTTGTCTGCATCGCGATCCTCGCTGGGCTGATGCTGATGCGGTCGAAGCGGCGTTTCGTCTATGGGCCCTTGATGGCGATCGCCGCACTCGCCGCTATCCCTTTCCTGCCCGCCAGCTTTACCCAGCGCATGTCCACGATCGAGAATCATCAGGGCGACGAAAGCGCCTCAACGCGCCTCGCCGTGTGGAAATGGACGCTCGACTATGTGAAGGAGCACCCCGGCGGCGGCGGGTTCGACAATTATCTGCAGAACAGCTTCACCTATCACATGCAGGAACGGGTGACCGACAGCGGCGGGTCACGCGTCGAGCGGCGGCTCGTCACCGACAAAGGCCGCGCCTATCACAGCGCCTATTTCGAAATGCTTGGCGAACAGGGTTATTTCGGTTTCGCCGTCTGGCTGCTGATCCACCTCATCTGCTTCATCCGCACCGAATCGATCCGCCGCCTCTACCGTAACAGCGACGCTCCAGGCGAAGCATGGATCGCGCCCTTCGCGCTGGCGCTCCAACAGGGGCATGTCATCTATATGGTCGGATCGCTGTTCGTCGGGATCGCTTACCAGCCCTTCATCTTCATGATGCTATCGCTGCAGATCGGCCTCGACACCTATCTCGCGCGCAAGCGCGGGGCAGCGGCGCGGGGCCGGCTTGTTCCACTGCAACCATTACGGCCTATCAAGGGGGGAATGTGATGAGCGGAGAACTCCGCATTTTGGGTGTCGCCCATGGCCTGCTGCTCGGGCTCGTGCTGGCGTCGCCGATGATCGGCCCGGACCTGCTGCCGTGGGGCGTGGAGGCGCTGTTCATCATCGCCGCCTTTCAGCTCCGTCTGGCCGATCGCCGATGGGAATCCCGCGCCGGCCTGCGCGGCTGGGCAAGCCACATCCGCATGGCGCCCGGCCGCCTCGTGCCCTGGGCGGGCACAGCCGTCGTCGCCGTGATCGCAGGACCGCAGCAAGCCGCATTGGCAGGATCGATTCTGGCCGCAATATTGATGGGGGAACTGCTCATCTATCCCGTCGGGGCCTATCTGCTCGGCCGACTTCCGCGCCGCGGCCTGGCCGCCCTCATCCTGCTCCTGCTGATCGGCTGCAGCCTCGCTGGACAGGGCCAGCCGGCCCGTCTCGCCATGGCTTTCGCCCTGGGCATGAGCGGCTGCGTCTTCTGGATGCGCGGGCCTGATGGCGAAGCACGATCGACCATGTTGACCGCCAGCGCCGCCGGGGTGGCGCTGCTGTGCGCCTTGATCCTGCCCGCGACCACAGCCTTCGCAATGCCCGCGGGCGTCTTGGCGGCCACGCTCACTCTCGCGCATCTGTCGGTGATCCGCCGCCATCCCGATCATTGGCGTCTTCGCGGCGCCGGAGGCTTCCGCTGGCGGCTCACCGGATCTTGACCCCCCGGGTCTAAAGCTGCGGAACGAAGCAAAGTAAGGCGGGTTAGAGGCTCTTGAGAAGGAGCCCATGCCGCAAAATCGACTTGTCCACGCCAATGACAGCCTGCCGGGGATTTCGCGCCGCGCACTGAAGCGGGGCTGGGCCTATTTCCTACCCGACGGTACACGCATCACCGATCGTGATGAAATCGACCGGCTCAACGCCGTCGGCATGCCGCCCGCCTACCGGGATTGCTGGTTCTGCCCGCTGCCGCACGGCCATATCCAGGCGATCGGCTATGACGATCGCGGCCGCAAGCAATATCGCTACCATCCCGACTTTCGAGCGGCGCGCGAGGCGGAGAAATATGGCGGGTGCGCCCTGTTCGGCCGCGCTTTGCCCCGCCTTCGCGCCCGGATCGAGGCAGACCTATCGACCCGCGGTCTCCGCAAGGAGCGCACGATCGCGGCAGTCGTCCGCCTGCTCGACCTCGCCAAGGTCCGCGTCGGCAATGAACAATATGCCACCGCCAACAAGAGCTTCGGCGCAACGACGCTCCGCCGCCGCCATGTCGATCTTACCGGTCAAAAGCTGCGGCTACGCTACCGCGCCAAGTCGGGCCGCGAGCATGACCTGACGATCAGCGACCGCCGCCTGCTTCGCTTCGTGCGCGCGATGCAAGACCTCCCCGGCCAGCATCTGTTCCAATATCTGGATGAAGATGGCGTAGCCCGCCCGATCAGTTCGGGCGACGTCAACGCCTATATCGCCGAGGCCATGCGCCACGATTTCACCGCGAAGCACTTTCGCACCTGGGGCGCTTCCACGATCGCGTTCGAAACGCTGGCGTCGGGGCCTGTCTCGCTTGCGCAGATGGTCGCGCCCGTTGCCGAAGCGCTGGGCAACACCCCCGCGATCAGCCGCAAAAGCTATATCCACCCAGCGCTTATCGAACTTTGCAAATCTGGACAGGATGAATGGCGCGCAGGGCTTCGCTTGCCGCGCACTACGCGCTATCTGACGCGTTACGAACGCGGACTGATCGCCTTTCTGGAAGAGCGTGGCGCAAGCCCTGCACTCCCCCTGGCGGCCTGACCGCCCTCATTTCAGGATCCCCATGGCTGCAAAGAAAGACCCTGCCCTTCCCGACATCGCGGTGCGCCCGCCGAACCTTCCGGAGATGTGGCACTCGACGGTTAATTGGTTCTCCATCCATGCGCTGCAGATCCTGGTTGCGGTGGGCGTCGGCGTCGTCATCTATCTGACCCTCGCCACGCTGCGCCAGTTCGGCAGCCGCCTCAATGGAAAGCCCGGCGACACGCTGGGCCTTCCCCATGTCATCGGCCGCGCCATCGCCAGGACGACGCATTTCTTCATGGCGCTGGTCGCCGCCCGGTTGGTGGTAAGCTACGCCAACCCGCCCCAGATGGTGCTGAAGACGGTCATCTTCCTCTTCACCATCGCGGCCGTGTTCCAAGCGGCGATTTGGGCGCGGGAGATCATCCTGGGCCTCATAGAGCGCAAGACGGTCGGCGACGAAGGGCATGGCGAAACGCTCGCCAACGCCATGGGTCTGATCCGCGTGCTCGTGACCTTCGGCCTGTTCGCGATCGCCGCCGTGGTGGTGCTCGACAATCTGGGCGTCAACGTCACGGGCCTGGTCGCTGGCCTCGGCATTGGCGGCATCGCCATCGGCCTTGCAGCCCAAGGCATATTTTCAGACCTGTTCGCCGCTCTTTCGATCATCTTCGACAAGCCCTTCCGCCGCGGCGAGGTCATCACCTATGACCAGACCACCGCCCGCGTCGAAAAGATCGGGCTTAAAAGCACGCGCCTGCGCGCCATGACGGGCGAGAAGAAGGTCATCTCCAACGCCAATCTCCTGCAGAAGGAAATCACCAGCCTTCATACGCTGGAGCAGCGCCGAGTGACCTTTTCGCTCGGCATCATCTACCAGACGCCGGATGAAAAGGCCGACACCATTCCGTCCATTCTGAAGCACATCGTCGAAGGCGAAGGGTTCCATTTCGTCAATGCGGGGCTTGTGCGCTTCGGCGCGAGTTCGCTGGATTTCGAACTCAATTTCGATGTGCCCGATCCCGACCGTCACGACTATTTCCAGTCACGGCACCGGGTCGGCCTAGCCATTTGGCAGCGGTTCAAAGCGGAAGGCATCGAATTCGCCTATCCCACCCAGACGAGCTTCACCGCTGCCCCGGATGGACGAACGATCATGCCCTATCCCGATGCTGACCCTGTCGATGAGAGGGCGAGGCGCTTCACCTGAGCGGATTTTCGATTCGGCTCGCCTTCCCCTCGCTTGCCTGACGCGCGCATGCCCGTCACGCAGCAGCACGCCTAGATTTGGGGAAGATCATGATGATACGCCAAACCGTTGCCGCCGCATCCTTGCTCGGCGTCCTTGCCCTCGCACCGGCCGCTCATGCCGAAGGCTTGGGAGCGGAACTGAATTATGGCCGGGCAGACGGCCATTGGGGCACAGAGATTGGCGCGGGCTATGCGCTGGACGTCGCCGGTTTCAGCCTGACCCCTGGCGCCGGCATTTATCTGCACGATGGCGATGCGGAGCTCTATGGCAGGGTCGAAGCGACCTACTCGCTGCCTGCATTCGCGACGATCGGCGCAGGCGTCCGCTTCAGCAGCGATAACACGCGCCCCTATGCGACGATCGCCATGCCGATCATTCCCAAGCTGCGGGTGAAGGGTAATGTCGGTCCCAAATATTATGCTGTGGGCCTGACGCTGGGCTACTGACCTGTACCCCAGAGCGTGCCGGGATGAAGCAGCCCGTCCTTCAGCGGCAAGCCGCCCTCACGGTCCTTGGCCAGCAACAACGCGCCGTCGAGATCGATCCAGTCCGCTCCCTGGGCCACCAGTGCCGCCGGAGCGATGCCGAGCGAGGTTCCAAGCATGCATCCGACCATCGCGCGAAAATTCCGGGTGCGCGCTTCGCGTGCCAACGCCAGCGCCTCGGTCAGCCCGCCAGCCTTGTCGAGCTTGATATTGACCGCGTCGAAATCGCCGAGCCGGTCAAGGTCCGCCCGCGTATGACAGCTCTCATCGGCACACAGCGGCAACGGCGCTTTCACGCCTACCAGCCTGTCCTCACGGCCGTGAAAGACCGGCTGCTCGACCATTTCCACGCCAAGCTGCGCCAGAGCCGCCGCTTCCGCTGCGATATCCAGGTCATGCCAGCTTTCATTGGCGTCGACGATCAACCGCGCATCGGGCGCACCCGCCCGAACAGCTGCGATTCGCGCCCGGTCGCCCTCGCCCGTGAGCTTGCACTTCAGCAGGGCGAACCCCTTGGCAGCGGCGAGCCGCGCATCCGCCTCCATCTGGGCGGGATCGTTCAGGCTGATGGTGAAGGCGGTGGGCAGCGGAGCGGGCGGCGCGAGCCCCGCCAACTGCCAGACGGGTGCGCCCGCCTGCTTGGCCTCCAGATCCCACAGTGCGCAGTCAAGGGCATTGCGCGCCGCCCCGCGCGGCATTCCCCGCAGCAGCGCGTCGCGATTCAACGGACCATCATAGGCGTTGATCGCGGCCGCGCAGGCTTCGGCGGTTTCGCCCTCATAATATATCGGCGTTCCCTCACCCCGACCGACATGCTTCCCATCACCGACCGTGCACAGGACCACATCGACCGATGTCTTGGCGCCCCGGCTGATGATGAAGGCCCCCGCCACGGGCCAGCGTTCGACGGTCGCGGAAATTATACGGGTCATCGGCGTTTCCTGAACGGACGAAAGAGGGAGCAGATTTGGGGTCTATGCGAAAATCCCGAGCCGCCGCATAGTCCCGCAGGCTTTAATATGAGGATCGGCGCACCGTGACGTCCCGCGAACTGACTGGTTTCCTCCCCCTGGCCGAACAGCAGGCCGACGACGCGCGACGCCGAATGTCGGACCTCGCCTGGCGCCTGGGTTTTGGCGCCATCAGCTGGCCATGGTTGCTGGCCAGCCTTTCGGGGGGGCGCAAGGCTGACAAACGCGCCCTCCTCAAGGAACTCGCCCTGCCGCATGACGCCCTTCCCCATCTCGGCAGCTGGAAGGCCGATGTCGGCTTTCTCCGCCATATCGTGCGGGAAATCGCACGTTTGCAACCTGCGCAGGTAGTCGAACTCGGCGCAGGCGCGTCCACCTTGGTTGCGGCACGGGCGTTGGCCCTGCATGGCGGCGGCCGATTGACCAGCTTCGATCAGCATGGCGGCTTTGTCGATGCGACACGGACATGGCTCGCTGATAATGGCCTGGAAGCCGACCTGCGCCATGCCCCGCTTACGTCAGAAAGCTCGGACTGGCCGGGGCGCTGGTATGCGCTCGACGCCCTGCCCGATCATATCGACCTGCTGATCATCGACGGTCCGCCTTGGTCGGTCCATCCGTTGGTGCGCGGTGCGGCCGACAGCCTGTTCGCGCGGCTGTCACCCAACGCCGTCGTGCTGCTCGATGATGCGGCGCGCCCGGGCGAGCGGATTGTCGCGCACCGATGGCGTCAGCGCTGGCCGCATATCGACTTTCGCCTGATGCATGACGGCACGAAGGGCACGCTGGTCGGGCGCAGGCGCGACATCTCGCTGCCAGTGGCAAATGACAATGAAGGCGGCCGCAGTTGGAGGCATCTCCGCCGCGCCGCAGCCATGGCGGCGCTGCTCGCCACAGGCTGGATCGCGAGAGGCGCGCTCGGCGAATTTCCCCAAGCCGCGCAGGCAAGCCCCTTCCTTGACGAGGCCGCGGCATCCCATCGCGCCGGTCTGTTACGGCAAAATATGGCGTCGCAGGTCGAAAGCGCGACGCTCAATGCCGACGAAATTCGCCGTTCCACAGGGATCATCCTTCCGGCTTTGCCGCGCAACTGGCGCGTCACCGATGTTCAGCTTTTCCCCACGCCCGACAGCCCCGCCATCGCGGTTTCGATCATCACTCCGGCTGGCGAGCAGCTCTCCTTCTTCGCCGACCGGGCAGAGACACCCGCCGAAGCGCGGCCTCTGCTCGCCCGTCGGGCAAGCGATATCATCGCTTATTGGGAAGCTGGCGACATGGCCTATGCGCTCACCGGTCGCACCGGGCCGCGCCGGATCATGACCCTGGCGGCGGAAATTACACCGTCCATCTGACAGGATCGCCTTTGATCCTCGTTGAGGCTTGCACAAGGGGCTGCTAAGCGGCCGCGCATGCAAGATGCGGAAAAGCTCGACCCACGCAGCAGTGCGCGTTCCTCCCTCGGTAGCCTGGGGATGCTATGGCGCTTCGCCACCCGCTATCCCGGCCGCATTGCTGCCGCCGTGGCCGCGCTCATCGTATCTTCGGCAGCGACGCTCGCGATCCCCAGCGGTTTCCGGCTGGTCATCGACCGAGGCTTCATGGGCGGCGGCGACATCAGCCGCTGGTTCCAATATCTGCTGCTGATCGTGTTGATCCTGGCGATGGCGACGGCCGCCCGCTTCTATTTCGTCTCCTGGCTCGGCGAACGCGTCGTGGCCGATATCCGGTCCGCGACACAAGCCAATCTGTTGCGCCTTGAACCCCGCTTCTTCGAAGAGAACCGGCCGTCCGAAATCGCGTCGCGCATGACGGCAGACACCGCCATCATCGATCAAATCGTGGGCTCCACCGTTTCGGTGGCGCTGCGTAACCTGGTCACCGGGGTCGGCGGCCTCATCTACCTGTTCGCTCTTGCGCCGAAGCTGGCGGGGCTGCTCGTGCTGGGCATCCCGGTAATCCTGCTCGTGATGATCAGCCTGGGGCGGCGCGTCCGCAAGCTCTCCCGCGCCAGCCAGGATCGTTTGGCAGCCGTCGGCAGTGTGACGGCTGAGGTGCTCGGGGCCATGAAGATCGTCCAGGCGTTCGGGCAGGAGGGCCGAGAAGCCGCGCGTTTTGACGCGACCGTGGCGGAGGGCTTTGCAACTGCGCGGCAACGCATATTGCTCCGCGCCGCCATGACGGCGGTCGTGATCGCCTTGGTGTTCGGCTCCGTCGTCGCGGTGATGTGGCAGGGCGCTCTGGACGTGAAGGCAGGCAACCTGTCGGGCGGCAGCATCGCTGCCTTCGTCCTTACGGGCGGCCTCGTCGCCGGGGCATTTGGCGCGCTTTCCGAGACCTGGGGAGACCTGCTCCGTGGCGCTGGCGCGGCCAGCCGGCTGCACGAATTAATGACCGCGCAGCCCGAAATTGTCGCGCCTGCCAACGCCAAACCTCTGCCGCAGCTTCCCCAAGGGGCTCACCTCCAGTTCGACCAGGTGCATTTCAGCTATCCGACACGGCCGGACGATGCCGCACTTCATGGCGTCACGATCGACATTGCACCGGGCGAAACCGTTGCAATCGTCGGGCCTTCGGGCGCGGGCAAATCGACGCTGATCCAACTCGCCTTGCGGTTTTACGATCCAGATTCGGGAACGATCCGGTTGAATGGCGTCGCCTTGCCCGAAGCGGACCCAAGCGCCGTGCGCGGCATGATGGCGATGGTCCCTCAGGACAGTGTGAACTTCGCCGCTTCTGCCCGCGACAATCTGCGCTTCGGCCGCTGGGACGCGACCGATGAAGAGATCTGGGAAGCCGCACGCGCCGCCAACGCAGAAGCCTTCCTGCGCGCGCTGCCGCAGGGCCTGGACACCTATCTTGGCGAAGGAGGAGCGCGCCTGTCCGGCGGCCAGCGTCAGCGCCTCTCGATCGCGCGGGCGCTGTTGCGCAATGCCCCCATCCTGCTGCTGGACGAAGCAACCTCAGCCCTGGACGCCGAATCGGAACGGCTGGTGCAGGATGCGCTCGCTCGGCTGATGAAGGGGCGCACAACAGTCGTGATCGCTCACCGACTGGCCACCGTCCGTGCTGCCGATCGCATCATCGTGCTTGATGCAGGCAGGGTCGTTGAGCAGGGCGATCATGCCGCGCTCATGGCGAAGAAAGGCCTCTACGCACGGCTCGCCAACCTCCAGTTCCAAGACTCTCCGTCCGCCTGAACCCCGCCGTCAGTGCATTAAAGCATCGTGTATAGAAGTGGGTCGATTACAGCGAAGCGAGGGGCGCAACTCGTAACTGCAGCGCTGCGTCCCTCGGATTTCCGCAGCGCATTGCAGGAAGCCCTACTGGCTGATCCTGACGATATGATCCAGGATCGCGGGATGCAGGGGCCGCTCAAAATGACAGCCCGCCTCATGACCGCGAGCCCACAGCACATGCGCGCGGCGGCCCTCAAATCCAGGCAACATGATCCACAGGGTATCCCCTGCCGCTAGCTTCATGAAGCTTTGCAGGCGGAAGCCGGTGACGGAAAGATCCGCAACTTGGCTCTTGAACCAGTTTTCGCCGGGCCTGCGAACCTTGACGGGCACTTGCACATGGCGGCGCTCAGCCAATCGGCTGTTCTTCCTGCTCACGTCAATTTGTAGTTCAGCGCCCATGATTCACATGCGTCCCTCGCGACCCACTATCGCCGATCAGGATTAAGGAAGCATTGAAGGACTGAAGTCGAAAAAAAGGGGTCGCCGAAGCGACCCCATAATCAGTAGCCAAAGGCTGATTGCGTCACCCCTGCCCGCGCCCGGAAGCGGGAAGTCGAACATTCCCGGCCAGACGGCGGCGGCGTAGTCAGCCTTTAGAAATTACCATATTGCTCGTTGCCCACGAAGCCGAGCTTCGTGACGCCAGCGCGCTTGATCTCCGCCAGCACTTCGTCAACGACGACATAGCGGGTCGCGGCATTGGGCTGGAACTGCAGCTCGGGCTCCACCGGCAGACGCAGGGACTGCTGAAGATACTGACGCAGAGTCAGCAGGTCGATGGCCGAACCGTTCCAGGTGATGATGCCACCCTGGTCGATCGCAACCTTGTTCTTGACAGGATCAATGACGCTGTCAGTCGGCGGCGCGTTCTGCGGCAGATCGATCTTCACCGCGTGGGTTTGGATCGGGATGGTGATGATGAACATGATGAGGAGAACGAGCATGACGTCGATCAACGGCGTCGTGTTCATTTCCACCATCGGCTCGCCGTCTTCACTTCCGGCACTCATAGCCATGGGGCGATACTCCTAAAAACTTAGAGCCGCTGCACCGTCGAACCCGGTTCGGGCTCGGAGATGAAGCCGACCTTCGGGAAACCGGCGCGCTGCATCGTGTAGATGGTGCCGCCGATACACCGATAGGGCGTATTGATGTCGCCGCGGATATGCACTTCAGGCAGATCCTCTGGCGTCATATTTTCAACGCCGCCCGCCTTCTTGATGTCCGCCTCGAGCTTCGCGACCGCGCGGTCGAGCAGCTCATCCGAAGACACCTTGGTCAGGTTCCAATAAACCGCGCAGCTGCCGTCGCCGGCCTGCGTGATCGACAGCGAGACATTTTCCGGTTTCGTCGTCGTCGGCTCGAACGCGACCTTGGGAAGCTGCAGCTGAACCGTCTGGACGACGACCGGGACCGCGATGAGGAAGATGATGAGCAACACCAGCATGACGTCGACGAGCGGCGTCGTGTTGATGTCGGACATCGGCTTGTCATCACCGCCGTCGGAGCCAACACTCATTGCCATTGATAATTTCCTAACATCCGTGTCGATGGCGCCCCGTCAGGACGGGGCCCATGGCCGGTGGGGAACCTTGGCGGTCGCAGCCGCCCGCCGGTTCCCGCACCGGCTCCTTGACCCAATCAGGCCTTGGTCGGAGCTGCGGCCGGCTTGGCGGCAGCAGCGGCCGGGGCAGTGGCGAACGAAGGCTTCACAGCGCCGTTCGACACGAGGTGGGCCAGCAGATCGACGGTGAAGCCGTTCAGCTGTTCGGCGATCGACTTGTTGCGGCGCTGCAGGAAGTTGTAGGCAAGCACCGCAGGAACGGCCACGGCCAGACCCAGCGCGGTCATGATCAGAGCTTCACCGACCGGGCCGGCAACAGCGTCGATCGAGGCCTGACCGGCAGCGCCGATCTTGATGAGCGCGCGGTAGATGCCGATAACGGTACCGAACAGACCGATGAACGGCGAGGTCGAACCGACGGTCGCGAGGAACGCCAGGCCAGTGCCCAGCTTCGAGTTGATCGCGGCTTCCGAACGAGCCAGCGAGCCGTGCAGCCAGTCATGCGCTTCGACCGGATCGGTCAGCTTGGTGTGTTCTTCCTGCGCCTTGATGCCGTCATCGACGATCTGCTTGTAGGCGCTGTTCTTTTCCAGCTTCGCCGAACCTTCCTTCAGCGTGGGCGCGCGCCAGAAAGTCGCGCGGACCTTCTTGCCCTGGTTGAGGACCTTCTGCTGCTCGATGAGCTTGGTGAACAGGATGTAGAAGGTGCCGACCGACATGCCGCAAAGGATGATGAACACGGTCCAGGCGATGGTACCGCCCTGCTGCAGAGCTTCCATCAGGCCGTACGGGTTCTCCGACTTGGGCGCGGCCGCGGCTGCGAGATACATCAACATTTTCAAGACTTCCCTCTCAAAAGGATCAATAAAAGGGGAAGGCGGCGGCAGCGCCGGCCTTCCCGATAAAATTATTCAGGTAGTCGCCAAGTGATACGGCCGTTGTACGTGTCGGACATCGGCCCACCTCCTGCAGCCGTCGCCGCCTTGAACCTCGCGCGCTTTGGCAGGAGGCGGCAGGTCGCCTCGTCGAGATCGGCATGACCGGTCGAAGAGGTGATGGTGCAGCTGGTGACACGGCCATCCGGACCGATTTCCAACCTGAATCCGGCAGTACCCGAACGTTCCTCACGCTGCGCGCGGCTCGGATAGTCCGCATCGCTAAGCCAGCTTCCCGGCGAGCTGCGCGGGGTCGCCCGCGAAGCTGGGACAGCAGGCGGCGGCGGCGGGGCCGGGGGCGGCGGTGCGGCAACCGGAACCGGGTTGAAAACCGGCGGTGGCGTACGCACCGTCTGAATGGGCGGCGCCGGAGCCGGCGTCTGAACGATGGGCGGGGGCGCGACGACTGGCGGCGGCTCGACCGGTTGGTCTGGCGGCGGCGGCGGCGGCTCCTCATCCGGCGGCGGCGGTTCCTCCTTCACGTCGATCACGTTCAGCTGTTCCGCCGCCTTTTTGACATATTTCATGCCAAGACCGGTGACGAAGGCATAACCCAGAACAGCGTGAATCAGGGCGACGATGATAATCGAGATCGTGCGACTCGATCCTTGCGAGTGGTCAGCATAGGCCATTCGGCAACGACACTCCTTAACTCAGCTTACCATTGTTATCCGGCAAATAAGCCAAAAACGGCCCCAGCTGGCCGGGTCCTCCCCGGTCACCTTTGGCCCCTATCCGTCCATTTGCTACCGTGCGAACTCCTATCGCGGCGCATCGTGGCACGCAAACGCTTTATCGATACGATCATTTGCGATTAACATTTTACACCGGAATGACTTGCCTGTGGCAACAATGTCACGGATGACTCTGGACAGGACGAACATGAAAAGCAAATCCTCCATGACCTTCAGAAATATGGCTGCGGCATGCCTCATTTTAGCCGCATATCCACAGGTTTCAGCGGCTCAGACGAACCAGGCGACGGAACCCGCAATCCTTTCCTATTCCGATCTTGCGGACCTTGCAGACGCCGCGCCGCTGGTCGCGGCCGCGCGCATCCGCAGCATTATTGCACTACCTGCCGAGCAAGCCCAAAATGTCCCGGCAGGTCAAAAACGACTCTATGTCGAGGCGGAAGTCACCAACCTGATTCGCGGCGAAAGCGGAATCAGCCCGCTGGTTTACTACCTTTACGACGCGCCGCTCAACGCCCGCGGAAAGCTGCCCAAACTCAAAAAGGCTAACGTGATTCTCTTCGCACGCCCGGCGGCACGGCCCGGAGAGATCCAGCTCGTCACACGCGACGCACAGATCCCTGCCACGCCGGCTACCTTGGAAAAGGTAAAGACAATCCTCTCCGACTTAATGACAGAACGCGCACCTCCGCGAATCATAGAACTGGGCGACGCCTTCCATGTTGCCGGTACCGTCGCGGGAGAAGGCGAGACGCAGATATTCCTGCGCACTGCCAATGGCGAGCCCGTATCGCTTTCCATCCTGCGCCGCCCGGGACAGGAACCCAAATGGGCTGTCGCCTTGGGCGAGATCGTCGATGAAGCAGCGCGGCCGCCAGCGCCGGGAACGCTCCTGTGGTACCGCCTCGCCTGCAGCCTGCCGCCAGCGCTTCCGGAGCGCTCCGTTCGCGCACTCTCCCCTTCCGATGCCGAAGCGGCGCGTGTGGATTACGCGCTGATTATCCAATCGCTTGGCAATTGCGGCCGCACGCGCACCCCGCGCTGACAACCCACCGGCGCCACCGCCTCGTCCTTTTCCTTGGACAGAGGCGTATTGGCGGCTATCAGCGCGGCTTTACGCCACCCCTGAGGACTGCAACGACCATGACCAATCTGCACCGCCACGCCCCGCTGCGCGTCGCGCTTGTCGGCCTCGGCACAGTGGGCGGCGGCGTGATCCGGCTGTTGCAGACCAACGCCGACCTGATCGCCCGCCGAGCAGGCTGCCCCATTCAGATCGTCGCCATCTCTGCGCGCGACCGCAACAAGGATCGTGGCGTCGATCTGTCTCCCTTTGAGTGGGTCGATGACATGACGACCCTCCCCGGGCGGGAGGATATCGATGTGGTGGTGGAGCTGATCGGTGGAGCTGACGGCCCGGCCCTTACGCTGGCGCGGCAGTGCCTGTCAGCGGGCAAGCCCTTCGTCACCGCCAACAAGGCGATGCTCGCGCATCACGGCCTTGATCTGGCGGCTTTGGCGGAAAAAGCGGGCATCGCGCTCAAATATGAAGCGGCCGTGGCAGGCGGCATCCCGGTCATCAAGGGGATGCGCGAAGGTGCGGCGGCGAATGAGATCAGCCGCGTCTATGGCATTTTGAACGGCACGTGCAATTATATCCTGACCACGATGGAGAAGGAAGGACGCGGCTTCGACGATGTTCTGAAGGAAGCGCAGGAACTGGGCTTTGCCGAAGCGGACCCGAGCTTCGACATCGACGGCGTGGACGCAGCGCACAAGCTGACCATCCTTGCCAGCCTGGCCTTCGGCACGGAACTCGACTTTGACAATGTCGCCGTCACCGGCATCCGCCATGTCCTCGCCGAGGACATCGCCGAAGCGGCGGCGCTCGGTTACCGCATCCGTCTCGTCGGGATGGCGGAAAACGGGCCGGAAGGCTTGTTCCAGCGCGTCCATCCGATGCTCGTGCCGCTCGACCATCCGCTTGCTCATGTCGATGGCTCGCTCAACGCTGTGGTTGCGGAGGGAAATTTCGTCGGACGCCTCTTCTTCCAGGGCCGCGGCGCTGGGGACGGCCCGACGGCATCGGCGGTAGTCGCGGACCTGATCGATGTCGCGCGCGACGAATATGGCGACGCCTTTGCGATGCCCGTCGCGGCGCTGGCGCAACAGCCGCCAGCCGATGCCGGAGCCCGCGTCGGCCGCGCCTATCTCCGTTTCAAGGTGCAGGACCGTCCCGGCGTTCTGGCGGAGATCGCGGCGGCGACCCGCGACGCAGGCGTTTCCATCGAAAGCATGATTCAACGTGGCGCGAGCCACGATGACAGCGTGTTGATGGCGATCGTCACCCATGCGGGCGAAGAAAGCTGCGTCCTCAATACGCTGGAACGCCTCGCTGGATCGGACAGCCTGCTGCAGGCGCCGATGGTCATGCACATCCTCGACTAGGCCAAACTCTTCCCTCAGCGAGGCATGAAGCTGTTCATCAACGTCTCGCGCAGCGGCTCGCCCAAGCGGAACAACCGCAGCCGGGCCTGCTTGGGACAGCCCATATTGCCGATCACCCGGCAAGGCCGCGCGTCGAAGCGATAAGCATTCATTTTATTATCGGGGCCGGCCCCTGCGCCCTCGGGAAGTGGGCGGCCATTATCCTGTCGGCTGACGATGCAAAGCGCCGGCACCGCCTGGCAGGGAGCGGTGGCAGCAACGGAAATCTTGGTGGGCAAGGGGGCGGAGTGGGCAAGGCTGGCGGCGAACAGCGCGGCGATCATCATCACGACCCTTTGAGTTTGTCAGTTCGCCCAACGCCACAGACGGTCTTCCGTTGCATCCGCGCCGTGAAAAGCGGTTGGAAGTCCGCTGGATGGCTCGACAAGGCAGGACTGACCTCCTATCGCGCTGTGCGTACAGAGACAGCAGAGGGATTATCATGGTGCAGGCTAGCTCGATTCTCGATCGTGTCTTGGTGCTCGAGATGGTGCGCGTCACCGAAGCGGCCGCCATTGCCGCCTCCAAGCTGATCGGGCGTGGCGATGAAAAGGCTGCGGACGCCGCCGCCGTCGAAGCGATGCGCCTTGCTTTCAACGACCTTTATATGGACGGCACCGTCGTCATCGGCGAAGGCGAGCGCGACGAAGCACCCATGCTCTACATCGGTGAGAAGGTCGGCAGTGCGATCGGCACCGGACCCAAGATCGACATCGCGCTGGACCCTCTGGAAGGCACGACGATCACGGCGAAGGCTGGGCCCAACGCACTCGCCGTCCTGGCCATTTCCGAAGAAGGCGGCCTGCTTAATGCGCCGGACGTCTATATGGAAAAGCTGGCTGTGGGCCCCGGCTATCCGGAGGACATCATCGACCTCAACAAGCCGGTTCGGGACAATGTCGAAGCGGTGGCTAAGGCCAAGGGCGTCCATCCGCACGAAATCATCGTCTGCGTTCTCGATCGTCCGCGCCATGAAAAGCTGATCGCCGAGTTGCGCGCGATCGGATGCGGCATCATGCTGATCCCGGATGGCGACGTGGCGGGTGTGATCGCGACCACCAACCCGGAAACCAATATCGACATGTATATGGGTTCAGGCGGCGCGCCTGAGGGCGTTCTCGCCTGCGCGGCGCTGCGCTGCGTTGGAGGTCAGTTCAAGGGCAAACTGTTGTTCCGCAATGATGATGAGCGTGCGCGCGCCTTCAAATGGGGGATCACCGATCTCGACAAGGTCTATGACCTGAAGGAACTGGCGAAGGGCGACTGTATCTTCGCCGCGACCGGGGTTACCGACGGATCACTGCTGGGCGGCGTCAAGCGTCTGCCGGGCGGCAAGCTCACTACGGACAGCGTCGTCATGCGCGCCAGCACGGGAACGGTCCGCTGGGTAAAAGGTGAGCATCATCTGGACCGCAAGCATGTCTGACCGGTCCGTGGGCTGAAACGAAAAAGGGGGCTCCGGCCCCCTTTTCTTATTCCGCCGAATAGGCTGGGTTAACGCCCGGCTCGATGATTAAGGTCGTGACCCAGCGCAAGCGTAGCCACACCCAGCAGGGTGTAGGCACTCTCCAGCCATCCATGGTCCAGCGTCATCGCGCCTGCCATGATGCCGAGTCCCAACGAGCCGATCGCAGCGGGCATCATGAAGCCATGCTCGATCGCGCCATGACCGAGCGCCACAGCGCCGAGCAGGATGGCAAACACCAGTCCAACTTCATGAATGAGAGGATTTTCAAAAATCCCACCCGCAGAAGCCAGCACGCCCAACAGCACCGCGGTAGCGAAACAATGGGCCACGCACATGCCCGACAGCGCAATCGCTAGGCGATCGATACGGCCATTCAAAAGGCTGGAGCGGATGCTAATCGGCATGGTGACCGCTACATAAGCCGAAGCAGATGAAGTTACAACATATCATCGGACATATTTTATAGCGTTGACCGGATCGGATCGGCCTGCTTGAAGCCGCGCTAAGCCGCTAGGCGCAGGCAGTTCCGGCCACTGTTCTTTGCACGATAAAGTGCCTTGTCTGCAGCTTCCAGCAGCTCGGCCCTCCCCGCTTTTCCATCCAGCTCCACCAAGCCGGCGCTGAACGTCACGGCGATCGTCTGCACACCGTCAGCGCTGATGCGCTGCGCAGAGACCATGTTGCGCAGTCGTTCGCATACCATGGTTGCACGCTGGATGTCAGTGCCGGTCAGCAGGACCGCGAATTCCTCCCCTCCCAGCCGACCGATGCTATCACCTCCACGCAAGCCAGGGCGCAACCGCTCGACAAATCCCGACAATACCTTGTCGCCCGCGCCGTGTCCGAAGCGGTCATTCACCGACTTGAAATGGTCGATGTCGATGAGCAGCAAGCAGGCATGCGAGCCGCGTGCAACCCGCTGGATTTCCTGTTCCAGCTTCTCCAGAAATGCCCAACGGCTGTCGGCCCCGGTCAGGGTATCGACTGCCGCCACCCTTTGCAGCGCACGCTGCCGCGCCTTGTGGCGCGACATGTCGCGAACCGTACTCACCACTCCGATGGGCAAGCCCTGTTCGTCGAGCATCGCGCGGGTCACCATCTCGCACCAGTCCGCGCCATCAGTGGAGAGCAAGGGGCGGAACTCAACCGTCTGCACATCGCCCGGTTGTGCGAGCGCGCGGCGGTGAGCGCGGATCACCTCAGGCCGATCCTCTGGATCGACCAAAATCTCTGCCGGCCGCCCAACCAGCAGGCCTGGCGCACAGCCAATCTGCTCCGCGGCGGACGGTGACGCATATTCTATGACTCCATCGACGCTGACATTCAGGACCACGTCGCCGCTATGTTCGGCGATCGCGCGATACCGCGCCTCACTGGCCTGCAGCATTTGGAAAAGCCTGCGCCTGCCGTTGAGTTCGGCTGCGAGCGGCATTGAAAGGACAAAGCTGAACGCCAGGAACAGTTGGAACAACTGCGTCCGCTCGCCAATGCTTCCTTGAACCATGTTGAGCGGTCCATGGCCCGTCACCGTGGCCGCGCCGCCGATGATCGCGAGCAGTACGACGGATGCAGCAGCGCCAAGAGACCCCACCCGGAACGCTATCACCACGAGGGGTAGCAGCAGCAGGAAGAGCATCGGATATCGCGCCAGGAAAAAGACGTGAACGGTGATGAGAGCAAAGACCATAAGAAGGCCCACTGCCTCCAGCTTCTTCTTCCCAGTCGTTTGCTCAATCCACCGGCTGACCTGACCTTGCAGCAGCATTGTCAGGATAGGCGTGCAGGTCAGGCCACCCAGCACATGACCGCTATACCACTGCAACCAAGCCGCGCTGAACTTCACCGGCGTTAACGCGGAAGCCACCATCGCTGCCCCCAAGCCCGTAATCATGTTCGCGGGCAGGCACAGCGCGAGGATAAACACAAGCAAGGACCGTTTCGATCCATCCGCCAGATGCACGGGTATGAAACGGCGGCACAGGATGGCGACGATCAGGGATTCGGCGATGTTTACGGCTGCCATTGGCAGGGCCGCTGCGGGTCCCATGCCAAACAGCGCCGTCGAGATCATGCTGGCGATGCCGCAGGCCGCGATGACGCGTGGCCAGTAGCGGGTTTCCGATGTCTGCAATTCCGCCATCAGCAGCGCGTTGGCCGCCCAGATGAACGCCAATCCACCTTCAAAACGCGAACAAAGCAGAGCGATCGACGCCATCAGGAAATAGGCGACGCCCGCAATGACCGGCGTGAAAAATGAAGAAGGAGAACGAAGCGGGACAGACATCACCGCGCCGGGCTAGCCGGTTATCGTTAATATAAGATAACCTTACTCACCGGCACCCGGCACTTGGCTGACCGTTCAGGCCTTTTCCAGCGTGCATTGAAGCGGATGCTGGTTCTGCCGGGCGAAGTCCATCACCTGGTTCACCTTCGTCTCCGCCACCTCATAGCTGAAGATGCCGCACACGCCGACGCCGCGCTGATGCACGTGCAGCATGACGCGCGTCGCCTCCTCCATGTCCATCCGGAAGAATTGCTGCAGCACATGCACGACGAATTCCATCGGCGTGTAATCATCGTTCAGCATCAGCACCTTGTACAGCGACGGCTTCTTAGTCCGGGCGCGCGTGCGGGTGGCGATACCCACATTGGGGCCACCGGGGCCCTCGCCCTGATCGTCCTGATCCCTGCCCGCCATTAGGAGGGGAAATGCCACTGTGCTGATGCTGCTCATGTCGGGTGAGAATATGGCGATTCCGGCCGTCATGGCAAGGGGCGCAGGCTGCAAGTCATCGTGCGCCGCGCGGGAATCAACAAAACGGCCCCCGCCCTCAGGCAGGAGCCGTAATATTTGTGCGTCGACTGGTCTGCGGGCAGATCAGGCGGCGAGCGACTTCACCTTGTCGGTGACAACGGTCACGCGCGCGGTGAGCGGCTGGGCAACATCACCGGCCAGCTTGATCAGCGCTTCGCTGCTCTTGGCCGCTTCCTTGGTCAGCTCGTCGAAGCTGCTGGAGAAGAGCTGGCTCTGCAGCTGGAAGAACTCGGTCGGGGTCTTGACGGTCGAAAAGCTCTTGAGCGAGGCAGTTGCCTTCTCGAAGCTCTTGCGGCTGTAATCGACGGCTTCCTGACCCAGGGTCTCGATGCCCTTGGCGGCGATCTTGCCGGATTCGACCAGCGCCTCAACATTGCCCTTGGCGATGTCGCTCAGCTCTTCGATGGCCTTGGTGGACTTTTCAACGCTGGCCTTCGCCTTCTCGTTGAAATCGGCATAAGCCGTTTCCAGCTTGGCCTTGGTCTCTTCAGCGAACTTCTTTCCGGTCTCGATCACATCGTTCATCATCTTGGTTCCTTCTGTGGCAGGCAGCGATTCGGGCTCTACCGGCCCGGCCTTGGATGACAGGCTCTTGACTTCCTTGGGTTCGACCTTGGTCTCTTCCACCAGCGGTGCCGGTGCGGACGGCAAAGGTTCGATAGCGGGAGGCGCGGCTGGTTCTGGCGCTGCATCGACCGCCGTTGTCGCGGCTGCGATCGCGGCCGGATTGGCCTTGGCAGCAGCCGTCGGCTTGGGTGCGACCTTTGTAGCCTCAGCCGATTTCCGCGCTGGGGGCGCCTTGGGGCTCGCGGCCACCGCCGCTTCCGCCGCCTTCAGCGCTTCAGCTGCTGAAAGCGTCGATGACGGCTTCTTGGCCACTTGCTTGCGACGGCCGGGCTTTGGAGTCACTGCCATGGAAACATCCTCCGTTGTTGCAGTGCACAATACACATGGCGCAGGATGAGTGCAAGTATTTTGTGCAGTGCAGCAAACGGAAGGCATCAGTCCCACTTAGCGGCGATTTATACCCGCAAAAAGGACAGACAAATCAGCGCGTCAGCGCTGCTTTACGTAGCGTCCGGGCGCATCTTCCAGAGCCTTGAGCGACCCCTTGCCCGGCACACGTCCACCTTTTTTCGCGGACACCGTCGAATCACCCAGGGACTTGATCCACTCAGCCCAGTCCGGCCACCAACTGCCCTTGGTCTCCTTCGCGTCTGCGACAAAGTCCTCCAAACTCTTGGGCAGTTCGTCACAGCTCCAATATTGATATTTTCCCGCTGCGGGCGGATTGACGACGCCCGCGATATGGCCCGACCCGGCGAGCAGGAATCGTATCGGCCCGGAAAAATGCGAGGTCGCTTTCCACACGCTTTCGGCAGGCGCGATATGATCTTCCCGTCCGGCCTGGATATAAAGCGGCGTCTCCACCTTGCGCAGGTCGAGCGGAGTGTCGTCAATGCTGAGCGCGTCCGGAACCACCAGTTGATTGTCGCGGTAAAGCTGCGTCAGGTAATTTTTGTGCCACTGGGCGGGCAGGTTGGTCGTGTCGCCATTCCAGTACAGCAGGTCGAAGGGCGGATAATCCTGCCCTAACAGATAATTGTTGACGACATAGTTCCAGATCAGGTCGCGGCCGCGCAGCAGGTTGAAGGTCGCTGCCATATAGCGCCCGTCCAGGAAGCCGCTGGTCGATAGCTGATCGACCAGCTTCATCTGATCATCATCGACGAACAGGCTGAGGTCGCCTGCCTCGCTGAAATCGACCTGAGCGGTGAAGAAGGTGGCGCTCGCCACCTTATCCGCTTCTCCACGCGCAGCGAGCAGCGCCAGCGTCGCGGCCAGCGTCGTCCCCGCTACGCAATAACCGATCGTGTGAACGCTCGGCACACTCAGCAACTCGCGCACGGTATCGATCGCATCGACCTGTCCGCGCAGGATATAGTCATCCCACAGCAGGTCCTTCATGGATGCGTCGGCCGATTTCCAGGAGACAAGAAAGACGCTGATACCTTGGTCCAGCGCCCATTTGACGAAGCTTTTTTCCGGCGACAGATCGAGGATGTAGAAGCGATTGATCCAGGCCGGGAAGATGACGAGCGGGGTCTCCAGCACCTTATCGGTGGTGGGCGTATAGTGGATCAACTGGTAAAGCGGCGTTTCCTTGATGACCTTGCCAGGCGTCGTCGCAATATTGCGGCCGATCTCAAAGACCGCGCCATCCGTCTGCGTGAGCTGCCCTTTTTCCATGTCGGCCAGCATATGCTGAAGGCCCTTGACCAGATTCTCGCCGCCGCTCTGCAGCGTTTTTTCCATCACTTGCGGGTTGGTGAGCGGAAAATTGCTGGGCGAAACAGCGTCGAGCATGCCGCTGGTAGCAAAGCGCAGCTTTGCTTTCTGCTTGGGATCCACCCCATCCACGGCATCGGTCAGCTTCAGCAGATAGTCGGACAGCAGCAGATAGCTTTGGCGGATCAGGTCATAAAAAGGATGGTTCGACCAGGCCGGATCGGCAAAGCGTCGATCCTTGCGCGCGGCCGGACTGCTGGGCGGTGGAGGCTCGGCCTGGTCGCGCAGCATGCCGCCGGAATCGAGGAAGCGCTGCCACAGCGCCAGCCCTTCATTGGCAAAGCTGGTCTGGATGCGCGCCACAGCATCGGGGTTGAAGGGAAGCGCCCGGCCCGTGGCTCCGGCCGCCTGCTCCAGCAGCAATTGCTGCGCCCGGCCCATCACCTCCGTCCACTGCTGCATCTGTTCAAGGGTCGGCAGGTGCGGTTCGTTGAGGTTCTGCGCTTCCATGGCCACCTTCCTCCTCCTGGCATCCTTATATGCGCCGCTTTCTCTGGCGCGAGGCTGCCCGGCGGGCTATAGCCGGAGAACGTCGCGTCAAAAGCGCGTGCGTCACTATCCCCTATGGAGACCTTTCAGGAAAGCCCTATAATGTCCGAAGAATTCTACCGCATGAAGCGCCTACCGCCCTATGTCATCGCTGAAGTCAACGCGATGCGGGCCGCCGCGCGAGCCGCGGGAGAGGACATTATCGATCTTGGCATGGGCAATCCTGATCTGCCTCCGCCCGATCATGTCATCGCCAAATTGTGCGAAGTGGCGCAAAAGCCGAGCGCCCATGGCTATTCTCAGTCGATGGGCATTCCCGGCCTGCGCCGCGCCCAAGCCAATTATTATGGCCGCCGCTTCGGCGTGGACCTAGATCCAGAGACCGAAGTCGTCGTCACCATGGGATCGAAGGAGGGCTTGGCCAGCCTCGCCACCGCGATCACCGCGCCCGGTGACGTCGTGCTGGCCCCCAATCCCAGCTACCCGATCCATATGTTCGGCTTCATCATCGCGGGCGCGACCATCCGGTCGGTTCCGACCACGCCTGACGAACATTATTGGAAATCGCTTGAAAGGGCGATGGCCTTCACGGTGCCGCGCCCTTCGATCCTGGTCGTAGGCTATCCCAGCAACCCGACAGCAGAGACGGTTGATCTCGCCTTTTACGAGCGGCTGGTGGCCTGGGCAAAGGAGAACAAGGTTTGGGTCCTTTCCGACCTCGCCTATTCCGAGCTATATTATGACGGCAATCCGACGCCTTCGATCCTGCAGGTGCCGGGCGCGAAGGATGTGGCTGTCGAATTCACATCGCTCAGCAAGACTTATTCGATGGCCGGATGGCGCATCGGCTTTGCCGTAGGCAACCGCCAGCTGATCTCGGCGCTGAAGCGCGTGAAATCCTATCTCGATTATGGCGCCTTCACGCCCATTCAGGCGGCTGCATGCGCTGCGCTCAACGGACCGCAGGACATCGTCCAGAAGAACCGCGAACTCTACCACAAGCGCCGCGATGTGATGGTCGAGGCGTTTGGGCGGGCAGGCTGGGAAATTCCCGCGCCCAAGGCATCGATGTTCGCCTGGGCCCCGCTGCCTCCTGCGCTCAAGGACATGGGCAGCCTGGAATTTTCCAAGCAGCTGCTCACCCACGCGAAGGTCGCCGTGGCCGCAGGCGTCGGCTATGGCGAGGACGGCGAAGGCTATGTGCGCATCGCGATGGTCGAGAATGAACAGCGGCTGCGGCAGGCGGCGCGCAACATCAAGCAATATCTCAAGTCCATGGGCATCAACACGCCCGCCAAGGGCGCTGCCTGATCAAAGGAAGGCCGGGCAGCAGGCGAGACCCTCTTACCGATGATCCCCCTGCCCCAGGTCTCGCAGGTCGCGCAGACGATCCAGCTCGCCCTTGCGCCTGTGTTCCTGCTCGCGGGCATCGGCGCGTTCCTCAATGTCTGTGTCGGCCGGCTCGCTCGCATCATTGATCGAGCAAGGCGGCTGGAGGACAAGATCCTTTCCTCACGGGGCAAGGAGCATGATCGCATGGTCGGCGAAATCCGCGTGCTCGACCGGCGCATGAGCGTCGTCAACATGGCGATCTTTCTCTCGGTAGCCTCCGCCTGCGCCGTCTGCCTTGTCGTGATCCTGCTGTTCGCGGGCAATCTGTTCGGCGCGCATCTCGGCACCCCGATCGCGATCCTTTTCAGCCTCGCCATGCTGGTTCAGGCGGCGGCTTTCGGCACCTTCATCCAGGAAATTCGCCTGGCATCGCGCATCATCCACGTTCGCAACGAAGTGCTCTATCATAAGGTTGAGGACAGCGAGGACGCATGACCAAGTTCACGGTGAACGACCGGCCTGTCCAGTATCGCATGGACCCCGACACACCTCTATTATGGGCGCTGCGCGATGCTTCGAACCTCACCGGGACCAAATATGGCTGCGGCACGGGCCATTGCGGCGCCTGCACCGTCGATATTGACGGGCAAGCGGTGCGGTCGTGCCAAGTGACGATCCGGGAAACGGAAGGCCGCTTCGTCACGACGATAGAAGGGCTGTCCCCCGATCGCGGCCATCCGCTGCAACAAGTGTTCGCCGCAGACAATGTCTCGCAATGCGGCTACTGCATCCCAGGCATGATCATGACGGCGGCCGTGCTCCTCAAGCGCAACGCTGATCCGGGCGATGAGGAGATAGACGCCGCAATCACCAACATCTGCCGCTGCGGCATCTACCCGCGGCTGCGAGCAGCCATCAAACGCGCTGGCAAAGTCCTGCGCGGCGAGGAGCAGGTCGAGGCCGCCCCTCCGCCCGGGGTGACGCCAGAGGACGCCGCGCGCGCCGTCCCAGCGCTTCGCCGCCCCTGAAACGCGCCTTAGCCGAAGCGGTAGGCCGATATCGGCCAGCCCCGCACCGCACTTTGATGATCGACACGCGCCGCATCGTCACCGCCTGCGCCGACCGCAACCATCAGCGGCAGAAGATGCTCTTCGCGCGGGTGCGCAAAATGCGCCTCCGGCAGCGCATCCCAGGCTGCCACACGGGCCGCGCGCCGTCCGGGATCGGGGTCGGTGACAGCTTCGGTCAATGCCTCGTCCCACAACAGAGAGGGCGTCCGCGCCTCCGAATCGCGCACGCGCATATTGTGGAAGCTCATGCCCGATCCGATGATCACCACCCCTTCGTCGCGCAGCGGCTCTAGGGCGCGACCGGCGGCGATATGCGCGGTCGGGTCCAGATCTTGACGCAGCGACAGTTGCACGACCGGGATGTCCGCTTCTGGCCGCGCCACCTTCATCGGGATGAAGACGCCATGATCCCATCCCCGTTCGCCTTCGTCGGCAACCGGCAAGCCACCATCGCGAAGTAGCTCGGCCGCCCGCGCGGCGATCGCAGGCGCTCCGGGCGCGTCCCAGCGCAGCTGGTAGGTGTGCGGCGGGAAATTATAATAGTCGAACAGAAGCGGGGGATGCTCGCCCTGGTGCACGGTAAACACGGGCTCCTCCCAATGACCCGAAATAATCAGCACCGCGCGCGGGCGTTCGGGCAGGCGCGCGATCAGCTGGGCAAGATAATCCTGCATCGGATGCCACATGGGATCGCTGGATGGACGGTCAGGATCGGCCGGGTCCATGAAGAAGCAAGGGCCTCCGCCATGCGGAATGTAAAGACTTGGCTGTTTCATCCGCCGAACATCGGGCGGCACGCTCCGCTGCGCAAGCTTGGAGGGCGAAACAATGGGTTTCCTGCTGCCTCAGCTGGCTTTGGCGCCAATGGCGGGACCGATGGCCTGCGCCAAGGTCACATTGGAATAGGGCTTCTTGATCAACGTGATGCCGCCAAACCGCTCCGGCAGGTCCAGCCCGTCGCCATAGCCGGTTGCAAATAGAAAGCCGATACCCTGCTCCGCCAGCAGGTCGGCGACCGGCAGGCTTGTTTCCGTGCCTAGATTGAAGTCCAGCACGGCGAAGTCGATGTTCCGCAGTGCTAGCGCCTCGCGCGCCCGGCTAACGCTGCCGGCCGTGACGACGTCGGCGCCCAGGTCGCGCAGCGCGTCCTCGCCATCCATGGCGATGATCATATTGTCCTCGACCAAAAGGATGTTGCGCCCCTTCAGCAATTCCGGGGTGGGAACAGCCACCGGCTTCGTCCGTTCCGCGCCGCTTACATCCGGCAGAACCGACGCGATATGGGCAGAGGGAATACAGAAATGCGCCTCCAGCCCGGCGAGGCGGTAGGCGATCTCCGCCTTGCCATCCAGGTCATAGGGGATCGATCGTTCGATCACAGTGGACCCGAAACCGCGCCGCGTCGGCGCGACCACTGCGGGACCGCCGCTTTCCAGCCAGTGAAGCAGCAAGCTGCCGTCCGGATCGACATGCCAGTCGATTGAAACCGTTCCGCCATCCGACAAGGCGCCATATTTCGCCGCGTTGGTCAGCAGTTCGTGGATCACCAGCGCCAGCACCGTGAAGGCCGACGGCGTCAGCAGGACATTGGGACCCGTCTGTTTCACCCGGTCGCGCCGCTCACCGAGATAAGCACCGGCTTCCACCTCAATCAGGTCCTGCAACCGCGCGGGCGCCCAGCGGTCAGCCGTGATCTGGTCATGGGCGCGGGCAAGCGCCTGGACGCGACTTTCCAGCGTCGCGATGAACTCATCCACCGATCGCGCGCTATTGCGCGTCTGCGACAGCAGCCCGCGGATCAGCGACAATATGTTCCGGACCCGATGGTTGAGTTCGGCGATCAGCAGTTCCTGCTTCTCGTGCGCCTTCTGCCGTTCCTCATGCGCCGAATCCGACAGGCGGAGGACGACTTCCAGCAAAGCGGTGCGAAGCGCTTCGGCAACACGCAGTTCGGCCGGGCTGAAGGCGACTGCCGTGCCTTTCACCAGCTCCGACCATTCTTCGAAACTTTTGCGCGGCGTCAGGCGGGGTCCATTCGGACCATATTCTATATGCTTTTCCTGATTGCCCGCCCAGCGCACCGATCGCATCTGCTCGGCCCGGAACAGGACGACATAGTCTCGAGGGCGGCGCGACAACGGGATGGCAAGCAGGCCCGCTGCCCGATCCGCATAGGCCGCTGCTTCCGGCATGATCCGGCTGAGACTGTCGGTAGTATAGACTTGGCTTGCCGCCGTCCGATTGAGCATCGACACGATCGCAGCAAAGGCCGACTTATCTGGGGTCAGCCCGGCCAGCGTCATGTCGCCATCTATATAGACGCCCACGCCATCGGCAGGCACGGTATCGAAGATGACGTCGCCCAGCCAGCGGGCGTTGGACAACAGGTCATGATCCTGCGCGACCGCCGACATCAGCCGGTCGGCGACCTGCCGCGCCTTGCCTTCATAGTCCGCCGTCTCCGCCCGTTCACGGCTTTCCAGCATCATGGAGAAGATCTGGCCGAACAACTCCGCCGCGCTGCGCTGGGCGAAACTGGGCAGGCGCGGCCCATAATGGTGGCAAGCGAACAAGCCCCAAAGCCGCCCCTCGACGATGATCGAGATGGAGAGCGACGCGCCCACACCCATATTGCCCAAATATTCGATGTGGATGGGCGAAACAGCGCGCAGCAGGCACAGCGACATGTCCAGCGCCGCGCCAGCAGGGTCGAGAATGGGGACGACCGGCACCGGCTGCGCCTGCACATCCGCGATCACCCTGAAGATGTTGCGCAGATAAAGCGCGCGCGCCTGCGCCGGGATATCGGACGCGGGATAGTGCAGACCGAAAAAGCTATCGATGCCGGGGCGCAAAGCCTCAGCCACGACTTCGCCATCGCCGCCGTCGGCGAAACGATAGACCATGACCCGGTCAAAGCCGGTCAGTGCCCGCACCTGCCTGGCGCCATCGCGCAGAAAGGCCGCCATGCTGTCCGTCTGGGCCAGCCGCGCGACCATGGAGCGCACCATGCTGGTCGCCTCCATCTCATCGGCGCGGGCAGGTTCAGCCTCGATGACCACCAGCGATCCGGAAAAATGCACCGCGATGTCGAACGGCGGAAAACCGTCGATCAATATCAGCGAGAATATCCGCTCCACCGCATCAGGACCGCGCAGCAGGGTAATGCGGTTGCGCAGCGAATGTATCGCTTCACCCCGGAACAGCTCGCTGATCGGCTGGCCCAGCATCTCCTGGGGCGAAAGGCCGATAAAGGCGCTACTGTTCGCCGAGACGCGGGACACCAGCCAGTCCGCCGTCAACGCGACGAGGAAGCCGAAGGGCTGGATCGTCCCCGGAACATGGATCGGTTCTCGATCGCAATTGCTGATATCGACAGCGAAAGCGGTCACGTCCGGTTCGCGGCCGTCAGCCATTCAGGCCCGCCCGCTCTGCGGCAGCTCCGGCTGCGAAGAGGGCGAAGGCTGCATCGGCACCCTGAATGGCGCCGTCAATCCAATCCTCACCGCCATCGTCGGCGGCTTTGTCCAGCGCATCCTGAAAAGCGATCCAGCCGCCTTTGCCATGCACCGACGACAGATAAGCGCGCGGGAGGCCGGGCGGCACGCGACGCTCAAGCATCGCTCCGCCAAGCCGCGATCCTTCCAACGCATAAAGCGCGCCCCAACGGAAAGCTTCGCCGCCCTGCCGCTCCACCGCCAGCGGCTCAGGCAAGGCTTTACCCAACGCAGCGAGATCTTCCATCAGGCGCGGCAGGCGCGGCGCGTCCGGCCTCGCCAACTGCTCCAACGGCGCGAGCGCGCGGGCATGCGCCCTCAGGAAAGCGCCATAGCCATCAGGAGAATCGAGCGGGAAATCAGAGAATAATTCGTCCACACGCTGATGGCTGACCATCGTCGCATCACGAAGTGCCTGTCGGACACGGCCGGCGTTGGACGTTCTTTTCACTCGTTGGTCCTAAAGGCAGTTAAGGTCGCGCGCACTGATTTAGATTAGTTTTTACAGTTGAGCGACAGCAGTTGGTCGTTTTTCCCTGCGACTCATTCATGCAAACGCGTGTGCAGCAACGGTTTTCCGAAATGTAGAAGATTCTTTCAAATCGCTGACAGGCAAGTTCAGCCTCACGACATGACGACGGTAATAAAAAAGCAACATGCGGGGCATGGCGCCCCTTTGGAAAGCGAAGATCATGTTGAAGAAAATGATGTTGGCAGGGCTGATGACCGCGACGGTCCTGGGCGGGATCGCCCCGGCCTATGCCCAAGGTAGAGAGGATGGCTGGCGCGGCCGTGGCGACGAACGCGCGGCGCGTCAGGACGGCGATGGCCCCCGTGGTCGCGACGCAACGCGCGAACAGCGAGGCGATGACAGCAGGCGCGATCAAGCGGGCCAGCGCTGGCAGCAGCGTCAGGTGGATCGCGGGCAGATACAAACGGAGCAGCCGCGACCTGACCGTCAATGGCGCGCGGGCGAAGCGCGTGGCGATGCGGCTCGCGATGCATCGCGCAACGAAACCCGCATCAGGCAGCAGGCGGAGACTCAGCGGCCGCAATGGCGGGATGATCGCCGCTCCGGTGATCGCCCCGACTGGCGCGACAATCGCCAAACGCAGCGGCCCGAATGGCGTGATAATCGCCGGGATGATCGCCTGAGCAGCGGCAATCATTGGCGGGGCAGCCTGGCTAATCCACGCCGGTTTGATGACCGTACGCGCTGGAACGGCCAGCGGCGTTGGGACAATGGCTGGCGGCAGGATCGCCGTTATGACTGGTACAGCTACCGCTCACGTTATGGCGACCGCTACCGGGCGGGTCGCTACTATGCGCCGCGCGGCTGGGACTACGGCTATACCCGTTTCTCGGTCGGCATCTTCCTTAATAGCTTGCTGTTCTCGAACAGCTACTGGATCGACGATCCTTATTCCTATCGCCTGCCCCCTGCCTATGGGACGCTGCGCTGGGTCCGCTATTATGATGATGCCTTGCTAGTCGATATACGCGACGGCTATGTCGTTGACGTGATCCACGATTTCTTCTGGTAAGGCGAAGATCGATCCTGCACGATCGATTGGGCTCGGAGCCAAGTGCTCCGGGCCCTTTTTATTTGCACAGATGAGGCCGCCGGGGCAGGAAACGCACATGACGGACGTGATCGATGACGGCGGCATCGCTTCTGACATTCGGGAGAGGATCGGCGAAGCGGTTCGCGCGAAGCTGGACCGTAATCCCATGGTCAGCCGAATCGATGCGCCAGGCCTGGAAATCTATGGCCGCCATCATTTCCTCGATGCGGAGGAGTGCGCCGCCCTGCGCGCGATGATCGATTCCGATGCGCAGCCTTCGACGCTCTTTTCGGGCAGCGCCAATTCCGACTATCGCACCAGCCATAGCTGCAATCTAAACCCTAGGGATGTCCTGGTGAGCCTTGTCAGCGACCGCATTTGTGCGCTTACGGGCCTGCCGCCGGATCATGGCGAAACGCTGCAGGGCCAGCGCTATGCCCTTGGCCAAGAGTATAAGGCGCATTGCGACTTCTTCCCCGTCACCGCAAATTACTGGCCAGCGATGATGAAGACGGGCGGCCAGCGCAGTTGGACCGCGATGATCTATCTATCTCCCGTCGAAACAGGCGGGGAAACGCATTTCCCCCATTGCGAATTCATGGTGCCGCCGGTCGAGGGCATGATCCTCATCTGGAACAATATGAAACCGGATGGCGCACCCAATCCCTTGAGCCTGCACGCTGCGCGGCCGGTGGAAAAGGGCATCAAATATGTCGTCACCAAATGGTTTCGGGAACGTCGTTGGACCGCCTGACGGAGGGCAGAGCTGTTCAGACGGACGATACAATTCGCGACATAAATGACTGATTCCTGACAGTCTCGTTCCCGCATGGTTCAGCGTGAGAGATGCATAAGCAATCCGTTGGCAGCGGAACCGGCCACAGGGACAAAGGTTAAATCCCCCGCTGGTTCAGTCCGCCAAGCTGATGGGAGAAGATATATGCGTAAGTTGATCATCCTCGGCCTGATCGCCGCCACAGCGATGCCGGGCGCCGTCATGGCCCAATCGCGTGGGGAGGTACGCGACAGCGAGCGTGACCTTCGTCAGGAACAGCGCGAACTGCGCGACGCGGAGCGCTATGGTAGCCGCCACGATGTGCGTGAGCAGCGCCGCGATGTGCGCGACGCGCGTCAGGAATTGCGGGAAGATTGGCGCGACTATCGGCGCTCGCACCGTGACGTCTATCGCGGCGGTAACTGGCGGGCTCCTTTCCGCTACAATCGCTGGGAAGCAGGGTCGCAGCTCCGCCCGAGCTACTACAGCTCGCGCTATTATATCAGCGATCCCTATCGTTATCGCCTGCCGCGTCCCAACAACCCCAATTTGCGGTGGGTAAGGCACTATAATGACGTGCTGCTGGTGAACGTCCGCAGCGGCCGCGTCATGGAAGTCCATCGTGGCTTTTTCTGGTAAAGAAGACGTTTGAGTAAATGAAACGGCCCTTGGTTTCCGGGGCCGTTTTCTTTGCGCAACTCAGCCACGCTTGCGCATGTCAGCCAAGTTCGGCCCCAGGAACGCTCTAGTTGTTTGACGGATACCCCTTGGCCGCGCCGCTCGTCTCCGAGCAGGCGCGGCCGATGACGCGCGCAAGGCACGCCATCAGTCCGAAAGGGGGTGGACCAGAAGAAAAACGCTCCGGCTGTTCGAATGTTCCGATCGGGCTCAGCCGAGCGCTTCGGCGATCAGGCGGCGGCTATTTTCAATGCCATATAATGCGATGAAGCTGCCCATGCGAGGGCCCTGATCCGCGCCTAGCAGCGTCTGGTACAATGCCCTGAACCAGTCCCGCAATTCGGCAAAGCCATAGGCTTCATCCTTGCCCAGCGCATAAACGATGTTCTGGATATCCTCCGCGCTCGCGCCTGTGGGCAGCGCCGCCAGTTCCTCATCCAGCTTCCGCAGGGCAGCGGCCTCGTTCGCCTCGGGCGCGCGCCGCTTAAGCGTCGGCGCAACGAAATCGCGGTGATAGGCCAGCGCATGACCGATCAGCGCATCCAGTTCCGGGTAGGCTTCCGCACTGGCGTCCGCGACATAATTCTGGAGATAGCCCCATACCTGCTCACGGCTGGCATCGCCCATCACCCCCACCAGGTTCAGCAGCAGGCCGAAAGTGACCGGCAGCTTACCCTCCGGCAGCTTCCCGTCATGGATATGATGAACCGGGTTACCGAGCTGCTGCTCGATCGCCTGATTAGGATAATTGCCGCGGAACTGCCAATATTCGTCCACCGCACGGGGAATGACGCCCATGTGCAGCTGCTTGGCCTTTTTCGGTTCCCGATAGGCGTAGAAGGCGAGGCTTTCCTGCGGTCCATAGGTCAGCCACTGCTCAAGGCTTAGACCATTGCCCTTAGATTTTGAGATTTTCTCGCCCTTCTCGTCGAGGAACATCTCATAGTTGAAGCCTTCCGGCGGCCGCGCCCCGAGCGCGCGGCAGATCTTCGACGATTGCGTCACCGAATCGATCAGGTCCTTGCCCGCCATTTCATAATCGACGCCCAACGCGACCCAGCGCATCGCCCAATCGACCTTCCACTGCAGCTTAGCACCGCCCGAAAGGACCGACTGCTCGATCACTTCGCCCTCATCCTCGAAACGGACCAGGCCGGCGTCGGCGTCCAGCACTTCCACCGGCACCTGCAACACGATGCCGCTCTTGGGGCTGATCGGCAGCACGGGCGAATAGGTCCCCTGCCGCTCCTTGCGCAGGGTCGGCAACATGATGTCCATGATGTCCTGATAATGGCGCAGGACATTCTTCAGCGCGTCATCAAACGCGCCCGAGCGATAACGGTCTGTGGCCGATACAAACTCGTAATCGAAGCCAAAGCGGTCGAGAAACGCGCGCAGCATCGCATTATTGTGATGCGCGAAGCTTTCGAACTTCTCGAACGGATCGGGCACCTGGGTCAGCGGCTTGCCTAGATACTCGGTCAGCATCGCCTGGTTGGGCACATTGTCCGGCACCTTGCGCAGACCATCCATGTCATCGCTGAACGCAATCAGGCGCGTCGGAATATCCGACAGCGCATGATAGGCGTTGCGAACCATCGTGGTGCGCAGCACTTCGTTGAATGTTCCGATATGTGGCAGGCCCGACGGACCATAGCCCGTTTCGAACAGGATGTGCCCCTTTTCAGGTGCGCCGCTTTGGTAGCGCTTGAGCAGCTTGCGCGCTTCTTCATAGGGCCAGGCCTTGGACGCCTGCGCGGCGGTGCGGAGAGTTTCGGAGACAGTCATGATGCACAGCCCCTAACCCCGCACGGGCGGAAAGGAAACGGCATTTCCACGCAGCAGAAGTCACGTCGCCTTCGGCATGATGAATGATAGAAACGGACAGCATGGGACGCGTTGGCCGAATGCCATGATCTGGCCCCGCATCAGATTAACTGATCCATTTTCAGTTTTCCTTTTGTTCCTGCTCGCCTAAGCCGGACGGGTGATCGATCCTGCCGCCTTGCCTTCCCTTCACGCCAGCCATGGTGGCATCTGGCTGCGCGAAGGTGGCCGGACGCAGGCGATAGCCAAGGGAATGGCGATCGCCCGCGCGGCCGAGACGCCCACCTTGCTCCTCAACGCACCGCTTACCGGACAGCGCCTTGGTTACCCCGAGTTGAACGGCTTGGATCTGTTGGAGCTGTGGGCCTTTGTCCATCCCGCCCGGTTCCTCGTGCCGACCCCGAAAGGGCTCGCGGAAGCGCTGGGCCTGGAACGTCCGGCCACCGAGGATGACATCCCGCAACTGCTGCAAAACGCGACGGCCGCGCTGCTCGCCACGCTCGAATCGCCGACCTGGCTGGAGCGGGAGGGCGGATGGACATCTGCACAGTCACTGCACCGCCTGCGCTGGCCTTGGGCGCCCCTCATCGCCCCACGCGTCGCCCGTCCTGCCGAAGCGGAGCGTTGGCTCTTTTCGCGCCTTCCGGAATGGGAGGAAACCCCGCCCCGGCCCGCCCCCCGCACCATCTCCCTCGACGAGCAAGCCGTACTCGACCAGCTTACGCATCTGACCGGCAGCGGAGCGGAAGCTCGCCCCGGCCAGCGTGCCTATGCAGCCGCGGCGGTCGAAAGCTTCCGGCCGCGCAAGCATCGCGATCAGCCCAACATGCTTCTGGCCGAAGCGGGGACGGGCATCGGCAAAACGCTAGGCTATCTCGCGCCAGCTTCCCTCTGGGCGTCGCAGGCGCAAGGCACCGTCTGGATATCCACCTATACCAAGGCGCTGCAACGTCAGCTCGATCGCGAATCCTTACGCCTCTTTCCCGATCCAGCCACGGCGGCCCGGCGTGTCGTGGTGCGGAAGGGGCGTGAAAACTACCTCTGCCTGCTGAACCTGGAGGACGCGCTCCAGGGCGGCTTTGCAGGGCGCGCCGCGATCCTGGCGCAATTGGTCGCCCGCTGGGCCGCGTTCAGCAAGGATGGCGACATGATCGGCGGCGACCTTCCTGGCTGGCTGCCGACGCTTTTTCGCCGCAATGGATCGACGGCGCTTACGGACCGGCGGGGGGAGTGCATCTATGCAGGCTGTCCGCATTACCGCAAATGCTTCATCGAGCGCTCCGCCCGCGCCTCCGCCGATGCGGATATCGTCATCGCCAATCATGCGCTCGTGATGATCAATGCCGCACGTGGCCGCGAGACGGGGCAGCGGCCGCAACGCATCATCTTTGACGAGGGCCATCATCTTTTCGATGCCGCCGATTCGACCTTCTCGGTCGCGCTGTCGGGACAAGAGGCGATCGAACTGCGCCGTTGGGTGATGGGGCCCGAAGGCAATGCGCGGGGCAGGCGTCGCGGCCTTGCGGCGCGCCTCTCTGACCTCGCCAGCTATGATGACGAAGGTGGCGAAGCGATCCGCGCTGCGGCTGATGCGGCGCGCGCTCTGCCCGCCGACGAATGGCTGAAGCGCATCGTGGCGGGCGAGCCTTTCGGACCAGTCGAGCAGTTACTCGCCGCGGTGCGGGGCACCGTCTATGCCCGCGCCGCAGATGTGGGTGAAGCGGACGCAGGCTATGGGCTGGAAACGGAACTCGCCGAGCCGGACGGCCCCCTGGTCGAAGCCGCGCATGAGGCGGCGCTTGCGCTCGACGGCCTTTTGCGCCCGCTCACGCGCCTTGCCAAACGGCTGGAAGCGGTGATCGAAGACGCGCCTGACTGGCTCGATGGAGCAGCCCGCGCCCGAATCGAAGGCGCGATCGCTTCGTTTGGGTGGCGGCGTGACTTGATCGCCGCCTGGCTGGCGCTGCTCGCCCGCATCGGCGGCCCGGCCGACGGTGACTTCGTCGATTGGATGACCGTCGATCGGATCGAGGGACGGGAATTCGACATCGGCATCCATCGCCACTGGCTTGACCCCACCCGGCCACTTGCCGAAACAGTGCTGAAGCCGGCACAGGGTGTGCTGGTCACTTCGGCGACGCTCAAGGGTGGCGGCGACTGGGACAATGCCGAAAGTCGCAGCGGCGCAACCCACCTGCCCCAGCGCGCCCAGCAGTTCGAAGCGCACAGCCCCTTCGATTATGCGGCGCGCGCCGAAGTTCTGATCGTCACCGACATCAAGCGCGGCGACATAGCTGCGCTCTCCGGCGCTTATGGCCGATTGATAGAGGCGGCGGGCGGCGGCACGCTCGGCCTATTCACCGCCATCCGCCGCCTGCGCGCGGTCCATGCCCGCATCGCCGATCGTCTCGCGCGGGCCGGTCTGCCGCTCTATGCCCAGCATGTCGATCCGATGGACACTGGCACGCTGATCGACATTTTCCGCGACGACCCTCGCGCCTCCTTGCTGGGCACCGACGCGCTGCGCGACGGCGTCGATGTGCCGGGCCATTCGCTGCGACTGGTAGTGATGGAGGGCGTGCCATGGTCCAAGCCTACCGTGCTGCACGCCGCCCGCCGCCTCGCAGGAGGAGGCGCTGCCTATGATGACCGGCTGATCCGCGCCCGGCTCGCCCAGGCATTTGGCCGCCTCATCCGCCGCGCCGAAGACCGGGGCAGCTTTGTCATCCTCTCGGCCGCCATGCCCAGCCGGTTGCTCAGCGCCTTCCCACCCGGCACGCCGATCCGCCGAGTGACACTGGACGAGGCGATCATAGCCGTCAGTGCTTATTCCCTCGCTGGCGCTGGCCTTGGCGATGGCATGGCGTTAGGGCTTCAGGGAATCCAATCCGGCACCCACGACCTGGAGCGAAAATGAAGCGGTTGACCCTGTTGCGCCACGCCAAGTCCGACTGGGACGACCCGGTCGAGCGGGATTTCGACCGGCCGCTCAATCGACGCGGGGAGAAAGCGGCGTTGTTGATCGGTCAGTTCGCCCGCAGCCGCAAAATGCAGTTCGACCTCCTGGTCGCCTCCCCCGCGATGCGCGTCGTGCAGACGCTCGACACCTTTTTGGAAGGCTATAGCGATCCACTGGAGCCGCATTGGGACCGGCGCATCTACCTGGCATCCGTGGCGACGCTACTCGACGTCGTACGCGACCTTCCCGAAACGGCTGACAGCGCCATCATGGCGGGTCATAATCCCGGCCTTGAAGAATTGATCCTGGAACTGGTGCCCGATGATGGCGCCAGTCCGCTGCGTGAAGATGTGGAAGTCAAATTCCCAACCGCCAGCCTTGCCGTCCTCGATCTTGCCATCGATCGCTGGGCCGACGCCAAGCAGGATGTGGCAACGCTCGTCAGCTTCACCCGCCCACGGGATCTTGATCCGGCATTGGGGCCGGAAACCCGGTGAACGGGTCGATACGGTGACGCCGATCCACTGGCGAGAGGCTGTGCCGGGCGACACGTCCGCGCTGTCACTGCTCGGCGGCGCTACCTTTCTCACCAGCTTCGCGCATGACCATCCCGGACCAGCCTTGCTCGCGCACATTCGCACCGCTCATGCCGAAAGCTATTATCGAGCGGCGCTTGATGAGCCTACGCAACTGCTGCTGATCGGCGAAACGCCGCTCGGCGCGCCGGTGGGCTATGCCATGCTGACGCCACCCGACCTTCCTGTGCCCACGACCGAGCGGGACGATGTGGAGATCAAGCGCATCTACCTGCTTGGGCCTTGGCAAGGCGGCGGCCGGGGCGATCAGTTGATGGATCTGCTTGCCGATCATGCCCGGCAGCGCGGAGCCGAGCGCATGCTGCTCGCCGTATATCCGCAGAACGACCGTGCGCGCCGCTTCTACGCGCGGCACGGGTTTCACGAAATCGGCGAAACCACCTTCATGGTCGGCGACATGCCCTTCCGCGACCTCATCTATGCACGCACGCTCTGACGTCAGTCGCCGATTGCGCTGGCCAGCGCCGCTCTAATGGCCTGCAGGCGTTCCAGCAAATCCCCGCTCCTTTCCGCACCGACCGGCGCCGCAACAGGCGGTGGGCTGGCAGACAGCCTCTGATCCGCTGTCCCGCTGCCATCGGCCAGTGCCTTTTGTGCGCCTCGGACAGTGAAGCCTTCAACATTCAACAGATGATTGATGCGCCGTACCAGCGCGACGTCGGCAGGCCGGTAATAGCGGCGGTTGCCAGACCGCTGCAGCGGCCGCAATTGAGGGAAACGCGTTTCCCAATACCGCAATATATGCTGCGGAAGCCCCAGTTCCCCTGACAGCTCGCTGATGGTCAGGAATGCGCCCTCTACCTTCTCCATGGTCACGATGTTGCACTCATCAGAGCGCAAAGGTCAACCATGGGAGGACAGGCAGGAATGCAGCGCGTGCGCTTCAGGAAGCGGCGACGCGGTCCCGCATCGTCTGGCTGGCGCGGAAGGTCAGCACCCGTCGCGGCTCGATCGGAACCTCGACACCTGTTTTGGGATTACGCCCCATGCGCTGCGTCTTGTCGCGCAGCACGAAGGTGCCAAAACTCGAAATTTTCACATTTTCCCCGCGTTCCAGTGCAGAGGTCATGTGCTCCAATATGGATTCGATCAGGGCAGCCGCCTCCGATCGTGAGAGGCCGATGTGACGATTTACGCTTTCTGCGAGATCCGCACGCGTCAGGGTAGCATTGCCAGTCATCGAACGTCCCCACCTCCACCCGCCGGGTTGATGCGGATGAGAGTGGTAAATTCTGCGATAACCCGAGTGATTCGGCAAGATGAACTGTAGCAAAACCTCAAAGAATTCTGGCTATATCGAAGGGCTTACAGGCGCAAAAGGCATGCACCCCAGGTAAAGCCCCCACCCATCGCCTCCAGCACCAGCAAATCACCAGCTTTGATCCGGCCATCACGCATCGCCAGGTCAAGCGCCAATGGCACCGAAGCGGCGGATGTATTGGCATGCCGATCAACCGTCATCACCACCCGTTCCGGTGACAGCTTCAGCTTTCGCGCGGTCGCATCGAGGATGCGGGCATTGGCTTGGTGCGGGATCAGCCAGTCGATGTCGGATGCGCTGAGGCCCGCCAATTCCATGACTTCGGTCAGGACGGAGGCCAGATTCACCACCGCGTGACGGAACACTTCCTGCCCCTTCATGCGCAGCTTGCCAACGGTCCTGGTCGTTGAAGGGCCGCCATCGACATAGAGCAACTGGTTATGCCGTCCGTCAGCGTGCAGCTTGGCCGCCAGGATCCCGCGCTTCCCATCGGCGCTTTCTTCCGCGCCCAACACGATTGCTCCTGCGCCGTCCCCAAACAGAACGCAGGTCGTGCGATCTTCCCAATCCAGGATGCGGCTGAACGTCTCCGATCCGATCACCAGCGCGCGCTGCGCTGCGCCTGAACGGATCATGCTGTCAGCGACCGTGACCGCGTAAAGGAAGCCCGAGCAGACCGCCGCAACGTCAAAAGCGACGCAATCGTCTATGCCGAGCGCTGCCTGCACAATGGTGGCGCTGGCAGGAAAAGTCTGGTCCGGCGTGGCCGTCGCCAGGATGATGAGGTCGATGTCCTGCGCCGCGAGACCTGCAGCATCCAAGGCTGCCCTGGCCGCATCGGTCGCAAGGGTTGCCGTCGTCTCACCCTCACCGGCGATGTGCCGATTGCGAATGCCGGTACGTTCAACGATCCATTCGTCGCTGGTATCGACCGTCTGCGCCAATTCAGCGTTGCTGACTGCGCGGACCGGCAGAGCCGATCCCGTGCCCAGGAGGATGGATCTGCGGATCACTTTGCGGCGAGCTCCTGTTTGGACGCCGCGCCTGTCAGCGCGCTGACGCCCGCCATGTCAGCGGCGATACGCCGGGTGATATCTTCTTCCAGCAGCCGCGCGGCGACATGAACCGCATTCGCCACGCCCTTGTCATTGGCGCTGCCGTGACTCTTCACGACCACGCCATTCAGGCCCAGGAATACGGCGCCATTATGATTGTTAGGGTCGAGATGATGCTTTAGCAGATGCATCGCCGGCTTGGAAATGAGGAACCCGATTTTCGACCGGATAGAGCTGGTAAAAGCCGTGCGCAGCAAATCCGTGACGAAACGGGCGGTGCCCTCCGCCGTCTTGAGCGCGACATTGCCGGAGAAACCATCACTGACGATGACGTCCGCCTCGCCGCGGCCGATCTTGTCGCCCTCCGTGAAGCCTTCGAAAGACAGTGGGAGGCTGGTGGCGGCACGCAGCATAGCCGCCGCGTCGCGGATTTCCTCCGTGCCCTTCATCTCCTCGGTGCCGATATTCATCAGCCGAACGCGTGGACGTTCCAGATCGAAAGCGATGCGGGCATAAGCCGCACCCATCACTGCAAACTGAACGAGATTACGGGCGTCGCATTCCGTATTCGCGCCAAGGTCCAGCATGACTACGTCATTTGCGCCAAGCGTCGGCAACAGGGCAGCCAACGCCGGACGATCGACACCCGGCATGGTGCGCAGCGCAAGCTTGGCCATGGCCATTAGCGCGCCGGTATTGCCCGAGGAGACTGCAGCGCCCGCCTCGCCCGCTTTCACCGCCGCGATGGCCATGCTCATGGAGCTGGCCTTTTTGCGGATGGCGGCGCTGGGCTTATCCCCGGCAGCGACGACATCGCTGGCATGGACCACTTCGGACGCCGCGCGCAAGTTCGGGTGATGATCGAGCGCGGCCTTGATCCGCGTCTCATCTCCAAAAAGGGTGAAGCGCAGCCCTTCATGACGGTGACGGGCGAGCGCTACACCCGCCATCATCACGCGCACGCCTTCATCCCCGCCCATCGCGTCGATTGCGATTCGCGGTTGGCTAGACACTTCAGGACACCTTTGCAGGAGAGAGTGTGTCGTCAGGCCCCGACGGCAACGACTTCGCGGCCGTTATAATGACCGCAGCCTTCGCACAGATTATGCGGGCGCTTCAGTTCGCCACAGTTCGAGCATTCCTGGAACGCTTCAACGCGCAGCGAATCGTGGCTACGGCGCATGCCGCGACGGGACGGAGACGTTTTCCTCTTGGGGACAGCCATGTCGGCACCTTATTCCATAATTAAATCTGGTTGTGCGACTGGCCAGTATCCGATGGATGCCGACGCCACAGGCGCCGCAGACCCATGCGGCCCGGATGATCGCGAAGCCCTGCGCCTATAGCGCTTTTTGACCGAGGCGCAAGTCCTTCCTTGTCCCCAAGCCATGGCCGTTTATTGTGCCGCCAACGGAAAGACGGGGAGAGACATGCGATGCTGTTGCCGATCACGCTGACCTTGGCCGCAGGCTGCGCGCTCCTCAACCTGTGGCTTGCCTTCCGCTGCGCCCGGATTCGCGTCGGCAGCAAGGCTTTGCATGGCGACGGCGGCGACCCTCTGCTCGCGCGGCGGATGCGCGCGCACGCCAACTTCACCGAATATACGCCGATCATCCTCATTCTCTTCGCCCTTATCGAGCTGGCGCTTGGCTCGCCGCTCTGGCTATGGATCGGAGCTTTAGTCTATATCGCGGCCCGCGCTGCGCATGGGATCGGCATGGACGCCGATCATCCGACCCTATGGCGTGCAGGTGGCGCGCTGCTCTCCTGGATCGTCACGGCCGCGCTGGCGGTGACCGCCCTCTACGTCGCCTATCACGCCACCCGCTCCGTTCCCGCCCCACCAGCCCTGGCCGCGCGCTAACGAATCAGGCGAGCACCGCGTCTCCGACAAAGGGATTGGTGCGGCGCTCATGCGCAAAATCGCTCATCGGTCCATGACCGGGTACGAAAGCGGTATCGCCGCCTAGCGGCCACAGCTTGCCGGTGATCGCATCGATCAGCTGCTGGTGATTACCCATGGGAAAGTCAGTCCGCCCGATCGATCCCTGGAACAGCACGTCGCCCACGATCGCCAGCTTGCTGGGGCCATGGTGGAAGACGACATGCCCCGGCGTGTGGCCGGGGCAATGATAGACGTCCAGCTCCAGTTCGCCGACGCGCACCTTGTCGCCATCGGTCAGCCAGCGGTCGGGCTCGAACAGTTGCCCACGGATGCCATAGTTGCGGCCATCCTCCTCCAACCGGCTGATCCAGAAACGGTCCGCCTCATGCGGTCCTTCGATCGGCACGCCCAGCTCTTTGGCCAGCACGCCCGCTTCGCCGCAATGGTCGATATGGCCGTGCGTCACGAGGATCTTCTCGATCGTCACGCCATGCTGCGCCGCCGCCGCCTTGAGCCGTGGCAGGTCGCCACCCGGATCGACAAACGCGCCCCGATTGGTAGCGGTGCACCAGAACAGCGTGCAATTCTGCTGCAGTGGAGTGACCGGGATCAGCGCGGCTTTGAGCGGGGGTGTAGTCATGCCGCCCGATGTGGCGAAGCCCCGCGCCCGGCGCAAGAGCTAGACAGCGTCTTCCATCGCGAAGGGCTCCGCCAGGCTAATGCTGTCCAGCACCTTTGCCGTCTCGTCACGAACTCGCAGCATCACGCGATGAAGCCTGCATTCCGATTCGGGCAGGCAGTTAGTGCAGGTCTCATGCGCGAATCGGCTGGCGCAGGGCGTCAGCGCGAGCGATCCGCGCGTCAGCCGGACAATGTCACCATAGCTGACATCGACCGGAGCCAGCGCCAGCCAGTATCCTCCGTCACGCCCGCGCTGCGTCGCGACCAGCCCTTCGCGTGACAGTTCCGACAGGATGACCGTCAGGAACTTCGCCGGGATATTTTGCCGCGTCGCGATCTCGTTCAGGGGTACTGGCCCCTGTCGGTAACGGTCGGCGAGATGTTGAAGCGCGCGGATGGCGTAACGGGTTTTCTGCGAAAGCATGTGCCTGTTATTCGCCCACCCGCCTCATTTGACAAGCCGCCGTTGCCGCCGTCAGGCTTTCGCCTTGTGTAGCGCCGCTTCATAGGCCGATGCCTTGAATCCGACGACGGTCTGCCCGCCCACATCCAGGATCGGCCGCTTGATCATCGACGGGTTGGCGCTCATCAACAGGATTGCCTTGTCGGCGTCGATATGCGCCTTGTCCCCGGCGTCCAGCGCCTTGAAGGTGGTGCCGGAGCGATTGAGGATGGTTTCCCACCCATGCTCCATCACCCATTCCTCCAGCTTCCCCTTGTCCACGCCAGACACCTTATAGTCGTGGAAGCTGTAGGCGACGCGCTCATTATCCAGGAAATTGCGCGCCTTCTTGATCGTGTCGCAATTTTTGATGCCATACATGGTGATCATGGGGGTCAGCCTTTAAACGCCGTGACTTCGATCTCGATCTTCATCTCTGGCTTGATGAGGCCCGTGATGATGCAGCTCGCCGCCGGGCGGATCTCGCCGAACACCGGCGCGGTCGCCTTGCCCAGTTCGTCCCAATAAGCCGGGTCGGTGATGTAATAGGTCACCCGCACCACGTCGGCGAAGGTAAAGCCTGCGTCCTCCAGCGCCTTGCCGATGACCTTGAGCGCATTGACGCCCTGATCGACGACGCTTTCGGGCATCGCCTTCGTCTCCGGATCGGTCCCGGTGGTACCGGCGACGAAGCACCAGTCGCCCTGAACGACGGCGCGCGAATAGCCGACCTGCGCCTCGAAAGGCGAACCCGAGGAGATGAGTTTGCGGGACATGGGACTTCCTTCGAAAGGAGGAGCGGATGAAAGGATCGCGCGGCTCTTGCCCCCTGCTGCCGCTGCTGTCCAGCGCCTTTTGCCCGCCATGGAACGGGCGCCCGATTGATCGGTTGGGCAGGCAAGGAGACATGCCATGAGCCAAGACGACAAAGACCGCTTCCCCGACCAGATCGAGGAAAATGACGAACAGAGGGACAGCGGAGCCCAGGCGCAGGACGTCGCCGACGACGCCCGCGTCCGCTCCACCGATCTGTCTGAAGACAGCGAGCGTGGCGGGCGACCGAACCCGGCACAGATCATTCCCGACGACACCCCTGACCTCGTCGAGCGGATGGAGGAAATGAACCGTTCCGGACGGATCGATAACGACGCCTTCGCCGGGGAACCGCAGATGGACGATGAGGAAGATTTCCTCGGCAATACGGAGGATGAGGAATAGGATTACGCCTCGTCCGCGAGGCGCGGCGGCTATGGACGGGCCATCGCTCCATAAGCCCCTTCCCCGATCGCGCCATTCCGGCGAGAAGGTGGATCAGCTTCGCGCTGCAGCCGTGTCGCCATTGGGCAAAGCGGGAGCATGGCCACTCCCCTTCCCCAGCGCGCTGCGCTCGCCGCACTCGCCTTAACCGCCCTCCTCTTCTCCCCTGCCCAAGCAGTTTCACCTCGACAGCGCGATCCGCTGAGCGCGCAATTTGGCCTATGCGGCCGCAGCGTTCAGGCGGACAATTGCGTCATCGACGGCGACACATTCCGCATGGCGGGTGAAAAGGTCCGGATCGCCGACATCGATACACCCGAAACCCACGGCGCGCGCTGCGGCGCAGAGGGCGCCCTGGGCAGGCAGGCGACGATGCGACTACAGGCGCTGCTCAATGCGGGGCCGTTCGCCGTTGCCAGCTATCAACGGGATCGGGATCGCTACGGCCGCCTGCTGCGCCTGGTCACGCGGCAGGGACAGTCGATCGGCGCACTGCTAGTGGCCGAGGGGCTGGCGCGTCCCTGGTCGGGGGCGCGCCAGCCTTGGTGCCGTAGTTAACGGCAGCTCACACTGCCGCGATCAATCTCGCGGCCGAGCAGCGCGCCCGCGCCGCCCCCGATCAGGATACCGGCCGTGTTTGAATAGCCACGGTCGATCTGGCTACCGAGCAATCCGCCCAGCGCCGCGCCGACGATCAGCCCGGTCGTTCCGTCCGAGCGGCGGCAATAATAGCGGTCATCATAACCACGATAGATGCGGGTCTGACGCGTCACGCGGATGGGCTCATAGCCGTCGCGATAATAGCGATCGGGGCGATAATAACGCCCGTAGCGCGGGTCCGGCCGGTTCCAGTCATAATTATAAACGACGCGTCCCGGACGCTTCCAATGGCCTCTGTGACGGCCATTGTCGTGGCGGCCTTCGCGCTTCCAGTCGCGATCGTCACGGTCGCGCCAGTTGCCGTCCCGATCGCGATCCCGATCGCGCCACTCGCGATTATCGTCGCGGCCATAGCCCTGGGCCATGGCAACAGTGCCGGTCAGGGTCATCGCGCCGAGCGACAGCGCAGCGATTGTGCCTTTGAGGGTCATCTTCATGTTCTACTCCTTGCCATCTCTTGTCTGGCTGTGGAGCTAAACACTTCATCCCGCGTGGACGTTGCATGAACGGAACAAAACGTCGCGTTCAGCGGGGGGACAGGTGGCGGTGGTCGGTTCTCGTGAGCTTTGCGAAGTAGCGAAGTTCACACCGTTAATTGATGAAAAATGCCGGTCCTATTTTTCCTATTTCCCACAGATTGAAAGAGCCAGGAGACCCTAGCCTAAGGCAGGAGTTGTAGGACAGCGAAACAACACCCACTCGCTTAAGGGCTTCTTGCGATACACCTGCGAACGCAGTAGACCACTTGACCAAGGCAGAGCAGCCGGGTGGCACAAGGTAGAGGGTAGAGCCTAGTCGCTCCACCCTCGTTCTTTTGGCTATGCTGCTCTTAGGTCCGCGGTTGGCATCCACATCGGGCTGGTGTCGGACGCCTTCATAATGTCTATGCCGCGCTGACAATCGCTCTTGTTCGAATAACTTTCGCTACTCACCGCGATGGTCTTGCCGTTGGACGCTTCATAGGTCCAACGCCACAATCCCTTGATATCTCGGTAATAAAATAGGATGGGTAGGTTCTCGGCATTTTAAGTACTCCGGCCGCCTTGGTTGCTTAAGGAGGCAGAAGGCTGTAGAATCCGAATAGCTGAGGGTTGGGTCTAAAGCTCTGCCCTGCCGACAGGGGCAGCGTTTCCTGTTCGGCCGAAAGGCGACGTCGCGCCAACGACGTCGCCTTTCGCTTTTCGCTAAATCACTCCGCCGCGATCCCCGCAGCCTTGAACATGTCCGGATCGCTCGCCTCGTCCACATTGGCGGCATCGCCCGCCTTCAGCTTCTTGCGGCGATCGAACGCGTCCCACACCTCGGTCCACTGGCCGCGCGTGGCGCCCTTGGAATATTCGGTTGCGCGGGTTTCGAAGAAGTTGGCGTGCTCCACACCATTCAGCAGCGGGGCGAGCCAGGGGAGCGGGTGGTCATCGATCATGTAGATGGGCTTGAGGCCCAGCTGCCCCAGGCGCCAGTCGGCGATGTAGCGGACATATTTCTTGATGTCCTTGGGCGTCATGCCGGGCACAGGACCCATTTCGAAGACGAGGTCGATGAACGCGTCCTCGATCCGCACCGTCTTCTGGCACATGTCCATGATGTCGTCCTTGACCGACGGGGTCAGGCAGTCGCGTTCCTTCACGAAGGCGTGGAACAGCTTGATGATGCCTTCGCAGTGCAGCGTCTCGTCGCGGACCGACCAGGTGACGATCTGGCCCATGCCCTTCATCTTGTTGAAGCGCGGGAAGTTCATCAGCATCGCGAAGCTGGCGAAGAGCTGCAGCCCTTCGGTAAAGCCGCCGAACATGGCCAGCGTCTTGGCGATATCCTCGTCCGTGTCGACGCCGAACTGGCTCAGATAGTCATGCTTATCCTTCATCTCCTTATACTGCATGAAGGCCGAATATTCGGTTTCGGGCATGCCGATCGTATCGAGCAGATGGCTGTAGGCGGCGATATGGACCGTTTCCATGTTGCTGAACGCGGTCAGCATCATCTTCACTTCGGTCGGCTTGAACACGCGGCCATATTTTTCGTGGTAGCAATCCTGCACTTCCACGTCCGCCTGGGTGAAGAAGCGGAAGATCTGCGTCAGCAGGTTGCGCTCATGGTCGGACAGCTTCTGCGCCCAATCGCGGCAATCCTCGCCCAGCGGCACTTCCTCGGGCAGCCAGTGCAGCTGCTGCTGGCGCTTCCAATATTCATAGGCCCAGGGATATTCGAAAGGCTTGTAAACCTTGCTGGCTTGCAGAAGGGGCATGGGTCGGCTCCGCGATTAATGGGTTAGCGCAACCTGTGCGCGCGCAGGGCGTTCAGACCCCGTCATTCCCGGCACAGGAGCAATATGATGGTTGATCTGAGCAGCATCAAGGAACATGCCGATATTATCGGCGCTGACGGCGTGCATGTCGGCACGGTCGATCATGTCGATGGCGACCGTATCAAGCTGATCAAGGCGGACAGCGGCGAAGCCAGTCATGCGGGACATCATCATTATATCAGCGAAGGACTGATCGCCGGGGTTGACGAGGATGGCACCGTAAGGCTGTCCGCTACAGGCGCCAACGCTGTCCTTTTCGAAGAGGAAGAGGACGAAGGCTGACGAATTCGGGAGCGATTGTGTGGGCGCGGCAGGGTTAACCGCCGCGCCCATCCCCCCCATTAGCTCATTGGCAGGCGAGGCATTCGTCATAGTCGGTGCTCCCGCCGGCCAGTTCGAACTTAGGCGCATCGATCGTATTGTCGGCTTCCACCCCGCCCGCGAAACCCGCGCGCTGCACCGACTTGGACCGCAGATAGTAGAGCGACTTGATGCCCAGCTCCCACGCGCGATAGTGGAGCATCAGCAGGTCCCATTTTTCCACATCCGCCGGGATGAACAGGTTCAGCGACTGCGCCTGGTCGATATAGGGCGTACGGTCGGCGGCCAGTTCGAGCAGCCAGCGCTGGTCGATTTCGAAGCTGGTCTTGAACGTGTCCTTTTCTTCCTGGCTGAGGAAGTCGAGATGCTGGACCGAACCGCCGCGCTCCAGGATCGAGTTCCAGACGTTGGTGCTGTCCTTCGATTTGTCGCGGAGGATCTTTTCCAGATAGGGGTTCTTCACCACGAAGCTGCCGGACAGCGTCTTGTGGGTGTAGATGTTGGCCGGGATCGGCTCGATGCAGGCCGAAGTGCCGCCGCAGATGATCGAGATCGACGCGGTGGGCGCAATCGCCATCTTGCAGCTGAACCGCTCCATGACGCCCATGTCGGCAGCGTCCGGGCACGGGCCGCGCTCGACCGCGAGCTGCATCGAGGCTTCGTTCACCTTCTCGTTGATATGCTTGAAGATGCGCAGGTTCCAGCTCTTGGCCATCGCCCCTTCGAAGGGAAGGCCCCGGGCCTGGAGGAAGGAGTGGAACCCCATCACCCCCAGGCCCACCGACCGTTCGCGCTCGGCGCTATATTTGGCCCGCGCCATTTCGTCCGGCGCTCGGTCGATATAGTCCTGCAGCACATTGTCGAGGAAGCGCATGACGTCCTCGACGAAAACGGGGTCCTTGTTCCATTCGTCCCAGGTTTCGAGGTTCAGGGACGAAAGGCAGCAGACCGCCGTCCGGTCATTGCCGAGATGGTCGCGACCCGTCGGCAAAGTGATTTCGGAACAGAGATTGGATGTCGATACCTTGAGGCCCAGGTCACGATGATGCTTGGGCATCGTGTTGTTCACGGTGTCGGAAAAGACGATATATGGCTCGCCGGTCGCCAGGCGGGTCTCCACCAGCTTCTGGAACAGGCTGCGCGCATCGACCTTGCCACGGACCGAACCGTCCTTGGGCGACTTCAGCGGGAATTCGGCGCCACTATGCACCGCTTCCATGAATTCGTCGGTCAACAGCACGCCATGGTGCAGGTTCAGCGCCTTGCGGTTGAAGTCGCCGCTGGGCTTGCGGATTTCCAGAAACTCCTCGATCTCCGGATGGGAGATGTCGAGATAGCAGGCCGCCGATCCGCGGCGCAGCGAGCCCTGGCTGATCGCCAGCGTCAGGCTGTCCATCACGCGGACGAAGGGGATGATGCCGCTGGTCTTGCCGTTAAGGCCCACCGGCTCGCCGATGCCACGCACGCTGCCCCAATAGGTGCCGATGCCGCCGCCGCGCGAGGCGAGCCAGACATTCTCGTTCCAGGTGTTGACGATGCCCTCCAGGCTGTCGTCCACGCTGTTCAGATAGCAGCTGATCGGCAGGCCGCGTCCGGTGCCGCCGTTCGACAATACGGGCGTGGCGGGCATGAACCAGAGGCGCGAAATATAGTCATAGACGCGCTGGGCGTGATCCTGGTCATCGGCATAGGCGGCGGCGACGCGGGCGAACAGGTCCTGATAGCCCTCACCGGGCAGCAGATAACGGTCCTTGAGCGTATCCTTGCCGAACTCGGTCAGCAGTGCGTCACGGCTGTCATCCGTGACCACGTCAAACCGGCGCGCCTGGATCGAGGAAGAGGACGGCGCCTTTGCGGGCGCGGCTTTCTTCTTCTGCGCCACTGTTTCCACCACTTCGTCGATTACCGTCGCCACGTCGTCTGCACCTGTTTGTTCGCTGTCACGAAAATCCATTCGAGCCCCCGAATGTTCATGTTTCGTTCGATTCGGTCAAGCCTTGTGATCAAGGCCGCCCGGATCCGCATCGGGGCTATCCAGCAGCGAGATCGCATGAGACAAAACGCCTCTCGTCCGAAAATGGTCCGGCCGGTGCAATCACAATCTGTTGGGTAACCCCCGTTAACCCGATACAAGGGATAGTGCCACAGCCTCACATGCTTGCAAGAGGATAAATGACGATATGGAGACTCCCTCCGTGCAGCGCTGACTCGCTTCATCGACATTCAACCACGTGGCATCGCAGCGACGCACGGACTTCTCTGGCTCTCGTAAAAGGCAAGAGGGACAATATGCGAACGAAAATAAATTTCGCTTGCCACGCAAATGCGGGAAACAGGTCAGAATGGATGCCCTTCTTTCACTATGGATAGGGGGTGGCCCCGCGATTATCCACAAGCTGCTGTGGATCAATATGTGGATAGATTGCCGGTGACGCACGCGTTGGGGCCACCGGAACATATGGGAGAGACTTCACATGATTCTCTATTATCATCCGCTGTCCTCCTATTGCTGGAAGGCATTGATCGCCCTCTATGAAAATGATGTGCCTTTCGAGCGCCATATGATGGAGGATCCAGGCGTCGCGGAAGCGTGGCTGACGCTCTGGCCGCTCGGCAAATTCCCTGTCCTGCGCGATGAGGCGCGGGACAGGACGCTCGCCGAAACCAGCATCATCATAGAATATCTGGACCAGCATTGCCCCGGCGCCTTCCGCGCGATCCCGGCTGACCCGGACGAGGCGATCGAGGTCCGCCTGATGGATCGGCTGTTCGACAATTATGTCATGACGCCGATGCAGGCCATCGTGGCCGACCGGCTCCGGCCGGATGACTCACATGATCCTTATGGGGTGGGGCAGGCGCGGCTGACGCTGGGCAAGGCATATGCGCTGCTGGAGGATCGCATCGCCGGGCGCTACTGGGCGGCAGGGGACAGCTTCACCCTTGCCGACTGCGCCGCTGCCCCCGCGCTCTTCTACGCGGACAAGGTGGAGCCGATGCGCGGGGGCTTTCCAGCGCTCGCCGCCTATCTCGACCGGCTGCTGGCGCGGCCGAGCTTTGCCCGCGTGCTGGAGGAGAAGGAGCCATGGTGGCACATGTTCCCCTTTGCCAATGGATAGCTGGACTCAAGAGCGAATCCCCATTAGCCGCGCGGGCGAGGACCCGCCGTGCAGGGCGGGGCGTAAGATAGGGACATGAAGGCAAGATGACCGTCATCAAGACCGCCGACCTGATCGAGAGCGTTGCCGATGCGCTCCAGTTCATCAGCTATTATCATCCGATGGATTATATCCGCGCGCTGGGCACAGCCTATGAGGCGGAGGCCAATCCGGCGGCGAAGGACGCCATCGCCCAGATCCTGACCAACAGCCGCATGTGCGCCGAAGGGCATCGCCCGATCTGCCAGGACACCGGCATCGTCAATGTCTTCATCAAATGGGGCATGGACTGCCGCCTCGACGACAACAGCCGCTCCATGCAGGATGTGGTCGATGAAGGCGTCCGCCGCGCCTACCTGAACCCCGAAAATCGCCTGCGCGCCTCGATCCTGCAGGACCCAGCCTTTTCGCGCGTCAATACGAAGGACAACACGCCCTGCGTCCTGAATGTCGAAATGGTGCCGGGCAACAAGGTCATCGTGGACGTCGCAGCCAAGGGCGGCGGCTCGGAGAATAAGACCAAGTTCAAGATGATGAACCCGAGCGATTCGATCGTCGATTGGGTGCTGGAGATGGTGCCGCAGATGGGCGCAGGCTGGTGCCCGCCCGGCATGCTGGGCATCGGCATCGGCGGCACCGCGGAAAAGGCGGTGGCGCTGGCGAAGGAGTCCCTCATGGACCCCATCGACATGGGCGAACTCAAGGCGCGCGGGCCTCAGAACAAGATCGAGGAACTGCGCATCGAGCTGTATGACAAGGTCAATGCGCTCGGCATCGGCGCGCAGGGCCTGGGCGGCCTCGCCACCGTCCTCGACGTCAAGATCCACGACTATCCCTGCCATGCGGCGGGCAAGCCGGTGGCGATGATCCCCAATTGCGCCGCCACCCGCCACGCGCACTTCACGCTGGACGGATCGGGCCCCGCCTATCTGGAAGCGCCCAAGCTTTCCGAATGGCCGCAGGTCGATTGGAAGCCCAGCAAGGAAGCGATCCGCGTCGATCTGAACAATCTGACCCCCGAAGTCGTGCAGAGCTGGAAGCATGGCGACCGCCTGCTGCTCAATGGCAAGATGCTCACCGGCCGCGACGCCGCGCACAAGCGTATCGCCGACATGCTGGCCGCGGGCGAGCAGCTGCCGGTCGATTTCAAGGGTCGCGTCATCTATTATGTCGGCCCCGTAGATCCAGTCCGCGACGAGGTTGTCGGCCCGGCCGGTCCCACCACCGCGACCCGCATGGACAAGTTCATGGACATGATGCTGGAGCAGGGCCTAGCCGCCTGCGTCGGCAAGGCCGAACGCGGTCCGGCTGCGACAGATTCGATCGCCAAGCATAAGAGCGCCTATCTCATGGCGGTCGGCGGCGCGGCCTATCTGGTCGCCCGCGCAATCAAGGGCGCAAAGGTCGTCGGCTTCGAGGATCTTGGCATGGAAGCCATCTATGAATTTGATGTGCAGGACATGCCCGTCACCGTGGCCGTGGACAGCGAAGGGCAAAATGTCCACCGCCTCGCCCCGCTGGTCTGGCAGGAGAAGATCAAGAAGGAAGGTCTTCTCGAAAAGGCGTGACCGCGCAAATCCTCCCCATCGAAAGATGGGGAGGGGGACCGCTGAAGGCGGTGGAGGGGAAGAGCGCGATGCCGCCGAGCAGAAAGACGGTTGAGTTCGCGCGTAACCTGCGGCGAGTGATGTCTCCGCCAGAGGTCGCGCTATGGCAAGGGCTGCGCTCGCGCCCACAAGGTATGAAGTTTAGAAGGCAGCATCCCGTCGGACCCTATGTGCCGGATTTCTACTGCGTCTCCGCTCGGCTCGCGGTCGAGGTGGACGGGAGCAGTCACGACCATGCCAGCCAGATCGCGCAGGACGAGCGCCGGGATGCGTGGCTGAAAGCGCAGGGCATCCGGATGCTGAGGATCAAAGCAGCCGATGTTCTCCAGAATCTCGAGAATGTGATGCTGCATATACTGAACCACTGCCGCGTCCTTCCCTCCACCAGCCTGCGGCTGCTCCCTCTCCCCCATGCCGCGCATGGGGAGGATTAAGCGTGATCACATCACCCATCTGGCTCCCGGCCACCCTCTTGGCTGGCGCGACGCAAGCCTGGCGCACGGCCATCCAGCGCCGCGTCAGCCATAGCCTGTCACTCAATGCCGCCGGGCTCGTCCGCTATCTTTATGGCCTGCCCTTCGCGCTGATCCTCTTGGTCGGTTACCGCTTGGCGTTTCCCGGCCCACTGCCCAGCGCTGACCCCCTATTCCTGCTTTTCTGTCTGGGCGGGGGCTTGGCGCAGATCATCGCCACCAACCTCCTCATCCTGGCTTTTGCGCACCGCAACTTCGTCGTCGGCACCGCCTATTCGAAAACCGAAGCGGTGCAGGGCGCTATCCTGTCTTTCCTGCTGATGGGCGAGCGGCTGCATCCCCTCGCCTGGGCCGGGATCGGCTGCGGCGTCATGGGGGTGATGCTGCTGTCCACCGGCGGCAAGCGCATGGGGCCTGCCGATTTCATCAAGGCGCTGGGTCAACCCGCGGCGCTAACCGGGATCGCTTCGGGCTTCTTCTTCGCGCTGACAGCGGTCGCTATCCGCCGGGCAACGCAGGAGGTGGGGGGCAGCGACCCCATCCTGGCAGCGCTGATCGTTCTGGCCGTAACGGTGACGCTCCAAACATTGATGCAGGGCGGTTATCTCCTGGCGCGTGAACCAGCCGAAATGCGCAAGCTGCTGTCGAGCTGGCGCGTCTCGGGCCAGGTCGGCCTGCTCTCCGCGCTGGGCTCTGCCTGCTGGTTCACCGGCTTCGCGACGGCCCCGGTAGCGATGGTCCGCATCGTCGGCCAGATAGAGGTCGCTTTCACGCTGGGCTTTGGCCACTTCTATCTTGGAGAAAGGATGAGCCGCAGCGAAGTGATGGGCCTTGTGCTTGTCGTGGGCGGCGTGATGCTTGCGCTTGCAGGCACATTGTAATGACGATCAGCGCGCGGAGGCCGCACAGCAGATCGAAGTTCGCCGCCTGAAGTCGATGCGACACTCCGCGCTTTGGCCGGAGATCTGTTATGCAAAGGGGAGATTCACGGTCGCCTCCAGCGCGACATCTCCACGCCGCCCCATGAAATTCTGGCGTTGAGCCTTCACTGACGAGTAGGCCACGGAGCAAGCCCTATACGAACTTTGTTCGGTCCATAACAAAAAGGGCGGCCCCAATGGGACCGCCCTCCATGTGTTTCAGATCCGAGAGGGATTAGAAACGGAAGCCGATGCCGACCACGCCAGCGTCGCGGCTGCCATTGTCTTCATATTCGGTGCGCTGATATTCAGCCGAGATGTAGGTGCTGCCATTGATGGCATATTCCAGACCGCCGCCGAAGCGAACGCCTTCGAGAGCGAAGCCGGCGTTGCTGTTCGACGCTTCGATCCGGGTGCTGGCATAGCCTACCTTGCCGAACGCCAGAACCTGCGGGTTCAGGATGTAGCCCAGGCGCACCGAAGCGGCCAGGTCGCGGCTGACTTCCACGCCGGCATTATCAACGGTGCTGTCGCCCAGCGTCACTTCGGGACCGAAGGTGATCGAGGGGGTCAGGGCGACGTCGTAGCCAGCGCTCACGCCATAGCTCACGCCTTCGTTGCCGAGGTTGTCATAGCCGACGGTCACGCCAGCGCGGGGGCCGGTGAACGGAGCAGCGTCCTGAGCGAAAGCGGGGGCCGCAACAGCGGCAGCAGCAACGGCTGCGAGAATCACAGTCTTCATAAAGTCCTCATGCGATAAGAAGTGCATCATCCAAGGATTGGAGACCACTCTTTGTATAGGACAGGAATGGTATGGAAGCTTATAGCCCCTAGCGCCGCTATGAAGTGGCCCCTTTATTCCATCCCTGCTCGCCACGATCTTGCGTCGTGGACGGGGGCGCATATGATAGTCTTTGCTCTCTGTTGCAACACCGATATGAAGATTATCGGTAAATGATGCACATTCGCAACAGTCGCTTCCAACTCAGAGGCTTCAAAGGCATTTTCATACCCTTCCGATCAAGGGTCCCAAGCCGTCCGCGCTTATGGCGAGCCATTATGGCCAGAAGATGAACGTGTTAATTTCGTTTCGCTTCCGTTCGAACCTATTCCTGATTTTTGACCCGCCTGATGCAAAAGAGTAACGGTTCCCCATGGCCAGCCCTCCGCCACCTGTCGCAATGCAGGCACCGCCGGTGCTGCGCCATCGTTGGCCGGTACGGCTGTGGCACTGGCTGAACGCCGGACTGCTCTACACCCTCTTCACCAGCGGCCTTGGCATCTTCAACGCTCATCCCCGGCTCTACTGGGGACAGTTCGGGGCCAATTTCGATCGCCCCTGGCTGCAGCTTGAGCGCTTCGGCGGCTGGATCACCCTGCCTAGTCATTATAACCTCGCCATATCCCGCCATTGGCACCTCGCGGCCGCACCGCTCTTCGCCTTCGCCCTTCTCGCCTACATGCTCTGGTCGCTTCTAAGGGGGCATGTCGCCCGCGACCTTGCCTTCCGCCGCGGCGAGTTGGCCCCGCGCCACATATGGCAGGACATCATCGATCATGTCCGGCTACGCTTTCCGACCGGCGAGGCGGCGCTGCGCTACAATGTCCTGCAGAAGGCGAGCTATATTGGAGTGATCTTCATTGCTCTGCCCCTCTTAATCTTGACGGGCCTCACCATGTCGCCCGGCATGAACGCTGCCTGGCCGTGGCTGGTCGATCTGTTCGGGGGCCGCCAATCCGCCCGGTCTCTCCATTTCATCACAGCCTTCGCGCTCGTCGCCTTTTTCCTCGTTCATCTACTGATGGTGCTGCTGGCCGGTCCTGCCAATGAACTACGCTCCATGATCACCGGCCGCTATCGCCTGCCGGAGCCGCGGCCATGAGCCTGGTCCTCAGCCGCCGCGCCCTGCTGCTCGGCGCCACCGCCACGCTGGCCGGGTGCGACCGGCTGGCGCAGCATGAAAGCGTGCGTGGGGCGCTTTTCTCTGCTGAGAATTTCCACAAATGGGCGCAACGTAGCCTGATGGCGCGCGATGCGATGGCGCGAGAGTTCCGGCCGGACCAGATTTCCCCGTTCTTCCGCTCCAACGGCACGGCCAATCCGAACACGCCGGAATATCGCGCGCTGTGGCGCTCCGATTTTGCCGACTGGCGGCTGAAGGTTACGGGGCTGGTCGATCGCCCTCTATCGCTCTCGCTCGCCCAACTCCGCAGCCTGCCCCATCGCGAGCAGATCACCCGCCACGACTGTGTCGAAGGATGGAGCGCCATCGGCAAATGGCGCGGCGTGCCGCTTCACCTTATCCTCGACGCGGCGAGTATGAGCAGCCGGGCGCGCTACATCCTCTTCCACTGCGCCGACTTCATGGGCGACGGACGGCCCTATTATGAAAGCATCGACCTGATCGATGCTTTCCACCCGCAGACGATCCTCGCCTTCGCGCTCAACGACCAACCGCTCAAAGTGGCCAATGGCGCCCCGCTGCGGCTGCGGGTAGAGCGGCAGCTCGGCTATAAACAGGCCAAATATCTGATGGAGATCAAGGCGGTGGATAGTCTGTCCGGCATTGGCGGAGGCAAGGGCGGCTATTGGGAGGACCGCGCCGGTTATGATTGGTATGCAGGCATTTGACGGACGCGAAATGACCTGACAGGTTGCTCCGATGAAATTGTTCGATCGGGTCATCAAGCGGTTGGTCACACGCGGGCAGCTGACCATCATCTATCATGACGGCAGGAAAGTGACGGTCGGTGAGCCCGATCCCGCCTTCCCCTCGCTCGCCTTGAAATTCCACGACGCGCGCGTGCCCTTCGACATCATCCGGGATCCGCGCCTCGGCATGGCGGAAGCCTATATCGACGGCCGCGTCGGGATCGAAGGCGGCGGCATCATGGAGCTGATCTCGCTGATCCGGGCCAACAATAGCTGGGAAAGCGGCAAGGCGATCAGCGACAAGGGCGCGCTCAAGCGCGGGTTCAAGTCGATCCGCCAGACGCTCTGGCGCGCCAATCACCGCACCCGGTCGAAGGCGAATGTCGCCCATCATTACGATCTGTCGGGCGCGCTCTACGCCCTCTTCCTCGACCGCGACCGCCAATATAGCTGCGCCTATTTCCCTGACGCGGACAATGAGGCAGGCATCAGCCTGGAGCAGGCGCAGGAGGATAAAAAGGCGCACATCGCAGCCAAGCTGCACCTGAAGCCAGGCATGAAGGTACTCGATATCGGCTGCGGCTGGGGCGGCATGGCGCTCTATCTGCATCGCACCTGTGGCGTCGATGTGACCGGCATCACCCTCTCCGAGGAGCAGCTGAAGGTCGCGCGGCAGCGTGCACAGGAAGCAGGCGTCGCCGACCATGTGCGGTTCGAGCTGATCGACTATCGCGATGTGGAAGGCCCTTTCGACCGCATCGTGTCGGTGGGCATGTTCGAACATGTCGGCACCGCTCATTATCGCGCCTTCTTCGACAAGTGCCGCCAGTTGCTGACGCGCGAGGGCGTGATGCTTGTCCACACGATCGGCCGTGTTGCGGGGCCGGGCATTACCGACGCTTTTACCCAGAAATATATCTTCCCCGGCGGCTATATCCCCGCGCTGTCCGAAATGACCCAGGGCAGCGAAGGCACGCAGCTGATGGTCACCGATGTGGAGGTGCTGCGCCTTCACTACGGCCTCACCATCCGCGAATGGTATGCCCGCGCCATGGCTCACCGCGCCGACATCATCGCTCTGTATGACGAGCGCTTCTTCCGCCTGTGGACCTTCTACCTCGCGGGCGCGGCGACCGTGTTCGAACATGGCAGCATGGTGAACTACCAGGTCCAATATGTGCGCGATCGCCGCACGCTGCCGATCACCCGCAATTATATGGTGGAAGCGGAAGAAGCGCTGCGGGGAAAGTAAGTCCGTCCTCTGGCCCACATTCCCCTTAACGCTTGCTGACAACGCCGTTCCCGGACGGTTCAGTCATACCCGTGCATCTTCTCTCTCGTGGCCCCGCTTTACGCCCATGCGTCGGGGTGCAAGTGAGGAGAGAGGACATGAACATCTTTGTGAAAGGCGCGACGGCTCTCGGCCTGGCGGTCACCGCCATGGGTGCGGCTTCAGCGCCGGCCCAAGCGCAATATTATGGCGGCTATTCCGGCTATGGCGACCGCGACTGGCGGAATGACCGTGACTGGGACCGGCGCTGGGACGACCGCCGCTGGCGTGATAGCGATCGCCGCTATTGGCGCGAGGGGCGGCGGCATCACTACCGCTACCGCCAGCGCTGCTGGACCGAATGGCGCTATGACTATTATCGCGACCGCGACGTCCGGGTGCGCATTTGCCGCTAAAAGATAACTGTCTGAGTTAGCGACGGAAATAAAGCCGTAACCTGATCCCCGATTGAAGCCGGGGTCAGGTTGCGGCATCCTAACGGGCATGACTGATCCCATGCCCGTTATCCAGAGCCTGCTGTCGGGGCTCCCCATTTTCCTGCTGCACCTTGCTTGCGCGACGCTTGCCTGGCTTGCGGCGCTGGCGCTGTATATGTGGATTACGCCCCATGACGAATTCGCTCTGATCCGCGCCGGTAACGAGGCCGCGGCGATCTCGCTCGGCGGCGCGGCGATCGGCCTCGCCATCCCCCTGGCGCTTTGCCTCGCCGGATCGGTCAACGTCTGGGACGTCATAATCTGGGGCAGCGTCACGCTGATATTGCAGCTCATCGCCTTCCGCTTCGTCGATTTCCTGCTGGGCTCGCTCTCTGCCCGGATCGAGGCGAATGAGCGGTCCGCCGCCATTTTCCTCGCCATGATGAAAGCCGCGATCGCCTGCCTGACGGCGGCGGCCGTGGCGGGTTAGACGGTGGCGCGGCGAAGCCTTGGCTGCCTCTCGCTGATGCTGGGCGGCATATTGGCGCTCGCCTGGATCGGCGAGGTGACACGCCCGCCGCCGTTGCAGATCGAAAGCTTCGATCCACGCTCCCCCCGCCGCCCGATGCCGCAATGGAGCGATGAGGCTTTCGTGATCGAGGACCGGCCCGGCGATCCTGCCGACAGCATGGGCACCGCTTTCGCCGTGGACCGCGACGGCGCCTGGCTTACGGCTGAACATGTCACGCATGACTGCGCCCGCATCGGCATAGACGAAGGCGGCGTCGCCCGCGCGGTCTCCCGCGTGATGGCCAGCCGAGAGGCCGACGCCGCGCTCGTCCGCGACGGCGTGCCGAGCGACCACGCCCTGCCGCTCTCCGACCGCATGCCCGCGCCCGGATCGCTTGGTTTCCACATGGGCTTTCCCGCAGGCCGCCCCACCCTGGTCGTGTCGGAGCTGATCGGCCCCGCCAGCGCCCGGCGCGGCCGTACCCAAGAAGCTCAGCCGGTCCTCGCCTGGGCGGAGGCCGCGCGCCTGCCCGAAAGCGATGACACCTTGTCGGGCATAAGCGGCGGCCCCGTCTTCGCCGAGGATGGCCATGTCGTCGGCGTCAACAGCGCGGCCACCGACCGGCGCGGCCGCATCCTTACCACTGCGCCCGACGCCATGATCCGGCTGGTGCATGCCAGCCGCGCGGTTAACGACCAGCCTGTCGCCTATCCGTTCGCCGGCCTTGCCGATGCGGAGATGCGTTTCGCCTCCTGGCTGGAACAGGGCGTGATCCGCCGCATCTTCTGCGATGTGGATGACAGGCCCCGGTTGACGGCGGCGAGTCCGAAGCGCTAGGCCGCGCGAAACGAAGGACCTTTGGAACAGCCATGAGCGACACGCCTCCCGACCGCCTCTCCACCAACCCGCGCAGCCCCTATTTCGACATGGACCTGCTGCAGCGCGGCGTAGGCATCCGGTTCAAGGACCGGGTCCGCACCGATGTGGAAGAATATTGCATCTCCGAAGGCTGGGTCTGCGTCGCCGCCGGCAAGACCCGCGATCGCAACGGCCAGCCGCTGACGATCAAGCTGTCCGGCCCCGTCGAAGCCTGGTTCGAGCGCGCGGCCGAGGGCGAGGAAAAGGCTGCGGACGCCGAATAAGCCATCCCAATTTCTTCCGTTCGTGTCGAGCGAAGTCGAGGCAAACTAAGCGTATAGCTTCTCGACTTTGCTCGAAGCGAACGGATGTGGGTTTCTGGTCCCAACCGCCAATGCTCTGGACCTGCTTTACCGCAGCCGGGCGTCCCGCTTCACATCCGCGATAATGTCCCGCAGCGACCGGCCCGAAGGCGTCGCGTCAGCAAATTGCATCGTGCGCATGTCGGTATCCAATCGCGGCTCATGCACCGCCTTGCGCAGCGATCGGCCCAGACCGGCTAGGCGCGATGGCGCCTCGACCGGCGCATCAGCCTTGGGCGCAACCTTCTCCTGACCCGACATGTCCTGATCAACCTTCGCAAAGCGAACGCTGGCGCCCAGGGCCGGATCAGCCTCGAACGGGTGCAGCCGAGCCTTGTCGGAATAGATGAACCCAAAGGTCGGATTGGTCCGTGCGCCCATTTGCCCGGTCGGGCTGTGCCACACGCGCACTTCGCTCCAATCGCCAGCGTCGGACACGTCGATCGCCAGCACATCTTCCTCGATCGCGCCAGGCACTGACCAATTGGCGTGGCGGATCAGCACGCGGCGATCATCCAGCACCTTACTGACGACGGCGACATGGCCCAGCGTCATCGGCCCATAGGGACGAAAGGCCAGCACCGCGCCCCTGCGCGGCACATGTCCGCGCGCATAGCGGTCCTCTGCCTGATCCCACCATGTCAGCGCATCGCCCCGGATATTCACGCCGGACACGATCCGCGCATAGGGCACGCACTGCAAAGCGGTCGCACCGAACACCGGCGTGGCGATCATGCCAGCCAGCAGCCATGCGGCTCCGCGAATAAATCGAAACATTAAATGCGACCTCAAAATTTCTGAGAATCGCCCCACCGCCGATCAGATTAGGCAGCGGCCCTTAGAAAGTGGTTAAAGGGTCAGAAAGCACCGTGCGCCGTGGCAGCGCCGCCGATCATGCGATCGGCCATGGCGATCTGGATGGGCGCAGCTTCGTTCGCCTGCGCCGGATAGATGAAGCCCTTCGCGGGATTGGAGCGCAGGCCCAGGCCGCCGATGGGGCCATACCATACGCGAACATCGGTCCAGTCATTGTTCGGCGACACGTCGATGGCGCGCACGTTGCGCTCGATGCCGCCACGATAGGACCAATTGGCATGAGTCAGCAGAACTTCACGATCGCTGACCACCTTGCTGACCATCGCGACATGGCCAACCGGCATGGAGCGGCTCGCAGCGAAAGCCAGCACAGCGCCCTCCCGAGGCTGATGGCCACGCTCATAGCGGCCCTCGGCTTGACCCCACCATGTGTTGGCGTTGCCATAAAGTTCGACGCCGGAAACCTGACGGGCATAAGGCGCGCACTGCAGAACGCCAGCAGCCGCAGGGGTCACGATCAGAGCGCCAAGCGCAAGCATGGCAGTCGCGATAAATGCGCGAAAAGCACCGATCATGTGTGAAACGACCCCCGACTTCTTCTTGTTTATCAACCCTGTGGCGTTCTTAGGGCAGAGCCAGGACGAGTTGAGAAGCGCCGAGCGATGAATGGTTGTTCAGGTGCGTTAACCTGCGGAACGAAAAAGCTGACCCGCCGTTACCGTTAGCCGCGTCGCGCTACCTAAGTCATTGAAAAGGCTCGCCTCCGTCCCGGTCATCCAGACTTGACCGCCGGTAGCCCGCAGCCGGTCGAACAATGCGGCCCGTCGCGATGGGTCGAGATGCGCCGCCACTTCGTCGAGCAGCAGCACGGGCGGTTGGCCCCTATGCGCCGCGACCAGCGCAGCATGGGCAAGCAGGATGGAGAGCAACAACGCCTTCTGCTCCCCGGTCGAACAGAGCGCCGCCGCTTGCCCCTTGGCGGCATGAGTAACGGCCAGGTCCTGCCGGTGCGGTCCGGACAATGTGCGACCTGCCGCAGCATCCCGCCGCCGCTCCCGCGCCAGCCGCATGGCCATCGGCCCATCCCCGCCGTCCTCCCCTTCGATCGCCAGCAATGGCCGGGCGAAGGGTTCGTCCGGCTGATCAGCCAGCTCCGTCCCCAGCCGCGCAACCAGATCAGTCCGCGCGATCGACAGCGCAGCGCCATGTTCCTCCATCTGCGTCTCGAGCGCCGTTAGCCAGGCCGGGTCAGCGCTGGGAAGGTCATTCAACAGCCGGTTGCGCGCGCGCATCGCCGCCTCATAACGGGCGGCATGCACTGCATGCGCCGGATGCAGCGCCAGCGTCAGCCGGTCGAGAAAACGCCGTCGTCCGCCCGGACTGTCCATGAAAAGCCGGTCCATCGCCGGGGTTAGCCACACGATCGCCATATGGTCCGCCAGTGCATTGGCCGAGGCCGCCACGCCCCCGATCCGCACCTGACGCCGATCCGGCGCTTGCGGGCTTGTGCCGGTGCCCAACACCACCCCATCTACCTCCGCCGCGATGCCGAAGCTGCCCGGACCACCCTGCCGCGCCATGTCGCGAAGCGCCGCGCCCCGCAGCCCCCGGCCCGGCGCCAGCATCGACACCGCTTCCAATATATTGGTCTTCCCCGCGCCATTTTCGCCGGTCAGCACGATGAAAGCATGATCGGGAAGGATCAGCGCATCCGCATGGTTGCGGAAATCGCTCAAGGTCAGGCGGCCGATCATCGGCCCGCTCTAGAGCATCGCGTGCAAAAGTGGGAACCGCTTTTGCGGAAAAAGCAAAGCGCGGCAGTGACGCGATCGGCCTACAAACAGGATCAGCAGCGCTTGCGCGTGACGGCGGCTCCGTCATTGATGATCGTCAGTTCCCGCCCATTGGCGGAAGGGCGCAGTTCCAGCTTCTTCGTCCAGCTGTCCCCCTCCCCAGTGAAGGCCGCATCGACCCTTAGCTTGCCGCCAGTGCCCGTCACCACTCCCTTCACCGTCCCCACGCTTTCATGGAAGATGAGGCTGCCCGGCGTCACTTTCAGTTCCAACTCTGCCGACCGGTCGCCGCATCGGTCGTTCAACCCCGTCCAATTCCCCTGCAGCGCCGCCGGAATAGCCCCGGCAGGCGGAGCAGCGGCAGACGTCTTGGCTTCGGCGGGCGCAGAGGCATCAGCCGGGGTGGGCGCCTTTACAGCATTTTCTGGCGTCAGCGTCTCGTCCTGCGCAGGCGTTTCATTGCTCACATCATAGCTGGCCTGCTCATCGACTATGTCGGTGGACATACGCGGATTATCCGCGCCCTTCTCTCCACAGGCGGCAAGCAGCAACAATGGCAGGGCGATATGCAGGCGCATCCGAAATGAACCGGCCAGAAGGTCAAGGGTTCCGCCACCGGACTTGCCAGCGGCCGCACTTGGGGCCATCACCTGTGCACAGCGGATGACGATGGAGACGACCGATGATGAAGAGCGCAAAGATCGCCCTTGGCCTTGCCGCCGCTCTCTTGGGATCGACCGGAGCCATGGCGGCGCTCGCGGTCGGCGCAAAGGCGCCCGATTTCACCACGCGCGGCGCGCAAGCAGGCAAGACCTTCACCCTGACCCTTTCGCACCAGCTGAAGCGCGGCCCCGTCGTCCTCTATTTCTTCCCTAAGGCATTCACTCCCGGCTGCTCGGCAGAGGCGCGCGAGTTCGCGACGCACATTACGGACTTCAAGAAGGCGGGCGCGACCGTTATCGGCATGTCGGCCGATCCAGTGGACGATCTCGTCGCCTTCTCGACCAAGGAATGTGCGGGCAAGTTCGCCGTGGCCTCGGCCGGCCCCGCGATCATCTCGGATTATGACGTGGCGCTCAAGATGCGGCCCGGCATGACCGACCGCACCTCCTACGTCATCGCGCCCAACGGCCGGGTCGTCTTCGTCCATAGCGAGATGAACTATGTCGATCATGTGAAGAGCACGCTGGCTGCCGTGCAGTCGATGAAGGCGAAATAGCCCCTGGCGCGCTGCGCATTGGCGACATCATAAAACCCCGTTCGCCTGAGCCTGTCTAAGGCTTTTCTCCTTATAAGAAGGGGCTTCGACAAGCTCAGCCAGAACGGGCTGGGTGGCTTCGATGTGACGCTATGCCCTACCCGCCTATTTCCCACCCTTCACATAGCGCCCAAACCACTCGACCGTCGCCGCCCAGGCCGCCGTCGCCGCGGCTTCATTATAGCTCGGCCGGTAATCCGCCATGAACCCATGGTCCGCTTCGGGATAAAGCGTGATCTCATCAGGCGGTGACTTGCCAGCCTTCTTAAGGGCAGCGCGCATCGCTTCCACATCAGCCACCGGGATGCCCTTGTCCAACCCCCCATACTGCCCCAGCACCGGGGCCTTGAGCGCCGCCGCCTGATCGACCACGCTGAACGGCTGAAGCGCCGTCTTCTCGCTCACCAGCCGCCCGTAAAAGGCAACGCCCGCGTCCAGCTGCGCGCTGTGCGCGGCATAAAGCCACACGATCCGCCCGCCCCAGCAAAATCCGGTGATCCCGCGCCGGGCAGCATCGCCGCCATGGCTCCCCGCCCAGACATAAGCCGTGTCGATATCCGCCAGCACCTGCGCATCGGGCGCCTTGGACACGATGCTTGTCACCAACTGCTTGATATCGGCGATCTTCGTCGCGTCGCCATGACGGGCGAACAGGTCGGGCGCGATCGCATAATAGCCCTCCCGCGCGAATCGGCGGCATATGTCGCGGATCCATTCATGCACGCCGAACACCTCATGCACGACGACGATGACCGGGCTCTTCTTCGCCTTTTCCGGCCGAGCGACATAGGCCGGCAGAGCAAAACCGTCGCTGGCGTGGATCGATACCGTCTCCTGTGCCAGCCCCTCGCCCGACGTCTGCCCTGCACTGCTCGAAACCGGACGGCAGGCCGCTGCAAAGCCAGCTGCAAAAGCCCCCGTCATCAGCAGCTTGCGCCGGTCCAGTCCGATGCTGTCGATCCAGTTGCAATCTTCGGGCAGGCGTTCCGGCGTGGCCGCCCCTTCCGTCTCCTTGCTCATCGCGCTTCCTCTCCGCATGCCCCGGCAGCCGCAGCCTATCGGTTCACCGCCCAAGCGCAAGCGTTCAGCCGAGGAAGTCCCCGCTCGCGATTCGCTCCAGCCCCGCGACCTCGCGCGCATAGACATAGGTCCAGGCATCGACAGCGCCCTGCGCCGTCTCCACGCTCACCCGCTCGCGCCGATATTCCTGCGGAGCGGGAAAGTGTGGCGCACACTCCTCATGCTCATCAAGCACCGCCAGGATCGCGGCGGCATCGGGCAAACGGAACAGTTCGCCAACGATCACGCCATCCTCGCCGGGAACGAACCCTGGATAATAATCGATCTTGTATAGCGCCCCGCGCGCCACAGCTGTGCCCGCCACCTGCGCCACCGATGCAAGCCAGCCAGCCATCTCACCGCCGAAGCCGGGCCGAAGCGATCCATAGACGAAGAGCAGATCCGGGCTCATTTCGCCATCTTCAATAGCAATAAAAAAGCCGCCCGGGCAATGCGCTGGGCGGCCTTTTTGGACTTCCCCAAGATGAGAAAGAAAGAAAGCGCGAGTAATCGCTTAAGCGAACAGCACCGAGTAGAAGGTCAGCATCTGTGCACCGACCGCAACCATCAACGCAACGCCCTGGAAAGTGTGACGCATGTTTCGTGTCCTGCAAATTTTGTTATCTGTCGTGTTCGACAAGGACGCATATGATCGCGTAACCCCTTTGTCACAATCGCAAAGGGTGCGTTCGCAGTTGCAGCAAATGCAACAGCACCTGTTACTTCAATGCAACCATCATCGCCTGAGCCGCCGCTGGCGCCCGCACCTTCGCCCCGCTGATGAAAAAGGCATAGACGTCGCCTGCCTTCGCCTGCTCTCGCGCTTTCTTCGCCCAAGCCGCTATCTGATCCGCTGGATAGCCGGTCGCTTCCTCCTCGCGCGTGCGCATCAACCGAGAATAGGAAAAGCCGACATCATGGCCCTTGATGGCCGGATATTCGTCATGATCCGCGAACACGACCGCCGCGCCTGAATCCCGCGCCAAGGCCAGGAAGGCGGGATCATCGAAACTTTCGTGACGCACCTCCAGCGCATGGCGCAGCTTCACGCCGTCCACACTGGCGGGCAGCAGCTTCAGGAAGGCCCCGAAATCTTCCGCATCGAATTTCTTCGTCGGCATGAACTGCCACAGGATTGGCCCCAGCTTGTCACCCAGTTCAGCAATCCCCTGGCCTGTAAATTTCGCGATCGACTCCCCCGCCTCCGCCAGAACGCGACGGTTGGTGCAGTAGCGCGAAGCCTTGACCGCGAACTGGAACCCATCCGGGACCGCCTTTGCCCAATTGGCGAAGCTCGCGGCCTTCTGCGTGCCATAATAAGTGGCGTTGATCTCGGTCGCGGTCAGATGTTGGCCCACATAGGCCAGTTCATCCTTTTGCCGCAGCCCTTCGGGATAGAAGGTCCCGCGCCACGGCTCGAATGTCCATCCGCCGATCCCTACCCTGATCTGTCCAGCCGCCATGCGCCGCCTCCTTTTGCCCGCATCCTGAACGGCAAAGCCCGTCGCGGCCAGAGGGAAAAGCGTCAGGAGAGTGGCCTACGCCGCAACCCGATCAGCCATGGCTTCACCCCGCGCGTCGGCCGCGCCACGCCGTCCAGGCGTCGCGCCCGCAGGATCGCCACCGGCTTTATGATCATCTGCCCGCGCATCGGCCCGGACCCGCAGCAGGTCGGCATCGCCAGGATGCGCCGCACCACATCCATCCCCGCGACCACATGGCCGAAAGCCGCATAGCCAATATAATCTCCGCGCGCGTCCATGTTGGGCGTCGCACCCGCCGTGATGAAGAAATTGCCCATCGCCGAATCCGGCCGGTTCGGCCGCGCCATCGACAAGGTGGCGTCCAGATGGCGAAGGCCCGTCTTGCTGGTCGGCTCATGCGGGATCGGCGGCAGCGACCGCCGCGCGTCGGTATCGATCCCGCCCTGGATCAGCCCCAGCTTCGCATCACTCTTCCGCCGCGCCGCCCTGTAAAAGGTCACGCCATCAAACCGGTCGTCATCCACATAGGCCAGGAAATTAGCCGCAGTCCGAGGCGCCCGCTTGTTGTCCACGGCAACCACGATCGTCCCGACCGATGTCTCTATAGCTACCCGCGTATAGCCAGGCGTAGGCCGGTTCGCTGGAAACGCCCATGCCAGCGCGGGGCACATGGCCAGCAGCAAGGCAAGACAGCGAAGCAGGGCAGGACGGATCAACGAGTCAACCACCGATCTTCAACAGATGGAATGGCGGAGAGGGAGGGATTCGAACCCTCGGTACCGTTGCCGGCACGCCGCATTTCGAGTGCGGTGCATTCGACCACTCTGCCACCTCTCCGCAGAAGGTTCAGCATGCGCCGACCCGGTCGAGCGGCGGCCATTAGCGAATGATCGTCGGCTTGCCAAGCGGCCAGGACCGTATTTTTCTTGTAACAAGGCGCGAGCGTCCTAAATTGCCATCATGACCGACACGACCGCAATTTTCGGAGCCGACATCACTGCACCGCCCGTTGTCCATGCGCGCTTCAGCATTGGCGATGTCGTCAAACATCGCCGCTTCGGCTTTCGCGGCGTCGTGTTCGACATCGATCCCGTCTTCGCCAATAGCGAGGAGTGGTATCGGGCCATTCCTGAAGAATCCCGGCCGGACAAGCATCAGCCCTTCTATCATCTCCTCGCCGAAAATGGCGAAACCAGCTATGTCGCTTATGTGAGCCAGCAGAATCTGCTCGCCGACGATAGCGGGGAGCCTGTGGACCATCCGGCCATTGCGGGGATGTTCGGCACCTATGCCAACGGTAAATATCAATTGCGGTCGCTTCATCGGCATTGAGGTTCGCGGGTCGAGGCGAGCGTCCAGACGATCGCTCGCGGCTCTCGTCCTGCCGCTGCTTGCACCGGCGCTGGCAGTCGCGCAGACGGAGACGCCCGGATCGTCGGAAGCGCCGCGCGTAAATGCCGATCCTGTCTTTCCCTTCTCCAACGAAATCGCCGCTTTCGCCAAAGCCAATGAGGTGGACGCAACTGCGCCAGGCGCTGTCCTCTTCCTCGGCAGCTCCAGCATCCGCCTCTGGAATACCGGCGGCAGTTTTCCCGACAGGGGCACCCTCAATCGCGGCTTCGGCGGGGCTACGACGCGCGACGTCCTCCATTATTACGTCCGCCTCCTCCCCCGCGCCGCGCCACAATCGGTGCTCGTCTATGTGGGGGAGAATGACTTGGCAGGCGGCGCGACGCCTGGGGCGGTGGCGCATGACGTGCTGGCGCTGCTCAAGAGGCTGCGCGCCGACTATCCCAAGGCGCGCATCGCCTATCTGTCTCTTAAACCCAGCCCCATCCGCTGGACGCTCTGGCCGAAGATGGCGGCCGTCAACATGACGGTCGCGGCGCGAAGCCGGGTCGGGCGCTTTGACTATCTCGACGTGGGCAGCGCCTTGCTCGCGCGGGACGGCTTGCCGGACGCCTCGCTGTTCGGACCCGACGGACTTCACATGAACGCGCGCGGCTATAGCCGGTGGAACAGTCTGGTGGACGGTTGGCTCGACCGAAAGGAAATGGCCTCTGCCGCGGGTCAGAGCGTGCGGCCATCGGCCTCTGTCCACCATGCCTCACTTTCCGATTGATCCACGGTCCGGCAACATTATTACCATACATCTGTAAAAGACACCCGAGGGGGAGACGCTGGTGACGACTGATTCGGCCAAGGCCGCGCCCATGGCGGAGCTGACGCTTCGCGGCGTCATATTAGGCGCGCTCATCACGCTGCTCTTCACCGCGGCCAATGTGTATCTCGGCCTCAAGATCGGCCTGACCTTCGCGACATCGATCCCCGCGGCCGTCATTTCGATGGCCGTGCTGCGGCTCTTCGCGACGGGCACGATCCTGGAAAATAATATTGTCCAGACCATCGCCTCGGCCGCGGGCACCTTGTCGGCGATCATCTTCGTATTGCCCGGCCTCGTCATCATCGGCTGGTGGACCGGCTTTCCCTACTGGTTGTCCGCCTTCACCATCGCGTTGGGCGGCATATTGGGCGTCATGTATTCGGTGCCGTTGCGCCGCGCGCTGGTGACGGGTTCGGACTTGCCCTATCCCGAAGGCGTCGCCGCCGCCGAAGTGCTGAAAGTCGGCGCAGGATCGCGCGAGGGGCTGGAAGAAAATAAACGCGGCCTCGCCGCCATCATCATGAGTTCGCTCGCCGCCGCCGCCTTCTCGATCATCGCCAAGACGAAGTTGATCGCGGAGGAAGCGGCGACCTTTTTCAAGTTCGGCAGCGGCGCGACATCCCTTTCGACCAGCTTTTCCATGGCGCTGATCGGCGTTGGCCATCTCGTCGGTCTGTCGGTGGGCGTCGCGATGTTCGTGGGGCTGCTGATCAGCTGGGTCGGGCTCGTTCCCTGGCTCACCTCGCCCCTGCCGGCCGGGGCCGATATCGCAGAAGTGGTCGGCACCACCTTCCGCATGAAGGCGCGCTTCATCGGTGCAGGCACGATCGGCGTGGCGGCGATCTGGACGCTACTCAAGATATTGGGACCGATCATCAGCGGCATCCGCTCCGCCATTGCCGCGGCACAGCGGCGCAAGGCGGGCGAGGGCGGCCTGCTTGAACTCACCGAGCGCGACTTGCCGATCGGCATTGTCGGCGGCACCATCCTCGCCTCGCTCGCGCCGATCGCGGTCCTGCTCTGGTATTTCGCGCAAGGCGGGCCGATCGCGCTCAATCCTGTGCCGATCCTCATCCTGACCTTGGCCTATATCCTGGTCGCGGGCATCGTTATCGCTTCCGTCTGCGGCTATATGGCGGGCTTGATCGGCGCGTCGAACAGCCCGATTTCGGGCGTCGGCATCCTCGCGGTGCTGGGCGCGTCGCTGATCCTCGCGGCCATCTACGGATCGGGCGGCGATCCCAAACAGTCCCAGGCGCTGATCGCCTATGCGCTGTTCGTCACCGCCATCGTCTTCGGCATCGCCACCATCTCGAACGACAATCTCCAGGACCTCAAGACCGGCCAACTGGTCGGCGCGACGCCCTGGAAGCAGCAGGTCGCGCTGGTCCTCGGCGTCATCTTCGGCGCGCTGGTGATCCCGCCGGTCCTCGACCTTCTCAACAGCGCCTTCGGTTTCGCAGGCGCACCGGGTGCCAAGGCCAGCGCCCTCCCCGCGCCCCAGGCCGCCCTGATCTCCGCCCTCGCCAAGGGCGTGCTGGGCGGCGATCTCGACTGGAACCTGATCGGCACCGGCGCGCTGATCGGCGCGGTGGTGGTCGCGATCGACGAACTGCTGGGGAAGGCCGGCAAGCTGCGCTTGCCCCCGCTTGCCGTCGGCATGGGAATCTATCTGCCGATGGCGCTGACCCTGCTGATCCCTGTCGGCGCGGTCATCGGCCATCTCTACAACCGCTGGGCAGTGCGTCAGCCCAACCCCGACTTTGCCGAGCGCATGGGCGTGCTGATGGCGACCGGCTTCATCGTCGGGGAAAGCCTGTTCGGCGTCGCCTTCGCCGGGATGGTCGCTGCGACGGACAGCGACGCCCCGCTCGCTCTTGTGGCGGAAAATCCCTGGGCCGTGCCGCTCGCCCTTCTGATCTTCGCAGGCGTTATCGCTGCACTCTACACCCGCCTCAAGCGGCAGGCGTCCCTCGCCTTCTGACAAGAAAAGACGGTGGATCGCTCCACCGCCCTTCCCTCACTTCTTCGCGAACCAGCTTACCAGAGCGGGCTTCAGCCTGGCCCGCGTCTCGATCCGCGTCTTGATGGCCGAGATCGACCGATCCACCACCTTGCGCGATTCCGGCGTCAGATACTGGCTGGCATAAGCGTCGAGCTTCGTCACCATCGCGGGGTCCGCCGATCCGCCGCCCAGCCGCGCGATCGCCTGGCTCCGCGCCGACACGTCGATCAGCGCCTCATATTGCGCCCGGTGCGCCAGCACATAATCCACCGCCAGCATCGGATGCTCCGCCCCCACGGCGGAGATGATCGCCGCGCTGGTCGTCTTGCCCGGCTCGTCGGTCATCGCCAGGTCCAGCGCCTTACGCGCCAGCCCCTCATCCTTCGCCGCCCCCAGCAAAGCGAACAGCGTGCTCTTCTCCAGGTCGCTCTTCGCTCCATTGGCCATGGCGCGCAGCTTTTCCCATGTCGCCGCATCCGCATTCTGGGCGATGATCCGCAGCCACACATTGCGCAGCGGCCCGTCGAGCAAGGCAGGTTCAGCAAAGCGCCGCTTCGCCTCCGCCACTACCGCCTTGTCGCCCATGCCCCCCAGCGTCGCCACCAGCGCCGACCGCAGCACCGGAACCTGCGGCCCCTCACCAGCCTTCGCATCAAAGCCGACACCCGCCAGCACCGGTCCCAGCTTGCGCGACGCATAAGCGGCCACGCGCGCCTGCGCCGCCTTGTCGCCCTCCAACATCAGATAGGCGCTGTCGAGATAATCCGGCACCTCCGCCAGCACCGCCGGGCTCGCGCTTGCAGGCACCGCATCCACCATGTCGAGCGCCAGCCCGATCGGCTGGTAGCCCCCCAGCCCCAGCTGGAAATTATCCGCCATCAGCCCGATCTGGTCCATCGATGGTAGCCGCGTGAACCCCTTCACCAGAGCCTGCACATTCGCCTGCGGATAGAGCGAGCGGTAATAGCCCGTCTGCCCCGCATTGATCACATAGGCCCCGCAGCCCGGCAGCGTGACCGACGCCGTCCCGTTCAGGATCAACCGCTGCGGCGCCCCGCCGATCGTCTGCGCCATCACCGGCACATTCCACTTGAGCGGTGCCTTGTCCTTCCGGTCGCGGCTGAACTCTCCCTGCGACAGGGCAAGGACAGTCGATCCGCCCTTGCACTGCGCACTCTCCACCTTCACCAGCGGAATGCCCGGCTGGCTGGTAAAGTCATGCGCGATCGAAACGAGCCCCTGGGCTCCCGCACCCTCGACCGCCTTCCACAGGTCGTCGGTCACGGTATTCCCATAGGCGTGCTGCTTCATGTAGCTACGGATACCCTGCCGCCACACATCCTCACCCGCATAGCCTTCCAGCATGGTGATGACCGCCTCACCCTTTTCATAGGTGATGTCGTCGAACGCCTGGTTCACCTCATCGACGGTATGGATCTTCTGCACCACCGGATGGGTCGTCGCCAGCGCATCGAGCGCCATCGCCCGCTCGCGTCCGCCCACGCGGGTCAGCAGCATTTCCCAGTCCGGCTGCAGCTTGTCGGTAACCTTGGTCGCCATCCAGCTGGCGAAACCCTCGTTCAGCCACAGATCGTCCCACCAGGCCATGGTGACAAGGTCGCCGAACCATTGATGCGCCATTTCATGCGCGACGATCGAGTAAATGGTCCGCCGCGTCCCCTCCGACGTAAAGCGTGGATCGACCAGCAGCGCGCGCTCGAAGGTGAAGATCGCGCCCCAATTCTCCATCGCGGAGAAGAACTGGCTCTGACCCGGACCCGCGACATTATCGAGCTTGGGCAGCGGGAAAGGCACGCCGAAATAGTCATTATACCATGGCAGGATCGCCGCCGACGCATCCAGCGCCAGCTGCGCCTTCCCCGTATTCCCCTTGCCGGTAATGACACCAACCTCGGTCGCCCCCGCCATCTTCGTCGCCCGCTCCAGATCGCCCAGCCCGAAGAAGAGCAGATAGGAGGACATTTTGGGGCTGGTGCCGAACGTCACCCGCGTCTTGCCGCCGCCCAGATCCTTCGACGTCGCGACCGGCATGTTGCTGACCGCCAGCTGCCCCGTGGGCACGATGGCGGATAGGTCGAAGGTCGCCTTGTAGCTCGGCTCGTCAAAGCTCGGGACAAAGCGCCGCGCATCGGGCGCTTCGAACTGGGTGAACAGCGCCCGCTTCGCCTTCCCCGCATTGTCGGTATAGTCGAGCGCGAACATCCCGTTCGCCTGCGTGTTGATCACCCCGGCATAGACAATGTCGAGCTTGTAGCTGCCCGGCGCCACCGGCTTGCCGAAATCCAGCGCCACCGTCTGCGCAGCCGCATCGATCCTGGCCGTTCCCTTCATCGCCTTGCCCTTGGCAGGGGTCAGCGTCACGCCACTGATGGTCAGATCGGCGGCATTCAGCACCAGCACCGGCATCGCCTGCGCCACATCAAGGTCGATCGTCGCCTTGCCGCTGAATTTCAAATTCGCCGCGTCAGGCGTCACCTCGATCGCATAATGACGGGGCGCGGCGCCACGCGGCAACTGGGTCGTGATCCCCGGCGCAGGGCCAGCGGACGCCTGCGCCCATGCGGGCTGGGTCAAAGCCAGCGGAGCAGCCGCCAGCAACAAGGACGAAATTTTGGAAAAGGACATCAGGTTCGCAACTCCGACACGTTGAGAACGGCGCAGCCCCAACGGCCTAGCGCCACGATAGTTGCGGGATCGAACCTTTCTCGCCCGCGGTCAAGCGGTTGGTCGAACTTTGTTGTTCATTTGTTTAATAGTAAGGCTGCTGCGGATGCTGGCGAGCACGCCATCCAGATTCTCAATAACCTCATGATTCCAGAATCGGGTCACGGCATATCCCTGCCGCTCCAGGAACCGCGTCCGTTGTAGATCAAGGTCATCCCCATGCTGGCCATCGTCCACTTCCACGATCAGGCGATATTCGGCGCGCAGCAGATCGACGACATAAGGACCGATTGTCGCCTGCCGCCCAAACTTGAAGCCATCCAGTTGCCGATTACGGAGCACCGCCCACAGCCGCTTTTCGCATTCCGTCGCGTCTCGTCGCAACCGAACGGCGTTCGGATTGATACGCCTGATAGCCAGCATAGCTCTCCGCCCTCACCCAACCCTCCCCCGCCAGCGGGAGAGGGCTTTCGCGTCCTTCCAGATCCTTCTCTCGCGAGCGGGAGAAGGATACGCAGCCTTGCCGACCCTGTCGGCTAGGCGAAGTTGGATGAGGGTGCTCACCCCCGCCCGCGATACCCCGGCACGTCCTGCGCAGGCAGCCATAACCCCACAGGCGGCTCGCCCGATTGCCAGAACACATCGATCGGAATCCCCCCGCGCGGATACCAATAGCCGCCGATCCGCAGCCACAAAGGTTGCATCTCCGCAAACAGCCGCCCGCCAATCCCCACCGTGCAATCCTCATGGAATGCCGCATGGTTACGAAACGCGCCGAGGAACAGCTTCAGCGACTTCGATTCGACGATCGTCGCGCCGGGCGCATAATCGATCACCAGATGGGCAAAGTCAGGCTGGCCTGTGACGGGACAGAGCGAGGTAAATTCCGGCGCGGTGAAGCGCACCAGATAGGGCTTTCCGGGCCGCGGATTGGGCACATAGTCGAGCACCGCCTCTTCAGGAGAAGCAGGCAAGGCGCTGCTCTGCCCAAGATGGATCGGTTTTACAGTTTCAGGCGTATCAGTCATGACCGGCCATCTACGTCATTGCACGCCTAATGTCACCGCAGCGCCGATGCTCCTCCTCGTTCACCTCCCGTTCAGCGGACCCATTGCCTTGGCTGCTCCCCATGGGGTTGCGTCCAGTCATCATCATTGCCGCCGTGCCGCTGCTGCTGGCCACGCCTTCCTTCGCTCAGGAGCAGGAGGGCGGCGAACCCGTCTTCAATCTGCCCCGCACCAATCAGCCGCCTGCCGACCCCAGCCGCCAGGGCCCCGAGCTTGACGTCTTCCGCGGCGCGCCTGTCACGCCGCCACCCGTAACGCCGCCTGCCACCGTTACGCCACCACCGCCGATCGTCGCACCGCCCGCACCGCAGCCGCAGACGCCCTCCCCGGCCGAGCGGCGTCCGGCTACCGTCGCGCCTCGCCCGGAACCCGCTGAGCCCGCAGCTCCAGCGGGAAGCAGCAGCCCGGCGCCTGCCCCGGCCGCACCGCAGTCAGCTCCCGCGTCCCCCACCGCCCCGCGCGCCGCCCCGCCGCCGATTGCCGCCCCGCCAGCCCCCAAAGCACGACCCAGCGCGTCCGCCGAATCCTCTTCCTGGCCTTGGATCGCGGGCGGCATGGCCCTGCTGGCCGCCCTCGCCGCATGGCTATTCTTCCGCCGCCGCCGGGACGACACGTTGGCGGAGGAAAGCCTTGTTGAGGAGCCTCTCGCCGAGCAGCCAGCCGTCACGCCGACCCCGCCGCGTCCCGCGCCGCCGGCTCGGCCACCCGCCCCGGCAGCCAAGCCGCAGCTCAAACCTGCAGCCCCGGTTCCCACGCCAGCAGCGCCTCCGGCAGCCGCCACTGCGGCAACCGATCGCCCCTGGCTCGACCTGTCGCTGGAAGTGCGCAACGCCCGCCTGTCGCTGATGGGCGCGACGATCGGCTACAGCCTCACGCTTCACAATCGCGGATCGCACGCGGCCGACGACATATTGATCCGCACCCTCATCGCTAATGCCGACACCCGTCAGCAGGCGATGCTGCAGCAATTTTTCGCCGGGGCCGCTGGCATGCCCGCCCATTCCGCCGTGTCGATCGCGCCGGGTGAAAGCCATTGCGTAACCGGCGAACTGCGCCTTCTGCCCGATCAGATCGCGCCGGTGCAGATGGGGGACCGCGCTCTGCTGATCCCGCTAGTGGCCTTCGACGCCCAATATCGCTGGGCCAATGACGCGAGCGCCGCCCCCACCGGCACCGGCCGCACCGGCCGCGCCTACATCGTCGGCCAGGAAAAAACCCCACCCGCTGACCGCCTTGCGCCTTTCCGCATGGACCAGGGCCCACGCCAGTTCCGTTCCCCCGGCAGCCGCGCAACCGCGCTTGAACTGGCGAGCTGACCCTTTTCCCTCGCCCCTTTAGGGTGTCATCGGAGGCATGCGACTCTGATCGAGGTGGCAGCCCCGCCTGACCGGGCTGACGGGAGAGGGGCCCGTAGCCCCTTCCCACCACCTCCGCCCGTCCCTAAAAAGCTGGAAACGGCACCGAAAAGAGGCGGCATGGACATTCTTATCTCCACCGATTGGCTCGCGGCAGAGCTGAGCAAAGGCGACCTCAAGATACTGGACGCTAGCCTCTTTCTCCCCGGCACTCCGCGTGACCCGCGCGCCGAGTTCGAGGCCGCTCATATCCCCGGCTCCGCCTATCTCGACCTGCCCACCCTCGCCGACGCCGACGATCCGCGCCCCGGCATGCTCCCCAGCGACGCCTTCATGCAGGAACGCTGCCGCGCGCTAGGCATCGATACGAACAGCCGCATCATCCTCTATGACAACAGCCCGACCCACAGCGCCGCGCGCGCATGGTGGATGATGCGCCTGTATGGCGTAGGCGCGGCCGCAGCCATACTCGACGGCGGCCTCCCCAAATGGGTCGCAGAAGGACGGCCGACCGAAACCGGCTGGCCCGTCATCCCGCGCGGCAACGCCCTCGCTCGCCGTGCAGAAGGGCAGGTGCGCACGAAGGACGACCTGATCGCCAATCTCGACGACCAAGCCGCCCAGGTCATCGACGCACGCGGCGCGGCCCGCTTCACCGGCGAAGAAAAGGAACCGCGTCCCGGCATGGCCTCGGGCCATATACCCGGTTCGCGCAATATTCCCTCGGCAAGCCTCTTCAACGCCGACAACAGCATGAAGACGGGCGAGCAACTGCGGCGGCTCTTCCTTGATGCCGGCACGGATTTCTCGCGCCCGATCGTCACGACCTGCGGCAGCGGCGTCACCGCCGCGATCCTGCTCGCGGGGCTTGAGCTGCTCGGCAAAACGGACGTCACCCTCTATGACGGCAGCTGGTCCGAATGGGGCCTCGATCCTGCCACGCCCAAGGCGACGGGGGCCGCGGCATGACCAAGGACCGCGACGACCGCAAGCCCCTCACCCGGCTGGCGCAGGCCGGTCGCAAGCCTGAATGGACCGGCATGCCGGGGCAGCCCGGCGGCATCGTCAATCCGCCGGTCTGGCGCGCCTCGACCATTCTCTATGACGATGTCGCGCATCTGCGCCGCGCCGCCAGCAGCAGCACGCATGAGCGCCTCTTCTACGGCCGCAAGGGCACGCCGACCGCCTGGAGCCTGGCCGACGCGCTCACCGAAATGGAGCCGGGCGCGGAAGGCACGATGCTCTTCCCCTCCGGCGTCGCCGCGATCGCCTGCGCACTGCTGTCGGTACTGAAACCCGGCGACCATCTCCTCATGGTCGACAGCGCCTATGACCCGACCCGCAACTTCTGCCAGCAAATGCTAAAAAGTTACGGTATCGAAACGACTTATTATGACCCGCTCGCCGAAATCGCTTCAATTCGCGGTTTAATTCATGAAAATACCCGAGCCATCTTCCTCGAAAGCCCCGGCAGCCTGACTTTCGAGGTCCAGGACATCCCCACCATCACCGCCCTTGCAAAGGAGCAGGGGATCGCCACTTTGCTCGATAATACCTGGGCCACACCCTATTTCTTCCCCGCCATGGTCCACGGCATCGACATCTCGATCCTCGCCTGCACCAAATATATTGTCGGCCACAGCGACGTCATGCTCGGCTCGGTCACCGCGACCCCAGATCTCTTTCCTAAGATCCGCCAGACCGCCTATCTCCTCGGCCAAATGGTCAGCCCGGACGACGCCTGGCTCGCCTCTCGCGGCCTTCGCACACTCGGGGTCCGCCTGAATCACCATCAGGAAAGCGCGCTCCAGATCGCCCACTGGCTCGCCGCCCAACCCGACGTCGCCCGCGTCCTCCACCCCGCGCTCCCCAGTTGCCCCGGCCACGAACATTGGCAACGCGATTTCTCCGGCTCCAGCGGACTCTTCAGCTTCGTGCTCAAGGGCGGCGACGAAAAATCACGTGCCGCCCTGATCGACGGCCTCGCCCATTTCGGGATCGGCTACAGTTGGGGCGGCTTTGAAAGTCTCGCCCTGCCGGTTGATCCTGCCCGTTACCGCACCGCCACAAGCTGGCAGGCGGAAGGCCCTGTGGTCCGCCTGCAGATCGGTCTTGAAGATCCGGCTGACCTCATTGCCGACCTCGACGCTGGCCTCCTCCGCTTCCGAAAAATGCGGGGGTAAGAGGCCGCTCTGCTCATTGTTGCAGTCTAGCAACATTTCAGCATCAAAAAATAAATTTGAGCAATAATTTCTTGTGCGGCGCGGCAACGGGCGGCATGCCCTGCTTTGTTCAGAACACCCGGTCCGGCCCTTGATGGGAAAAGAGACTTCGGGATCCTGACGCAGGTGGGACTGTCGCAGACATCACCAAGGGGAATCCAATGCGTAAGTCCATTCTCGGCCTCTCGGCCGTCGCTCTCGCTGCTCTTTCCGTTCCGGCATTTGCCCAGGAAGAGCCCACTCCGGCGCTCACTGTGACCGGCAACGCCGCTGTCGTGACCGACTACCGTTTCCGTGGCATCTCACAGACCGACAAGCGCTTCGCGCTGCAGGGCGGCATCACCGTCACCCATGAGTCAGGTTTCTATGTTTCGACCTGGGGTTCGTCGATCGATGATTATGTCGCAGCTGGCAGCGACCAGGAACTCGACCTGATTGCGGGCTATTCGACGACCTTTGGCGCAGCCACCGTCGATGTCGGCGTCCTCTATTACTACTATCCGGGTTCGGGCGGCGCGAACACCGACTTCGTCGAACCCTACGCTTCGATCAAGGGCACCTTCGGCCCGGCCACCGCAAAGCTCAGCGCAGCCTATGCGCCTAAAGCAAAGGCGCTGTCGATCGGCGGCGGCAAGGAAGACAATCTCTACGTGGCAGGCGACCTGTCGGCCAGCGTTCCTAACACCCCCATCGGCGTATCGGCGCATCTCGGCCATAGCTTTGGCCCGAGCTATCTGACGATCGGTGACGAATATACCGACTGGAGCGTCGGCGCGACTTACACTTGGAGCCACCTGACCTTCGGGGTCAGCTATGTGGACACCAACAAGTCGCTCTACAGCCCGAGCGGCCGCAACATCAGCAAGGCCGGCGTGGTGGGTTCGATCACCGCTTCCTTCTGATTTCATCCGGATAATGAAGAGGAGGGCCGCGATCCGCAGGGTCGCGGCCTTTTTCATGTAAGCGGCATTACGGGTCGCGCGCTTCCATCTACGCCCCTATATAGAGCGCCATGTCGGCCCTCTTGCCATTCCTGATCTTCGCCGCCACGGTCGCTGCAATGGAGGGCTTCGCCTATGTCATGCACCGCTGGGTCATGCACGGCCCGGGATGGTTCCTGCATGCGAGCCATCACCGCGTCCGCACCGGCTTGTGGGAAGCGAACGATCTTTATTTCGTGATCTTTGCAATGCCTTCCATCCTGCTGCTGCTGGGCGGCGTGCAATGGAACTGGGGCGTCTGGGCGACTGCTTGCGGAGCGGGCATCGCCGCTTATGGCCTCATCTACCTCGGCTTTCATGACATTCTGGTCCACCGCCGGATCGGGCATCGCCATGTGCCCCGCACGCGTTATATAAAGCGGATTGTTCAGGCACACCGGCTGCACCATGCGGTCGAAACGCGGGAAGGCTGTGTCAGTTTCGGTTTCCTGATCGCCCCGACGCCCGAAGAGCTGAAACGCCAATTGGCACGCGGCGGCCGCGGCGGGTTGCGCGCGGCCAAAGGGTTAGTGGAAACTGACTAGAAGCATGGCGCGCATTGGCCTTTTGGGCGGCTCCTTCAACCCGGCCCATGGCGGCCATCGCGCGATTTCGCTGTTCGCGGCGGAGGCTCTGCGGCTTGACGAGGTCTGGTGGCTGGTGTCCCCAGGAAACCCACTCAAGCCGCGCAAGGGCATGGCTCCGCTCACCGCAAGGCTTCGCCACGCGCGGAACATGGCTCGCCGCGGGCCGATTCGCGCCACTGCGATCGAACAGACGCTGGGGACCCGCTATACGATTGACACGGTCAGGGCGATCACCCGCCGCTTTCCTCGGAACCGCTTCATATGGCTGATGGGCGGCGACAATCTGGCGCAGTTCGGCCAGTGGAAAGATTGGCGCGGCATTGCGCGGCATATGCCCATTGCCGTAATCGCCCGTCCCGGTTATGATGGTGCTGCCCGTGGCTCTGGGGCCATGGCCTGGCTGCGGCGTTTCGTCCGGCCCGCGCGCCAGAGTGCAGACTGGACGGATTGGAGACCGCCGGCGCTTGTGCTTTTGCGCTTTCGCCCTGATCCAAGATCGGCGACCCTGCTACGGCAGGCGAAACCCCTCTGGCATCGCGAATATGAACTTGCACGCGTGCGCGATCCGCTCACGCGCCGGTTGATTGTCTAGAATGGAGCATTTTTGACCAGACCACATCCCGCCAACGACACGGCCCAAAGTGCCGACAGCGTTGCCGCCCTGCACGACCTTGTCCTAAAGTCGCTCGACGACGACCAGGCGCAGGAAACCATCTCCATCCCGCTTGAAGGCAAAAGCAGCATTGCCGACCATATGGTGATCGCCAGCGGGCGTTCATCGCGTCAGGTCGCGTCAATGGCGCAGAAGCTGGCCGAACGCATCAAGCAGGCCACCGGCCGCTCTGCGCGCGTCGAAGGCTTGCCGGTCGCTGACTGGGTGCTGATCGATGCGGGCGACGTGATCGTGCACCTGTTCCGCCCCGAAGTGCGCAGCTTCTACAATCTTGAGCGCATGTGGGGCTTTGTCGATGCGCCGGTAGCTGGCACCGCCTGAAGCGGTCTTCGACAAGCGGGCGCTGACAGGTTAGGGGCACAGCCATGCTCCTCCATATCATCGCGCGCGGGAAGATTGGACGGTCGGCCGAAGCCGAGTTGGTCGATCGCTATATGAAGCGGCTGACGATGCCGCACAGGATTACCGAACTGCCCGATCGCGGCGGAAAGCTGCCGGCCGCGCAGCCGGGCACCATCACCGTCATGCTCGATGAAAAGGGCAAGCAGCTGAGCTCCATGGAGTTTGCCCGACGTCTGGAGGGATGGCGAGACGCGGGCACGCGCGAATGCCGCTTCCTGATCGGCGCGGCCGACGGCTTTGATGATGCCGACAGGGCGAATGCCAACCTGCTGATCGCGTTCGGCGCCATGACCTGGCCGCATATGATGGCGCGCGCGATGCTCTCCGAACAACTCTGGCGCGCCTGTTCGATCCTGACGGGCCACCCCTATCATCGTGAAGGCTGATGCGCTCATTGCTCGACAGCTACCCGGATTTCCGGATAATCAGCTTTGGTGGGCTCTGAACATGGCCGACGGGGGGCAAGGGTGAAACGGTCGGCGATTGGCGCAGTGGGCATCGGCATTGTAGCGCTCATCGCCGCCGCGCGCCTGGCCGCCATGCCCGCGCCCGGCCTCATCCTTGGCGGCACAGGCGAGACCAGCCTTCAACACGAACAAGCTGCGCTCAAGGCAGCCCGTATTCAGTCCGAACAGGCACGGGAGCGATCGGAACGGCTGGAGCAGCAGGCCAGCGCCGCCCGAGATGAGGCTGATCAAGCGCGCCGCCGCGCCGCCGCCATGGCTGCTCGCATCCAGCAGGCCGAGGCTGACATCCAGGCTGCTCAGGCACGCATCGCGATCATCGCCCGCATGCAGCGCGCCCAAGCCGCGCGACTTGCAGCAAAGCAGGAACCTGTCGTGCGCCTGACCGCGGCCCTTCAGATGATGGCGCGCCGTCCATTGGCGCTGGCGCTGGTGCAGCCCGGATCGGTTAGCGATGCGGTGCACATGCGCGCCGTTCTGGGTCAGATCCTTCCCGTCATCCAAGATCGCACAGCGGGTTTGCGCGCCGAACTGGAACGTAGCCGGGCGCTGCGCGAAACCGCCGAACAAGCTGCCGGATCCTTAGCGCAGAGCCAAGCTGATCTGCGGGATCGCCAGTTGGCCCTTCAGACACTCGAAACCCGAAAAAGGCTGGCGGCAAAGGATTATCGCTCCAACGCCAGTCTGGAGAGCGATCGTGCTTTGGCGCTTGGCGAACGGGCACGCGACATCGTCGATCTGATGGATCGGCTTCAGGCGGCCGGCGATCTGCGTGACGAACTGGCGGCACTACCGGGCCCCCTCCTCCGTCCCGCTCGCCCTGACCTCACGGCTGCGCCAGCCCCGACGCTGAGACGCCAATCGGGCGGCCCGCCGCCTTATCGGCTGCCAGTCATGGGCCAACTCGTTACCGGGATGGGTGAATTGTCAGAAAGCGGGGTGCGATCGCGCGGTCTCACCATCGTGACCCAGGCTGGTGCGCTGGCTGTCGCACCCACAGCGGGGCGAGTGGTCTTCGCCGGGCCTTATCGTGGTTACGGACAGATTATGATCCTCGATCATGGTGGCGGCTGGACGACGCTGATCACCGGGTTGCTCCGCCTGTCCGCGTCGGTGGGTGATAATGTGCGCCAGGGCGATCCGCTGGGCAGCGCCGGCCCCGGACGGCCGAGCATCACCATCGAACTGCGGCGTAATGGGCGGCCCGTCGATATCGTTCCGCTGGTAGGATTGGGCTGAGGGGTTAGCTATGCTGGACCGCCGCAGCTAACGCTCAGCGCCGCCAACGCGCCCAGATCGCCGTAGGTAATGCTAAGCTACGCGCTTCCTCCCGCACGGCCAACTCGCCCGCCTCTACATCACCGGGGAGGTCGGCGAAGACTTGTCTCAGCAGTTCCCCGATTGCGAGCGCAGACATGCGCACCGCATAGACCGTGAGGAACAGGAAGCGGCTGTCTGCATCGAGCAGTTGACGGCAATTGGCGATAAGGCCTGGCAGATCTTCTTCAAGCCGCCAGACCTCGCCATCTGGCCCACGGCCATATTTTGGGGGGTCGAGCAATATGCCGTCATAACGTCGCCCTCGCCGCACTTCCCGCGCGACAAATTTTGCCGCATCATCGACGATCCAGCGGACAGGCCGATCCTCCAATCCCGAAGCAGCGGCATTGGCTCTCGCCTGGGCCACCGACTTCTTGGACGCATCGACATGGACCATCTGTGCACCCGCAGCCGCCATCGCCAGCGTGCCGACGCCAGTATAGCCGAACAGGTTCATGATGTGAGGCTGCTCGACCCCTTCGACCTGCTCGCGCATCCAGCTCCAGACCGGGGCCATATCCGGGAAAAAGCCCAAGTGGCGAAAGGGTGTGCAACTTGCTTCGAAAGTGACTTCGTTCCAGGACAGAGGCCAGCCTTCTGAAGGCACCGGTCGCGCATGCACCCAGCGGCCGCCACCTTCTTCGTCCGAACCGGGAACAAACTCCCCGTCTGCCTTCCAATCGGCACTTGCAGGCGCCCACATCGCCTGTGGCTCCGGCCGGATGAAACGAAAGCGGCCGTAGCGTTCGAGCTTGCGTCCATGCCCCGAGTCGATCAGGCCATAATCAGCCCAAGGCTCGCCGATGAGAGTATGGAGCTTCATGCCCTTGGCGTAGCGCGCTCCGCGACATAGGCGGTTATCGCATCGAAGGAGGCAGGCAGCTTGGCATAAGCCTCTTCGCGCGCAAACAGGTCGCCCATGCGTGCAGGCAGAGGCGGACGGATACCAGTGGCGCGCTCGACCGCGTCACGGAACTTGGCCGGATGGGCGGTCGCCAATGTAACGATCGGAACGCTCGAATCGATTTCCAGCTCGCGTGCTGCGGCGAGGCCGACTGCGGTGTGAGGATCGATCACCTGGCCAGAACCGTCAAAAGCCCAACGGATCGCCATGTTCATGGCGTCACCATCCACGCGGGCCGAGGTCAAGAGCTTGGCCGCACCCGCGCGCTGCGCATTTGTGAGGCGCATCGCACGGCTCGCTTCAAACCCCTTCATCTGTTCCGCCAGCGCAGTGCCATCCCGCCCGCCTGCATCGAAAAGCAGCCGCTCGAAATTGGAGCTGATCTGAATGTCCATGCTAGGCGTCGCCGTCTGCACGACCTGCCCCTGGCTGTAGTCGCCATCAGCCAGCGCGCGATGCAGAATATCGTTCACGTTGGTTGCGACCATCAGCTTGGCGACTGGCAAGCCCATCTGAGCGGCCACATAGCCGGCGAATATATCACCGAAGTTGCCGGTGGGGACCGAGAAGGCCACCGGTCGGTCGGGTGCGCCCAGACGAACCGCGGCATAGAAATAATAGACGACCTGTGCCATCAGCCGGGCCCAATTGATGCTGTTCACCGCCGACAGGTTGAAGCGCTTGGAAAATGCGGCGTCGTTGAACATCGCCTTCACCAAGGATTGGGCGTCGTCAAAGCTGCCCTCGATCGCGATATTATGGACGTTGGGTGCACGCACCGTCGTCATCTGCCGCCGTTGAACGTCGGAAACCCGGCCTTCGGGATGCAGCATGAAGATATCGATCTTATCACGCCCCGCCACGGCATCGATCGCCGCCGATCCTGTATCGCCCGAGGTCGCACCGACGATCGTCAGATGATCATCCCGCCGCGACAGGAAACGCTCGAACAACTGGCCGAGCAGTTGCAGGGCCACGTCCTTGAACGCCAGCGTCGGGCCGTGAAACAGCTCCAGCAGCCAATGCTGGTGATCCAGTTGCGCCAACGGCGTCACCGCTTGGTGGCTGAAGCGACCATAGGCCGTAGTGCACAGATCCCGCAGTTCATCCTCGCTGAGCGATCCGGCGACAAAGGGGGCCATGACCCGCACCGCGGTCTCGACATAGGGGAGACCCGCGAGGGCTCTGATCTCGGCCTCCGGAAAACGCGGCCAGCTTTCAGGGATGTACAGCCCGCCGTCGGACGCCAGCCCTGCCAACGTCACATCTTCGAAACCCAGCGCGGGGGCGCTTCCTCTGGTGCTCACATATTGCATGATGGGAAAGCGCGGTAGCGGTGCGAAGCCCGCGGAGCAAGTTTTTACGACGATGCGCCGGGAGGCGTCCGCCTATTCAGCGCCAGCACGTAAATGAACGCGGCGACAGCGGCGAAGAAAAACCACTGAACCGCGTAGGCGAGATGGTTGTTCGGCACATCCTCGACACTCGGCGGAGCGACAGACTTCAGCCCTTCGGGAGCCCGCTCCGCAATCAGCATAGGCCGTAAGGGAAGCACATTGCCGCCAAGCCGCGAAAGAAGGGCCCGGTGATCCGGCTCCTCGGAGATCCAGCCCCTTATCTGACCGCCTTTCCAACGGGGTGCCAGGTCCGGTTGCTTGGCGACGCCCAACGCTACGAGCGCCCCGGGGCCTTCCGCGCCGGTCGAGCATTGAGCGATATAGCGATAGCCGACCGATCCATCGGCCGCGCGGCCAGCCTCCGTCTGCCATCCGACCACATCGAGGCAATGAAGAGACGAACGGCGGAACAGCATTTCGGCCGGCACGGGCGGCATGGCTGGAAAGCTGATTGGCGGTTTGGCGGGATTGGCCGCGGCCAGCGCGAGCATGGCCTCCTTTCCGCCACGCCTTTGTAGCTGCCACACACCTAGGCCGATCATGACGAGAATGGCGGCGGCGACTACTAAGGTGGCCAAAAGCGGAAAGCGTACATTCTTCATCGCCGCTGCTCCGTTGAGATCACGCCCACAGTCGGCGACGGCGGGAGCGTCTGACTAATATCAGTCGATACTCGAAAGGAAACGCTGGAAAAGAATGGGCGCAGCGTAGGTTCGGACAGCAGCATCCTCACAGCCATAATTATCCTAGCGGCAAAAGGAAACGGCCGGGACAAGCCCGGCCGTTCACTGTTCAGACGTATCAGCGCTCAGCCGCCATGCATCGGAGCGCCCCAGCCACCCCACACGTAAATCGCGACGAAGAGGAACAGCCAGACGACGTCAACGAAATGCCAGTACCAGGCAGCGGCTTCGAAGCCGAAATGCTGGCGCGGAGTGAAGTGGCCCTTATAGACGCGGACCAGATTGACGATCAGGAAGATCGTACCGATCAGAACGTGAAAGCCGTGGAAGCCCGTCGCCATATAGAAGGCCGAGCTATAGGGGCTGCCACCGAACGGGAACGGCGCATGCGCATATTCATAGGCCTGGATCGACGAGAAGAGCAGACCCAGGATCACCGTCAGCCACAGGCCGGTCTTGAGGCTCTCCCGATCGCCATGAATCAGTGCATGATGCGCCCAAGTAACGGTGGTGCCCGAGCAGAGCAGGATCAACGTGTTGAGCAAGGGCAATTCAAACGCGTTCATCACCTCGATGCCCTTGGAGGGGAACATCCCTTCAATCGGCGCAAGTTGGCTCGGGAACAGCGAGAAGTCGAAGAAGGACCAGAACCAGCCCACGAAGAACATGACTTCAGAGGCGATGAAGAGGATCATGCCATAGCGCAGGTGCAATTGGACTACGGGCGTGTGATCGCCAGCATGCGCCTCTGCAATTACGTTGGCCCACCAGCTGTACATCGTAAACAGAACGCCGGCGACGCCGATCAGGAATACCCAACCGCCGCCCGCAGGCATGGCGTCGGGATGCAGCCACATGATCGCGCCAGAGGCCATCACCAGCGCCGACATGGATCCGAAAAGCGGCCAGATGCTGGGCGGTAGAATATGATAATCGTGCTGCTTGGCGCCTGCCATGACGTACTCTTCCCTGTTCGCGGTTCGCGTTATCGTGGATTGCCTTAGCTTGGCTTTTTATCCTGCTCAACAGGATAGAAGGTGTAGCTAAGCGTAATTTGCTGAGTATCCCGGTTGTCGGGATCCGCCAGAATCTTTGGATCGACATAATAGATCACCGGCATCCGCACCTCTTGGCCCGGCTGCAGCGTCTGCTGCGTGAAGCAGAAACATTGGATCTTGGTAAAGTAGGCTCCCGCCTGCGTTGGCGTAACGTTGAAGCTGGCGGTTCCCGTAACCGGCTTGTCGGACATATTCTTGGCAATGAAAATCGCCATGTCCCGCGCACCGACTGTCACCGTGTCCGTCCGATGCTCCGGATAAAATTGCCAGGGCATGCCCGGTTGAACATTCGAATCGAACCGTATTGACAGGCTGTGGCCCACGGCTGGCTGGATCTTCAGATCCCCTGATGCGCGCTGCGTCGTACCCCCGAAACCCGTACGCTCACAAAAGATGCGATAAAGCGGGACCGACGCGAAACCCAGCCCGAGCATCGCGAAGCCGACGCCCGCCATCGCCACAAGCGTCCGCCGATTACGACGATCCCGGTCGAAAGGCGAAGGCGGCAAGCTGGCCATCAATGGCCTCCGCCGATCTTGGCGATGGTGATGGCGTAGAAAAGAATGACCAGCGCGCCGAGCAACAACCCCGTCACGATCGCGCGTGACTTCTGCCTGCTGCGCACCTGCTTTTCCTCCTCGGGTGTCATGCCAGCACCCACCGATCAACCACCACCGCTCCAAAGAGAAGGAAGAGGTATAGGATCGAATATTTGAACAAGCGCCGCTCCGGCCCCATGCGGCTTGAGTCGCTTTCCCTCCGCCGAAAAACCTGGAATGCGAAGACGACGAACAGCCCGGTGCCCAGTAGCGCGACAACGCCATAGATCAGCCCCGTCAGGCGCAGCAGAACGGGTGCCATCGCCGCCACAGCCATGATCGCGGTGTAGAACCAAATCTGCCGCCGCGTCGCGACTTCGCCAGATACGACCGGCAGCATCGGTATGTTGGCTGCAGCATAATCGGTCTTCACAAACAGCGCGAGCGCCCAAAAATGAGGCGGCGTCCAAAAGAAGGTCAGCATGAACAGTGCGACGGGCAGAGCGCCAATGTCACCTGTAACAGCGGCCCAGCCGATCACTGGAGGAAATGCTCCGGCAGCTCCGCCGATCACGATATTCTGCGTCGTTCGCGGCTTCAGCCAGATCGTATAGACGAACACGTAAAAGAGGATGGACACCGCCAAAACAGCCGCAGCGAGCCAATTGGTCGCCACGCCCATCAACAAAACCGAGAAAAAGGATAGGCCCACGCCAAAGTGGAGGGCCGACTGCCGATCCATGCGGCCGGCCGGCAGCGGCCGGTTCGCCGTTCGCTTCATCTTCGCATCGATATCGGCTTCATACCATTGGTTGAGCGTCGCAGCAGCGCCGGCTCCCAGCGCAATGCAGAGGATGGCGGTGAAGGCCAGAACCGGATGAATGTGAGCCGGGGCCGCGAGCAGACCGCACAGGCCGGTGAAGACAACAAGCGTCATCACCCGCGGCTTGGTCAGGGCGATAAAATCCCGCCAATGCGCGATAACTGTGGAAGACGAGCTTCCAGCCATGAACGGCGAACTTGCCATATGCTCCTCATGCGGCAGCCCGGCGCCATCAAAGACGCCGGGACTGCTTATATCGGGTCCGCGGCCGTAACCGCTACCCCGCGCCCCGTCGATCGGAGCGCCTTTGTTTTCGCCGATCGTCAGTCGATGACCGGCAGGGTTTCAAACTGGTGGAACGGCGGCGGACTTGGCAGCGTCCATTCCAGCGTCGTGGCGCCTTCACCCCACGGATTACCTTCGGCCTTCTTGCCAGCAACGAGCGACCAGAAGACGTTCACGAAGAAGATCAGCACGCCCACCGCCATGATTTCATAGCCGTGGCTGGCAACGCCGTTCCAGTAAGCGAAAGCTTCAGGATAATCGGGATAGCGGCGAGGCATGCCCGAAAGGCCCAGGAAGTGCATCGGGAAGAACAGCATGTTCACGCCGACGAAGAAGACCCAGAAGTGCAGATGCCCGAGGAACTCGTTGTACATCCGGCCGGACATCTTGGGGAACCAATAGTAGAAGCCTGCGAACAGGCCGAACACCGCGCCCAGCGACAGCACATAGTGGAAGTGCGCAACGACATAATAGGTGTCATGCAGAACGTCATCGACGCCGCCATTCGCCAGGACAACGCCGGTGACACCACCTACCGTGAAGAGGAAGATGAAGCCGAGCGCCCACACCATGGGAGTTTTATAGCTGATGGAACCACCCCAGATGGTCGCGATCCACGAGAAAATCTTAATCCCGGTCGGGACGGCGATGACCATCGTCGCGGCCGTGAAATACATCTTCACGTTCACGGACATGCCGGTGGTGAACATGTGGTGCGCCCAGACGACGAAGCCCACAACACCGATAGCGACCATGGCGTAAGCCATGCCCAGATAGCCGAAGACCGGCTTGCGGCTGAAGGTCGAGATGATCTGGCTGACGATGCCGAAGCCCGGCAAAATCATGATGTACACTTCAGGGTGACCGAAGAACCAGAAGAGATGCTGGTACAGCTCCGGGTCACCACCGCCGGCGGCGTCATAGAAGGTCGTGCCGAAGTTACGGTCCGTCAGCAGCATGGTGATCGCCGCAGCGAGAACCGGCAGCGCGAGCAGCAGCAGGAAGGCGGTAACCAGCACCGACCAAACGAACAGCGGCATCTTGTGCAGGGTCATCCCCGGCGCGCGCATGTTGAGAATGGTGGTGATGAAGTTCACCGCACCCAGGATCGAGCTGGCGCCCGCGATGTGGAGCGACAGGATCGCCATATCCACCGCCGGACCCGCAGAACCGCTGGTCGAGAGCGGCGCATAGACCGTCCATCCGGTGCCCGCGCCATTTCCGGTGCCGCCGGGAACGAAGGTCGAACCCAGAAGAAGGGCAAAGGCGGGGATGAGCAGCCAGAAGCTGATATTGTTCATCCGCGGGAACGCCATATCCGGCGCGCCGATCATGATCGGAACGAACCAGTTGCCGAAGCCGCCGATGATGGCGGGCATAACCATGAAGAAAACCATGATTAGACCGTGCGCGGTAATCAGCACGTTCCAAAGGTGATAGGCTTGGTCGAGCGTGGCCGAAGGGCCGTCGCTGAGCTGCGCCCAGGTATGGAGGTACTGAATACCCGGCTCGGCCAGTTCGGCACGCATCAGGCCCGAAATCGCGCCGCCGATCACGCCGGCGAGGATCGCGAAGATCAGGTAGAGGGTGCCGATGTCCTTGTGGTTCGTCGACATGAACCAGCGCTGGAAGAAGGCTGGCTTGTGATCGGCGTCATGATGCTCATGAGCATGATCGCCGTGATGATCTGCGGTAATGGTTGTCATGGCGTCTATGCCCTTACATCAAAGCTTTTCGGCGGGTGCGGCAGCCGGGGCAGCAGCGGCGGCAGTCGCCGCTGCAGCAGCGCCCTGGAGCTTGCCGCCCTGCGAGAGAACCCATTGGTCGAACTGGGCGGGAGGCAGCGCCTCGACGGCGATAGGCATGAAGCCATGGCGCGCGCCGCAAAGCTCCGAACACTGGCCGTAATAAACGCCGGGCTTCTCAATGGTGACGGTCTTTTCGTTGAGACGGCCAGGGACCGCATCCATCTTCAGCCAAAGCGACGGTACAGCAAAGGCGTGGATCACATCGGCGCCCGTTATGATCAGCTTGATCGGACGGCCGACCGGAAGAACAATGCGATTGTCAGGCGCGAGCAGATAGGGCTCGCCATTCGCCTCGGCCTTGTCCCGGGGGAGCATGTTCGAAACATATTCGGGGATCCCGTTGTCGGGATATTCATAGCCCCAATACCACTGATAGCCGGTCACCTTGACGGTCAGCGCATCCTTGGGCGCGGGTTTATACTGGTCCGCCAGCAGGCCGATCGAGGGCACCGCGATGACCAGCAGAATGACCACCGGCACCACCGTCCAGATCACTTCGATGAGCGTGTTGTGCGAGGTCTTCGACGGCACCGGATTGGCGCTGCGGCGAAAACGCACCATCACATAGAGCATCAGGAGCAGAACGAAGACCGAGATGATAGTGATGAGCGGCAGCAACAGCACGTCGTGCAGCCAACGGGCCGTGTGGCCGGTGGGGCTGAACTGCTCCTGCAGGGTGATTTCGCCCGGACGCGGCATGCCGATACCTTCGGTCGGCTTCATCCGGGGCGGCGCGGCGACCTTGGCTGCCGGAGCAGCTTGCGCAACCGGAGCCGCCGCATTGGCGCTCGAGTCGGCCGGCGCGGCCGCATTGTCAGCAGCGGAGGCTGCGACAGCAGCATTGTCCTGCGCCAACGCCTGACTGTTCAACGCCGCGGCCGGCGCGAAGGCCAGCAACCCGGCGAGAACGAGCGATTTCACCATTTTCATAAGCGTCTTCTTACCCCGTAACCCCTTGGCGCCGCTGCAACGAAGGCGCGCGCATACGCGTCCCCCTCCGCCCGGTCGATCTGCCGCGGCTTATAGGCATGGTTTTTTGATGCCTCAAGCGGGCAGGAGCAGATTTTCTTCACTGTTGCAACGCCCCTGTCCTCCGCCTATCTCGCACCTCGCGCACAGGGGCGCGTCATGGGCGCGGCTCATGTTTGAATAAGAAGTGCCAGCCGGCCCTGAAAAGAGGCCGCGGCATGCGCGGATGGATCGAAATCGGATGACCGACGAGGAAGTACTGGCGGAATTCAGGGCAGCAGGAGCGTTGCTGGAGGGACATTTCATTCTTTCCTCCGGCCGCCGTAGCGCCAATTATCTTCAATGCGCGCGCGTATTGATGAACGCTGAGCGCGCGGGCCGCCTAGCGCGAGCCGTTGTGCAGAAGCTGCCCCGAGAATTGCGGCAGGAAATCGACCTGGTGGTTTCGCCCGCCATGGGGGGCCTGATCATCGGTCATGAAGTCGGCCGGGCGCTCGACAAGGATGCCGTGTTCCTTGAGCGGCCCGAAGGCATATTTGAACTTCGCCGTGGTTTCACCATCACTCCGGGACAGAAGGTGCTGATGGTTGAGGATGTGGTCACGACCGGCCTTTCTTCGCGTCAGGCGATAGAAGCGGTTGAAGCGGAAGGCGGCATCGTCATCGCGGAGGCTGCGCTGGTTGACCGGTCTGCGGGTGAAGTCGAGTTGGGCGTACCCTTCTATCCGCTCGTAAGCATCAACTTCCCGGTTTATGAAGCAGAAGAGGTGCCGCCCGAATTGGCGGCCATACCCGCGATCAAGCCAGGAAGCCGGAAGCAATAAGTAGCATGCAGCATCCCCCCGCTCATCTGCGCCTGGGCATCAACATCGATCATGTTGCGACCATCCGAAACGCACGAGGGGGAGAACATCCCGATCCCGTCAAGGCCGCACTGCTGGCGGTGAAGGCCGGTGCCGACGGCATCACGGCACATCTGCGCGAGGACCGGCGTCATATTCGGGACGAGGATATCGTGACGCTGATGGCGGCGCTCACCGTGCCGCTCAATCTGGAAATGGCGGCTACCCAGGAGATGCTGGAGATCGCGCTGAAGCATCGGCCGCACGCAGCGTGCATCGTGCCGGAAAAGCGCGAGGAACGGACGACCGAGGGCGGTCTCGATGCGGCAGGCCAAATCGAAGCGTTAAAGCCGATCGTGCAGGCACTTGGGGACGCAGGAATTCGCGTCAGCCTGTTCATCGAGGCTGATCCAGCGCAGATCGCAGCAGCAATCCGCCTTGGCGCACCAGTCGTGGAGTTTCATACGGGCCGCTATGCCCATGTTTCGGGCACTGAACGGGCGGACGAGTTGCGACGGATCGCCGACGCCGCAGCCCTTGCCGCCAAAAACGGTATTGAGCCGCATGCAGGCCATGGCCTCACCTTCGACAATGTCGGCCCAATCGCCGCCATTCCTCAGGTTGCTGAACTCAACATTGGGCATTTTCTGATCGGCGAGGCGATCTTTGGCGGGTTGGAAGGCAGCATTCGGGAAATGCGGCGGCAGATGGACTTGGTGCGTTGATCATCGGCTTGGGCTCCGACCTCTGCAATATCGAGCGGATCCAGAACTCGCTTGATAGGTTCGGTGCGCGATTCGAGCAGCGTGTCTTCACGGATATAGAGCGCACAAAAGCGAATCGCCGCCCCTTCACCAAGGCTGGAACGCTGGCGAAACGTTTCGCTGCGAAGGAAGCCTTTTCCAAGGCCGTGGGCACCGGCTTCAACCGCGGTGTGTTCATGAAGGATATCGGCGTCGTCAACCGCCCGGGCGGCGCGCCAACGCTGGAGCTGACCGGCGGAGCGCTCGCCCAGCTTCAGTCCATGGTCCCTGCGGGTCACAAGCCCATCATTCACGTCACGCTAACCGATGATCATCCATGGGCACAGGCGTTCGTCATCATCGAGGCCATGCCGCAGTGAAGGCCGCACCCCCTGCATCCGAGAAGCCCAGCATGACGGCAACCGATATGAGCGAGAATGATCCGCTGCCTGCTGAAGAGCCAGCGCCGCCGGTTCAAGCGCGGGCGGACAAGGGCGCAATCGATTGGTGGCATGAGGTGAAGAGCATCGCTCTTCTGATCCTCGCCGTGCTGGCCTTTCACAGCTTTGTGGCCAAGCCCTTCTACATTCCCAGCGAATCCATGATGCCGGTGTTGCTCAAAGGCGACCGGCTGGTGGTGAGCAAATTTCCTTATGGATGGTCCTATGTTTCGCCCAGCTTCCATCCCCTGCCCTTCCTGAAAGGGCGGATTTTCGGCCACCTGCCCGACCGAGGCGATATCGTCATCGTCTCACCGCACAATCGGCGCGAAGACTATATCAAGCGCGTAATCGGACTGCCCGGTGACATTATAGAAGTGCGAGGCGGCCAGGTTGTTCTAAATGGCGTAGCGGTCCCGCAGAAGGCGTTGAGGCCCGTGCGCATCCCCGTTGATGGCAATGCGCCTTGCTCTCCCACCCAGTTCCCAGGTGCGCGCGTCACGGGTGCCGATGGGGAGGACTATTGCCAGTTGCCCGTCCGGCAGGAAATTCTACCGAACGGCAAACGCTACCTCACCATCGACATGGGCCCTAGCGCTCTGGATTGGTATGGGCCGGTGCGCGTGCCGCCGCACCATGTTTTCCTGATGGGCGACAATCGCGACAATAGCGCCGACAGCCGTGCGCCGCTGGAAGAAAATGGCTTGGGCGGCCCGGTTCCATGGGAAGCCATCGGCGGCCGGGCGGAATTCATCACTTTCTCGCTGGATGGCGATTCCACCTGGAACCCGCTCAGCTGGATCCATGGCCTGCGCGGCGGCCGAGCCGGGAACAGCCTGCGACCCGAGAGCGTTCCACCCCCGAAATAACGTGTCTAACAAGGGGCTGGTGATTGAGCGGCAAGCACGTCCATATCGAGGAACCCGGCCCCAGCGAACTTCGCAGCCCCCTCGTCCAGCATGAGATTAAGCGCGCGAGCGTATGGATCGGCATGGCGTTCGCCGCAGGGCTTCTGGTGCTGCTCGCTCAACCGATCATGTTGATCATGGGAGCGCTGGTCCTGACAACGATGATGGATGGCGGGACACGCCTGCTGCGACGCGTCCTGCCCATCGGCAGGGGCTGGCGGCTGATCATCGTGCTGATCGCGGCGCTGCTCTTTCTCGCCTACACATTCTATCTGACGGGATCGAGCCTGGCGCTGCAGGCCCAGGCTATGCGGTCGATCGTCGAAACGCAGATCAACCGGCTTGGCGACTGGATGCAGCAATTGGGCGTCACCGCCACGCCAAACGACTTCAAAAGCCTCGCGAGCCAAGCTTTCAACTCCATCGGCCGCGTGACTGCGGCGGTCAGTACGATGATGGGTGCGGTGACCAGCGGTGTCATGATGCTGGTGCTGGCGATCTTCATAGCGGCCGAGCCCCGGTTGTATGAACGCGGCGTCGCCTGGATGTTGCCAATGGGCAAGCGGCTGAGCTTTTATAATGTGGTCGATAGGATGGGTTGGACCTTGCGCCGGCTGATGTTCGGGCGGCTGATCGGCATGGCGGTCGAGGGCGTGGGCACCTGGTTGCTGCTGCTTGCGGGGGGCGTGCCGATGGCGGGGCTGCTCGGTATCCTGACGGGGCTTTTTGCCTTCCTGCCGAATATCGGGTCGATCATCTCCGGCGTGCTGATCGTCCTGGTGGGATTTTCGGCAGGGACCGATGCCGGGCTATATGCCTTTTTCGTCTATCTGGTGGTGCAGATCGTGGACGGCTACCTGATCGTGCCCATGGTGGCGAAGCGTGCGACCGACCTCGCTCCAGCGCTAGTGCTGGCCGCGCAGATTCTGTTCGGTGCGCTGTTCGGAATATTGGGACTGTTCCTGGCCGACCCCATCGTCGCGATGATCAAAGTGTATCTGGAGGAACGCTCGAAGGCGCAGGAAGACGAGCCCGGCGCGGGCGCTATCGTTGTCGTGGAATAGAAAAGGGCCCGGAAACCGGGCCCTTCCAATGCAGATGATCTGATCAGTTTCCGGGAAGCGGTGGCGGGGTAGCGCCCTGTTGCATCATCTGCTGCATGCGCATGATGTCCGCCTTCGACTTGAAGTCGTGCAGTTGAACATCGAACACCAGCACCGAATTGGCGGGGATCGGGCCAGCGGCCTGCTCACCATAGCCAAGCTGCGGCGGAATCCAGAGACGGTATTTGCCGCCCTTCTTCATCTTCTGCAGCCCTTCGGAGAAGCCAGGCACAACGCCGTCCACCGGCATCGCCGTCTGCGGGTTCTCGTCGAAGACGGTGCCGTCGAGCAGCGTTCCCTTATATCCTACCAAGGCCACATCGGCGGGGGTGGGGCTGGGTCCCGCACCCTCTTCCAGCACCTTATATTGCAGGCCCGATTCGGTCGTGACCACGCCGTCCTCTCCCGCATTATGTGCGAGATAGCTTGCGGGCGAAGCCTCAACTCCGCGCTGCCCGGCCCAGGCCAGTCCGCCAGCGGCGATCGCGACGGCGGCAACGCCGATCCAGAGACGCGTCAGCGACCCCTTGGCGATGGGACGAAGGGGAACAGCGGTCGTGGACATGGACCTAAGCCTCGCAGGTGCGGGAATCAGCAGGGAAGGACGGCCGAACAGCCGCCCCGGACAACGAACGTCTTAACGGACGCCGTCGCGCTCAGCGCGCTTGCGCTCCAGCTTGCGCGCGCGGCGAACCGCAGCCGCCTTTTCGCGGGCGCGCTTTTCCGAAGGCTTTTCGTAGTGACGGCGCAGCTTCATCTCGCGATACACGCCCTCACGCTGCAGCTTCTTCTTGAGCGCGCGCAGGGCCTGGTCGACATTGTTGTCGCGAACGATGATTTGCATAAGCCAGTCAAACTCCAGTCGAAAGCGGGCGGTTCGCCAGGAAACAAACCCCTCCCGACGGGCCTACCGAAAGTAATAGCGATGAGTCGTCGCAGGCCAGCCTGCGCCGTGTGGGGCGCGCCCTACCAGCAGAGTCGGCCTAATTCAACCCTAAAGCCGTTTCGCTCGACAGCGGCGCCGCGACGGCGGATAGTCGCATTACAGGATAAGAGGAGGATCGCCATGGCCACCGCCATTTCCGTATCCAATGCGCCCGCTGCGGAGTGGGAAGCGCGCCAGCAGCTTGCGGCCTGCTACCGCATATTCGACCATATGGGCTGGTCGGAGCTGATCTACAATCACATCACATTGCGCGTGCCGGGCGAAGATAACGCCTTCCTGATCAATCCCTTCGGCCTGCTCTATTCGGAAGTGACCGCGTCCAACCTGGTCAAGATCGACATAGACGGGCATGTGCTGGACGGCAGTCCCTATCCGGTGAACCGAGCCGGTTTTACACAGCACAGCGTCTTTCACCGTCATTTGCCTGACGCCCATTGCGTGATCCACACCCACACGACTGCGGCCATGGCGGTCAGCGCGACCAAGGAAGGATTACGTCCTACCAATTTCTACGCGGCCGCCTTTACCGGGCGAATCGCCTATCACGACTTTGAAGGCATCACGCTGCGGCCTGAAGAAGGGGAAAGGCTGATCGCTGATCTCGGAAACCGACGACTGATGATGCTGCGCAATCATGGCACGCTGGTCATGGCGGACAGCCTGCCCAATGCATTCCTCATGCACTGGATGCTTCAACGCGCTTGCGAAATCCAGGTCGCCACGGGCGCGGCTGGCACACCGCTCGATATCCCTGATGAAGTGATCGCCGTGCATCAGCGCGACATCGGCGGCGTGCAGCTTCCGGTCGGCCCCGGCGTTCCCGACTTTCAGGCGATGGTGCGGCTGATCGACCGCATCGACCCCAGCTGGAAAAGTTGACCCATCGCGCGGTGAAAACGCAGGCGCAATCTAGATCAAGGACAGTGCCCTCAAAAGAACATATCATGAACTTATGTCAGTCCTGTCTACCCGCCACAAGCTCGAGATTCTTGCCGATGCCGCCAAATATGATGCGTCCTGCGCGTCATCGGGCACGAAGAAGCGCGACAGCCTGTCAGGCCGCAAAGGCGGGCTGGGATCGACCGAAGGCATGGGCATATGTCACGCCTATGCTCCGGACGGCCGATGTATCTCACTGCTCAAGATATTGCTCACCAACAGCTGCATATTCGACTGCCATTATTGCATCAATCGTCGGTCCAGCGATGTGCGCCGGGCGCGCTTCACCGTTTGGGAGGTGGTCGATCTGACCCTGAACTTTTACCGCCGCAATTATATTGAGGGGCTGTTTCTATCATCCGGCATCATCCGGTCGCCGGATTACACGATGGAGCAGCTGGTCGGCGTCGCGCGAGCGCTGCGGGAAGAGCATGACTTTCGCGGCTATATCCATTTGAAGACGATCCCGGACGCCGACCCTGAATTGACGCATCAGGCCGGGCTTTATGCCGACCGGCTGTCCATCAATGTCGAATTGCCGACCGAAGAGGGACTGAAACGGCTCGCCCCAGAAAAGGACGAGAAGCGGATCGAAGGCGCGATGAAGGAGTTGCGCACGTCGATCGAGGATATGGGTGACGCGAGAAAACGCTACCGCCATGCACCGCGCTTCGCCCCGGCCGGGCAGTCCACACAGATGATCGTTGGCGCTGACGGCGCGGATGACCGAGCGATCCTCCGGCGGGCGCGCTCCCTCTATGACCGGCACGCCCTGCGTCGGGTCTACTACAGCGCCTTCTCCCCCATCCCGTCCCCCAGCGCCGTCCTGCCGCTCAAACGCCCGCCCCTTCTTCGTGAGCATCGGCTGTATCAATCCGACTGGATGATGCGCTTCTATGGCTTTTCGGTTAGCGACATTGAACAAGCGACCGATCCCGAGACCGGCCATCTGCCGCTCGATATCGATCCCAAACTCGCCTGGGCGTTACGGCACCGGGGTATCTTTCCCATGGATGTGAACCGCGCGCCCCGCGAAATGCTCCTGCGGGTGCCTGGCTTGGGCGTGAAGGCCGTCGATCGCATTTTAGCCAGCCGCCGGCAACGCCGCCTCAGACTGGACGATGTCGCGCGGCTGACCAGTTCGATCGCCAAACTTCGGCCCTTCCTCATCGCGAGCGATTGGCGGCCCCTGCACCTGATCGACAAAGTTGATCTGAAGAGACGGCTGACCCCTCCCCCGACTCAATTCGAGCTTTTTACCTGAACCCTTGCTTTTGCCGTTGATAAGCGCGGCGCTTCATGTTTTCTTGAGCGCAGGAATGGAGGGGATTGCTGGTGGCGACGCTATTCAAAAACGCTTCTGCGCAGAATCATGGCGGCCGCTACGCCAAGCGCATGAGCAGCCATCTCGCGACCGCGCTTGTCGTCTTCTGCCTGCTCCAGATCGGAATCGTCGCGAGGATGGGCGGTTCGCTGCTGCTTCACCTTGCGCTTATCGTCGCGATCGGCGGCTTCGGCGTGGCTGCGCGCAGGCTTGAGCGCAGGTGGGAAATATTGGACGACAGCGGCCTTTCCAGTGCAGGGCTCGACCTCCGTTTTCGCCGCGATGTCGCACAAGTCTGGCTGGCCAGCATCGCCAGCAGTCTGCTCTGGATACCAGTCGCGATCATCTTCCGCTTCCTGTTCGGCTAAACAACGGGACCCAAAGTTCGGCAGCCTTCGTTGTGCCCTCTGTATCTAGAGGAGCACCCCATGGCCAATGCGACAATTTTCGACCGCCTGAAGCAGGATCATGACGTCCACCGCCAACTGTTCGAGCAGATGGCCCAAGCCCAGGACGATCATGAGCGGCTGGAACAGTTGTTCGAGCAGTTTCGGGTAGAAGTCACCGCACATGCCGCGGCGGAGGAAGAAACGCTCTACGCCACGATGCTCGCCCGGCCCGACCTGCGGGAAGATGCACAGCATAGCGTGTCAGAGCATAAGGAAATCGAGGATTATCTCGAAGAATTGCAGGAGCTGGAATTTAACAGCGCTGCATGGCGTGAGACCTTCGACAAGCTGAAGAAGCGCTACCTCCACCATATCGAAGAGGAGGAAGAGGAGATGTTCCCCGACGCCGCAGCGGAACTGACGGACGAAGAGGAACAGAAGCTGGCGGCCGCCTTCGCCAAGCGCAAGCCTGCCGAACTGCAGCGGGCAGAAGCCGCCGATTGAGGCACGTATGTATCAGGCGCTGCTGAGCGGGCCGGACGATTTCGAAGGGTGGCGCACGGCCGCCCGGCGTTTCGCATCGGCCAATGTCCCAGCGCAGGATATCGACTGGCGGGTCGAAGGGCAGGCGGCCTCGCTCCTGTCCTTCGACGAGCCGCCCCCTCCTAACACGGGCGGGGGCTTTTCCGTACCGCGCGCGTTCCTGAACCTCGCCGAGAGTGCGATTCTGCACCGGGACGAGCAACGTTTCGCCCTGCTCTACGAATTGCTGCTGAATGTGCGGCAACAGCCGTCACGAATGGACGATCAAGCTGACCCCTTGATGCGCCGAACAGACAGTCTCGCAAAAGCGGTACGGCGTGACATGCATAAAATGCGCGCGTTCGTGCGCTTTCGCGAGGTGGATGAAGGTGACCGGCCACGCTTCGTCGCTTGGTTCGAACCCGATCATCATATCGTGCGCGCTAATGCCGGCTTCTTTGTAAGGCGCTTCGCGTCGATGCGCTGGTCCATCCTTACGCCCGAGATCAGCATCCATTGGGATGGTGAAATATTGAGCGAGGGTCCGGGGGCGACCCGAGCGGATGCGCCTGCGGGTGATCCGGTCGAGGAAGTATGGAAGAGCTATTATGCGGCAACCTTCAATCCCGCGCGGCTCAAGCAACGCGCGATGCTGTCCGAAATGCCAAAAAAATATTGGCGCAATTTGCCCGAAGCAGCGCTCATCCCCGAACTGGTCGCGGGCGCACAGGCAAGGGAGGCAAGCATGATCGCCACACCACCGAAAGTGCCAGCGCGGCCGGGTAACGTCGCGGTCGCCTGGAACGCGCTGCGCGAGGAGGCGTCGGCCTGCACCCGCTGTCCTTTGTACCGGGACGCGACGCAGACGGTCTTTGGCGAAGGGCCGCTGGACGCGCGGCTCGTCCTGGTCGGCGAGCAGCCGGGAGATCAGGAAGATCTTGCGGGACGCCCCTTCGTCGGTCCGGCAGGACAGTTGCTGGACCGAGCGCTGGAGGAGGCGCGAATTGATCGCGCCAGCGTCTATGTCACCAATGCGGTCAAGCATTTCAAATATGAGCAGCGCGGCAAGCGGCGCATCCATCAGACGCCGGAAACGCCGGAAATTCAGGCCTGCCGCTGGTGGCTCGACCAGGAACTGGACCGTATCCGGCCTCGCATCCTGGTCGCCTTGGGCGCGACAGCTGCGCGAGCGATGCTGGGTAAAGCCGTGACGATCAGCCGCACGCGCGGCGCGCCGATCCCGCTGGACAATGGCGTCGAGGGATGGGTGACGGTTCACCCCAGTTTCCTGCTGCGCGTGCCCGATGAAGCGCGCAAAGCGGCCGAACGGGCGCGCTTTGTCGAGGAGCTGCGCAATATAGGAGAGCGCGTGAGCGCGTTGGATTGACGATCGCTGCTTGACCCAGAACATCGCCCCGGCAACATCGGTGGACTTATCTTGTCGCGCAGGGGAAATCCGTCCGTTCATGTCGATCGCTTATCTCAACGGCCAATTCCTGCCGCTTGCCGACACCCGGGTGTCCGTACTCGACCGCGGCTTCCTGTTCGCGGAGGCTGTCTATGAGGTCACTGCGGTGATCGAGGGCCGCCTGGTCGATAGCGATTCACACATGGCGCGGCTGGAACGATCGGCAACCGCAATCGGCCTTACCCTCCCCCTCTCCTCCGACGCGATCGAGGCGGTTCAGAAAGATCTGGCGAGGCGGAACAAGCTTGATGAAGGTCTGATCTACTTGCAGTTGACGGGCGGCGCTGATGCAGGGCGCGATTTCCTGACATCGACCGCTTTGCAACCGACGCTGTTGATGTTCACGCAGGCGAAGCATTTTCTGGACAGTCCGGCCGCCCGCACGGGGATTGCGGTCGTCACGACGCCAGATCAGCGCTGGTCGCGGCGCGACATCAAGAGCGTGGGCCTGCTCGCCCAAGCGATGGCCAAGCGGATCGCAGCGGAAGCGGGAGCGCAGGAAGCGTGGATGGTGGAGGATGGCTTCATTACCGAAGGCGCATCTTCGACCGCTTTTCTGGTTACCGACGAGGGCATCGTCACCCGCCCTTATTCGCAAGCTGTGCTGGCCGGTTGCACTGGGGCAGCACTTACCGCCCTGGCGCTGGAAAGCGGCATGAGCGTCACATACCGGCCATTTACGGTCGAGGAAACTCTGACGGCTCGCGAGGCTTTCATCACCAGCGCATCGACGCTCTGTCAGGCGGTCGTCCGCATAGATGGCCGGCAGATCGGGGACGGCAGGCCCGGACCTGTCGCGACCCGATTGCGTCAGCTTTATATCGATTTCGCCAGAAGGACGGCTAGCTGAGACTCTTGTGCCAGAAGAAGAGTCCATTTCGGAGATAAATCGGGCTGCGCTTACGCTCGCGCCATTTTGGCGAAAGGCCACACCATTTTGGCGGTAGCGGCGGTCAACTCCTTGCATTTCGTAGCGGCAGCCGAGCATCGGCCGGCAATCCTTCATCACCATGTCCGATATGGAGGAGAGAGCGGGCGCAGCGCCGCGATATTGCGATAAGCTCAGAACAAAGCAGGGACAGGAGTTAACAGGTGGAAATGGATCGGTCCGCAGCGGGCTTAGGCTTGAGGATGGAGGAAAGCTACGGAGTAAAGGATCAAAGGGCCGGCCTGCTGATCCTGGCAGACGATATTTTCCTCGATGATGTTGAAGGTCTGGCGCCCGCCGCGCAGTTCCGGCTGCTGGACAGCGTAGGGTTGGAGCAGGCGTCCTTGCGGCTGGACATGCAGATCGGCTGCGACGTGATCCTGCTCTTTTGCGCGCAACCCTCGCCCATGCTCGAGCGACTGCTGGTGCAGGTCGAGACGTTGGCGGTGCAGAATGATGTGCCGGTCATCATGGTCACGGGCATCGACACGATCGATCTCGCCTTCGCCTGCATCCGGAGCGAACGAACGCAATTGCTTTGTACGCCTGATCATGCCGACCTGGCTGCCGCGCTGCTGACGGCTGGAAGCGCAACGCCGCAGCGCACGGTTCATGAGGTCAATCAGGAAAGCGAGGGCGTCCGCCTGCAGCAGTTAAGCGAAGAAGTCAGCCGTCTCGCCCGCACTCTGGAGGCTCTGACGTCCCGCCCGCGCCATGCCACGCCCTCCTTCGCGTTGGGCCCGCGCATATCGGACCGCGCCAGCGATTATATCGGCATGCCGGCGGTAGAGCCCATGGGCAGCAACCAGCCTGCAACGGATGCCTCGCCGCTTAGCGCCGCGCAGGTGAGAGATTTGTTGCGGGCGCGGCGGCTGCGCGAGGAGTTCCTGCCTGGCGACTTGTTCGCCGATCCAGCTTGGGACATGCTGCTCGACCTGCTGGCTGCGCGGCTGGAGCAAGAGCGGGTTTCCGTGTCCAGCCTGTGCATCGCCTCTGCCGTGCCGCCGACCACCGCGCTGCGCTGGATTCGCACATTGACCGACAAGGGCATTGTCCAGCGCCAGGCCGACCCGCACGATGGCCGCCGCGTCTTCATTGCCCTGGCCGACGAGACCGTCGAGGCGCTGACCCGCTGGTTCATGGCGAGCCGCCGCTTCCTGTGCGCGTGACGCGATCGTCATCAAGGCTTGACCCGCGCGCCGATTAGCCTAGATAGGCGCGCTCCGGCTGCACCAGGCAGGGCGCGGCATAGGGCGATTAGCTCAGTTGGTAGAGCGTCTCGTTTACACGGAAATTCTGCGTTCGATCTATCGCCTTGTGTTTAGGCGCTTTTTTTCGTCTCCCTCGCAACCACTTCGGGAATAGTTCGGGACTCCGAAGCCTCCAGCGCCTTGCGCACGTCATCATCGAACGCATGGGCATAGCGCAACGTGGTGCGGATATTCTTGTGCGCCAGGGCTTTCTGCGCGGCGGCCAAGTTGCCGGTCTGGCGCAGGATGCGCGTCCCGCGCGTGTGGCGCAGATCGTGAAAGCGGAAATTCTCGATCTTGGCGGCAGTGAGAGCCTCGCTCCAGACCTTCCGCCAGCCATCCTTGGAAATCGGATATCGCTGCCCCTTGCGGCGCTTCTGGCGGCTCTGCTGGCATTCATAGGTAAAGACCTGTGGGCATGCCTGCGGCTGCGTCGCAATGAGGACAATCATGTCCGTGGTGAGCGGGCGCTTGATGCGGTTACCGCCCTTTACTGTTCGCCATGCCACCTTGGCGGGCAGATCTAGGTCAGACCACAGGAGGGTCCGAACTTCCGAAACGCGCCAGCCTGACAGGAGGGAGAACTTCACAAAAGGCTGGTAATCCTCGCGGATGGTCGAGAGCAGCCGGTCTTCCTCGTCGAACTGTAGTTCGCGCGGGTCATGCTCCTTCACTGCGTAGCGCATCGCGCCCCAGTCTGGCATTTCGCCGACGTCATAGCGCGCCCGTTCGGTCGCGCGCCAGAAAGCGCGGGCAACGTCGATCTCTCGATTTACGCTGGAGCCTTCGACCAGCGCGGCGCGCTGCCGGAAGTAAGCGCCGACGTCCGTATGATCGACGTCGGACATGAATGTGCGGGGGCCGATGGCATTGACGAAATTGTCCAGCCAAGTCTCAGACGATGCGCTCCAGCGCGCCTCTTTGCGCAGCTTAGTCTCATACAGCCCCGCGGCCTCATCCATCGTGATCGGCTTGCGATTTTTGATGTCGAGCGCCGCCTCTGCCCGCTTGCGCGCCTCTACCCTTTCCGCTTCGCGCTTCGTTTTCTGGCCCGTCGAGCCGTGAAATCGCCGACCACGATGTTGGAAGTCGAAGAGGTAGATGGTCGAGTTTTTCGGCTTGTAGACGGACATTGATGATCCTCGCGGACACGGGCCGCCACATATGCGTCGCAATCTTCCGGGCGGTAACGAATCTTGCGCTCTGTGATGGCGACATAACGAATATGACCTTGCTGACGAATGCGGCGCAAGGTCTTGTCGCTGACATGAAGCCGCTGCGCCGCCTCCGCTGGGGTCAACAGGACAGGAGCACTCATGCCGCCAGTTTCCGAGTGCCGCGCGGCGGCTGCGCGCCGACGATCTTGAGGGCGGTGGCGATCAGTACGAAAGTCAGGGGACCGAAGCGTCGCGACTGCGCTTGCCACTCACGAACCTCATCGGGAGAGCGGGTGGTCAAAACCAGCGCGTCGCCAGCTGGGAAGCGCTGTCCCATGCAGGCCCCGTCATCCACGATCACCGAAACGCCGTGGAATCTAGCGAGCGTCGAGGCGTTGGTGGTTTTTCCCGATCCCGGGGGGCCGTGAATTACAACTATGGTCAACGCTTTTCTCCCTTGGCGCTGCCGAGGGCGCCGGCGATGATGAAGGGGATCGCCAGCAGGGCGGCGATGATGAGGAGGGCTTTGGCAAGGCCTCTGATCATGATCTGTCTCCGGTGATGCGGTCAGCGATGGCGCTGGGCGAATTGGTGGAGAGGACGCGGCGCGCTTCGAGGCAGTTGGCCGACCAGGCGCGGATCTGGCCTGCTGCCCATGTCTGGCTGATCGCGTCACGAAGGGGCTTGGGCACCTGAAACCAGTGCGGCCTGCACATTAGGATTCCGCGACGGACCGGGACATCACATCCCGGTGCATCGCACGTCCGCATGGGACGGTTCTTCCGCGCTGGCATCACTCCATCCCCAGCGCGGAAAGGTAGGTTTCGAGGATGGCGCTCATTTCCTGACGATCATGCTGCGGCAGCTTCCGCAGACGGATGACCTCGCGCATGATCTTGGTGTCATAGCCGTTGGCTTTCGCTTCTAGGTAGACGTCGGCAATATCGTCGGCGATGCCCTTCTTCTCTTCCTCCAGGCGCTCGACGCGCTCGATCAGCAGGCGGAGTTGTTCAGCAGCGACATTTCCTTCAGACATGGATTTTCCTTCAGTTCGTGATGATGGCCGCGATTTGCGGGCCGAGAATTGCGAGGGCGAGGCCGGCGACGATCGCGCCGGCGGCGAAGAGGGCGCGGGTGCGCATAGAGGCTTCAGCGAAGCGTTCGGCCACGGTGCGACAGCGGTCGCAGCGGCAGGTCGCCGCGTGGATGGTGTCGGCGCGCCGCATCAGCCGATTTCCTTCGACCGCTCCAGCTGCTCGCAGCGGGTGCAGACATCGGAATCAGCTTTCGACCAGGTGACGTCATCACCGTTCGTGTCGTATTGCGTGGTCCACTGATCCCAACCACAGGCAAGGCAGATGCGGGGGTGCTGGTCGGGCGGCGTGTCGCAAAGCTGGCGATAGACGTCGACATTGAAGCTGTAGGCGCGCGACATGTCGGCGCTGAAGAAATGCTGCTGCATCCGGTAGCCGACCCTCTCCAGCTCCGCGATATTACGTTCGACGTCGGCCTGGTGTTCGGGCCGCTTCCAGTAGTGGGCCGCCGCCTGGGCGATGGTGACGCCGGCGGCCTTGCGCCGCATGCGGACATAGTCCCAGGGCATGACGACGGGCCGGGCCGGCTTGTCTTCGTCCAGCATGGCGAGGAGAGAGGGAACGCTACGCATGGTGGTCCTTTCGCTGTCAGGATTTCTTGGCGGTGGCCCGCGATGGATCGTGGAAGATCCAGCAGCGGACAGAGCCGATGTCGTTTCGGGAATTGACGGTCGCCTGCTCGATGAAGCGGCGCGCCTTGGAGGTTTTGAGCGCACGGATCATTTCCGTGTGGCTGGGCAGCTGCAGGCGCTTCTCGGCGCAGCGAGCCTCCATTTCGTTGAGGCGGACCGCGATCAGGCCTTCTTCCCACCGGCGATGGTGGTTGATGTGGCCGGTTGCCGCCTTGGGATCCTCATTCTCTTCGAGATAGTCGAAGCGCTCCCAGAACAGGCTGACGATCGGGTCTTCGCTGTTCACGGCCAGCTGTCGGTCGCTTGCCATCTGGACGATGAAGCGTGCGGTCTCGGCCTGCTGCTGATCGGACAGCGGTACCACGGCGCGGATCGCGTCGAGGAAGGCGAGCAGCTGGCCGTGAGTCTTGGCGAGGCGGTTCGTGCGTATTGCCGGTAGCGCCAGCAATTCGCCTTCATATTGCGCGAACGCCTGGCGGAAGCGGCCCATGATATCCTGCTCGCGGCGCGCGGCGTGGACGATGAAGCCGGAGATCTTCTCCACCGGCCACTGCTCAAGCCGCTCGGCCGCCGCCTTCGTCTCGTTGGTGAAGTTCGCCATGTCGAAGCCGAGCGACATGATGCGCTCCAGCACAGCGCGGCTCGCGTTGACGGGCTCGTTCTGCTCGATGACGACAGCGCCCCGGAAAGGCGGCTCAAACGTCTCCATGCCGCCATTCTTGACGCCACGCGAACGGACGGTGCGGCCGTTATAGGCCGTCTTCAGTTCCTCCCACTCGAACTTGCGGGCGTGGCTGGCTTCCTCGCGGCGGTCGCCCTCGATCAGCACGACGGGCAGGTTGCCGACCTTGCCGAGGTTCCGCGCCATGGCCGCTGGCGTCGCCTTGGCAGGGTCGAAGCCTTCATAATTCTCGCGGCCGAGCAGCTTCCACAGAAACTCGATCAGCGTCGTCTTGCCGGTGCCGGGCAGGCCGTGCATTTCGAGGAAGGGGAAGGATTTCATTTCGCCGCGGACTTGCTCTGCGAAGAGCGAGGCGAAGTAGAAGGTCAGGCAGGTGATGCCCTTCGCGCCATAGGCGGTCCACAGATCCGGCAACCAGCTGGTGTCCAGCTGATCGGGATCATAGTCGATATCGAGCAGCCGCTCGGACGTGCCGAGTTTCAGCGCCTGCTTTCCGATCTGGAAAAACTCGTTGTCGTTGGGCTTGTAGACCCGCCCGCCGGCGACGGCATATTGGCCGAAGACATAGGCCTGCGCATCGCGGCAGTAGCCGGTGAAGCCGAGCGGGCGGACGTCGGGCAGATCGGGGGTCTGCTGCTGCAGGATGCGTGTCAGCTGGTGAGCGCTGCCGGTCCAGACGCCGCCGAAGGCGAACAGCCGGTCCTCGAAATTGGAGGCCTTGCGCAGCTGGGCGGCGGTGAAGTCGCCCTTCACCGATGGCCGCTTGCCGCTGGGGAAGGAAATGTTGAGGAAGAACTTGGTTTCGTCGGTCGCCTCGTCCCGCTGCCGATAGAGGACGCGGAATGCGCAGTTGGCGATTTCCTCGACCATCAGTGCCTCGCGGGAGGCCTTGGCGCGGATTTCCGCCTCCGCGTTCGGGTCGATATCGTCCAGCTTGCGCGTGCAGCTTTTGCGATATTCCTCGATCTTCTCCTGCACCACGGCGACATCGATCGCGCACCAATAGGTCCGATTCCCGAAGGTGAAGTGGAAGCTGTTCCAGCGATGCTTTTCCCAGATCAGGAAAGCCTTTTCCTGCGCGTTCGCAGCCAGCAGCACCTTGCCGAACCACAGATATTCGCCGCGATGCTCAGCCGTTAGCCGCTCGAGCCCCAGCAGATCGTTCCAGTCCAGGATCTTGCCGGTGTCGTCCTCGCCGCAAGGCTGCGCGGCGGTGGCCTTCCATCCCTGATCGATCGCCAGTTTCACATGAGCGCGGCTCGCGCTGGTTCCTGCGCCGCCGCCGTCATAGGCAAAGACCAGCCTGGGCGAGCGGGTGGGCTTGTCTGACGTTGCGATGTAGCCGCGAAGCTGTTTCAGGAACTCTTCGGGATAGTTGTTGCACGACATGGCGGACACGGCGCGCTGCCCTGCCTGCTCCAGCGCCCAAGCATTGAAGATGCCCTCGGCAATCCAGATGCTTTCGGCATTGGCCATGTCCTCGATCGACACGTCGGGCCGCTGCCACGCCTGCCCTTTATACGATTTGCCGTATGCAAAATTAGCCTTCTTCTCGAAGCGACCAGGCTGGTCGATCAGCCGTTCCCACCAGCTGCCGCCGGGAAGCGGGAATCGCACGGTGGCGGAGCCGATGCCGCGCTTCTGATCCTGAAACCATTCCTGCGTATAGGCCTCGCGCATCCCCATCAGGTTCAGCTTGCGGGCATCGGTCAGATAGGCGTCGGCCGCCGCGTGAGGATTCTCGCGCGTCTTCTGATAGCGGTTCGACCAGGTGTCGAAGATTTCGGGATAGCGATCGCGGACGGTTTCTTCCCATCCGCATTTTTCCTGCCGGTTGCACTTGAGCATCCAAGGGCTCTCGGCGTTGGTGTAGACCTCATAGGCCCCGCAGTCCGGGCACTTGCCACGGCGCAGCCATGAGCCCTTGTCGGTCTTCCATTGGAAATCGGCTTTGAGCCTGGGCATCAATTCGCGGCGGATATCGTCACGCATGGACATGGCAGAAACGGTGCTTTCAAAGGCAATGAGGGGGCTTTCCCGGCGGCGGGGTCCGCCGGGTGCATTTCGTGGCGATCGAGGCGGCGCGACCCGCTAGATCAAAGGGTTACGGCGTCGGCGGCAGGCTCGTTGGGCGGCCCGCCATCATCATTGGCGGCGCGGTCATTGTCCGCGTGACGCCACTTGGTCATGGGCAGGGCTGCGAGCGGGTGCGGCATGCGGCTCGGCACGGTTGCCCGCAGCGTGGCCATGCCGACGACGAACTGGCATCCGCACCGCTCGACATTCCGGCAATGATAATAGACCTCCCGGTAGAGCAGCGTGGCCTTGCCAGTTGTCGATCGAGCAAATGCCCGCTCGCCGCATCCGGGGCATTGCACCGACGGCATACGGGGCGCTCCCCCGCCATTGTTGGGTTTCGGCCCGTGGCCTTCGATCATCATACTACCCCCGACTTCCCCTGCGCGGCCCCATTGCCTGGCAGGAATGACCTGAGACGGGTCAGCAGGCGGCTGTACGCGCCGCTCGCTTCCTCGGTCTCTTTGATGGCGTGATGGATCTCTGTCGGCGACGCGCCATGCTGCATCGCATGGATGCTGCTGCTGATTGCGCCCGCCGATTCGAGGGATGCCTGGGCGATGTCGTCGGCCAGCGCCGCCCGGCAGGCCAATGTGTTCGACAGCGCGACGTCCAGCTGCCGCGCATAGCTTTCGAGGATGGGCGCAAAGCCGCCGCCCGCTTCCATGAAGGCATGATCAAGGGCGATGGCCTGATCGAGCGTCGGCATGCTGGCCTTGTCGCTTTCGCTCCAATAGCGGACAGCGCGCTTGGACCGCCGCGTAATCTTGGCCGCCTGATCCCAGCCAATGAGGCCGACAGCCGTCGTAATGGCGAGCGAGAAGGTGAGAGGGGCGCGGACCTTTGTCATGCTCCCGGCCTCCCCACTGCGCACATGGCGAACAGCGTCGAGAAGCTGATTATGAGGAACGCGGCGGTGCTGTGCCAGCGCGGCAGCTGCGGCGCGGGGGGCGGTTCGTCCCGCAGGGTCAGGCCTTCGGGCACGATGAAGGTGTGGCGGGCGGCGAAGCGGCCCTTGAGCGAATAAGCTGGCGCGGCATCGCTTGGGCAAATGGATGATGGGCATTTGCCCGAATGTTCAGCGCGCGCCGTGTCGGCTATCCCGTTTTCGGGGCGGTCTGCACGATCAGACTGCGACGGCGCATTGCGTCCGATCGCGTGTGTCTCGAAGGAAAGCATTCCGTTTGGTCCTTTCAAGCGGATCGGTTGGGCGGGGGTGCGAGCCCCGCCCAGCCATCTTCGGGTCAGGCGGCAGCAGCCGCTGGTTGCGCAGATCGTCCTGCCGCTATGGCGGCGCGGGCTGCTGCGGTGAGTTCGAGGGGCTGGCCCTTCCGCACATTGCCAAGCACTGCCTGGGCGCGGACTGCGGACCAAAGATCGCGGCGCGTGACGCGCAGCTGGATTTGCAGTTCCGTGACGCTCATCGGGTGAGCGGCGTCGAAAAGGGCGTTCAGCAGGCGGGCCTGCACATTCTTAGCGAAGGACATCAGGCGACATCCTTTCGTTGCGTTTTCGCCTTTCGATCGCAAGCGACCGCCTGGGACGGTGTCGATAGGATGGCCCCACATTCCTCACCGGCTTCACCGGGAGTGGGCGTCAGGGAAACGGGGTAAATGTCAGGTCTAAGAAGGTACCGTGAAACCGTAGTTTCAGCCTCCACTTTCAGAACGAATTCCGCAGGTAGGCGCTTGCCCGATTGCAGCCATTTCCACACTGCCGTTTGTGAAACGCCGCAAATACGGGCGAGAGCCGATTGCGATCCTGCTCTATGCACGGCGGCCTTAAGCGCTTCAAAAGGTGATGCTTGTTCACTCATAGGCGTTTGACTACAACCCAAGTTGCAGGTCAGTCAACCCTATAATTTCATTCCAATCAACATCTAAGGTTGTAGGGTCCGGCAATGTTGATTCCTGACCGTCTCGTCTCGCGCATGGAGCAATGCGGTGAGACGCAATCTAGCCTCGCTCGGAAGGTTGGTATCTCGCCTCAAATGGTGGGGAAACTTGCTCGCGGCGACGCGGCAGGAACAACCCAACTGCATAAAATTGCCCTGCATCTGCGCACGACGATTCCTTATCTGACGGGCGAGGTGGATGATCCTGAGGAGGGGGCATATATCCCTCCTTCGTCGGACGAGATCGCCGAGCAAATGGGCCTAATGAAGGTCGAAGAAGTCGATCTGGCGATCGGCATGGGTGCCACTTACCTAGACGAACCCAGTGTCCAGAGCATTGAACGGTGGATTCCAACCGACTGGGTCCGCAACTTCACCGATTCTCCGGCTTCGTTTCTGACCATCGCCAAGCCCGTTGGCGATAGCATGTATCCCACCATAAACGATCGGGACATCGTGCTGATCGACCGCTCCAAAAGGGTGATCGATAGGCAGGATGCGATCTGGGCGCTGGTCTATGGCGGCCTGGGGACGATCAAGCGGGTGCGAGCGATGCCAGACGGCACCATCAAGTTGATGTCCGATAATCCGCAAGTCCGCGAGGAAACAGCGGTCGACGGTGAGGTCTTCTTGATCGGACGCGTCGCTGGCGTTTTCAGGCGGACCTGATGCTGATTGCGGCTCTACTCGCGATCTCTGCCGCGATCTGTCATGCCAGCGACGGTGACACAATCAACTGCGCGGGCCAGCGTTACAGGCTGTTGGGGATAGATGCGCCGGAATTGCATGGTTGTCGGCCAGGCCGCCGGTGCGTCGTAGGCAACGCGCGCGCCTCACAGCGGAGCCTTGCGCAACAGTTGCGTGGCTCACTGACCATCGTGCCGATCAAGCGGGACGTTTATGATCGGATTGTCGCCCAAGTTTATGCTCAAGGCAGCAACCTCGCCTGTGAACAGTTGCGGCGCGGGATGGCTGAATACAAACCGAAGTGGGATGACGGGAGCAGGCTCAGGCAAGAATGCAACTGAGTTCACGCCAGTTGTTGTAGACACATTAACTCCCCGCCGTCTAATCGCTTGAAAAGACTATACAGGGGGTATCCAGATGAGCGAAAAGACGTGCCCGCAGTGCGCCGAAACGGTGAAAGCCGAGGCGAAAATCTGCCGTTTCTGCAACTATAATTTTGAAACCGGCACGCCCGGCGACACTCGCGTCGCGCCGGTTCCGCCCGAGAAGAAGAAGGGTCTGGGCAAGGGATGCTTGGTGGTCCTGGGGATCTTTGTCGTGCTTGTTATCATCGGTGCGATCGCGGGGGGTGACCAGAAGCCGGCCACGAACAATACCGCCGGCGGTAAGGTGCAAGCTGCCGAAACCGCCCTGTCGAGCGAAGGGCAAGCGGAAGCCGAGGAAGCGCCAGCCAGCACCCTGACCGGCCCCCAGCAGAATGCGGCGCGCACCGCGCAGCAATATATCAGCATGTCGGGCTTTTCCCGCAAAGGCCTGATCGAACAGCTGTCCTCCGACGCCGGAAATGGATATGATGTTGCCGATGCAACCGCCGCGGTCGATAGCCTGAACATCGACTATAACGAACAGGCTGCAAGAACCGCGAAGCAGTATCTCGATATGACCGGGTTCTCCTGCAAGGGCCTCATCGAGCAGCTGTCATCAAGCGCCGGCAACGATTACACGGTTAGCGAAGCAACCTATGGGGCGAAGCAGGCGGGGGCTTGCTAAACGGCTGGGCCGTTGATGTGATCGTGCAAAAGAAATAGATCAACTTGCAATATTCTGACGATTAGTCCGAGGGGGGAACATGGCTCGAGCGCCGCGCACGCCGCGCAAACCGGCGTCCACATTTGAGTATGTTGATGACGTGCCGATCGGGCGAGTGTTTCTGGCGCTCGACAATCCCCGACACGAAATCGTCGAAACGGAAAGCGAAGCCATCGAACGCCTTGTCACCAAGGAAGATGTCCTTCCGCTTGCGAGGGACATCGTTCGTCACGGCCTAAGCCCTCTTGAACGTTTTGCTATGACACCCATCGGCAAGACGCGCGCCGGCGATCCCACCTATTGGGTTGCCGAAGGAAATCGCCGCGTTTGCGCGCTCAAGCTGCTCAGCGACCCCGAACTTGCCCCACCCAAATATAGGAAAACCTTCGAAAAGCTTTCTGAAGAATGGGCACAAATCAAGACGGTGGCAGCGGTCGTCTTCAACGATTTGGACACATTGCGCATTTGGCTGGACCGAACCCATAGCGGTGCCCAAGGCGGGATCGGTCGAAAGACATGGGATGCTGAACAGAAACAGAGGTTTTCGGGCACCGCAAAGAACCGCCTCGCGCAGGCGCTCCTTGATTATGCCGAGGCCGAGGGCATGATCACCAAGCAAGAACGACAGGGCAAATTGACGACTGCCCAGCGCTTTTTGAACCCCGAAGTTTCGCAGGAAATCTTCGGGCTGGATCGCGCCAATCCCGACGAACTATGCCGAACTCGCCCCAAAGCTGAGTTTGACGTGATGGTTCGTCGCTTCATGCGCGATCTGGTTGAAGGTAAAGAGGTCACTTCCCGTAAGAACAAGCCTGACATCATCAAATATGTGAGGGGGCTGGCCAGTCTGCCCAACGTGACAACCGCTCGGATCGAACCGGAACCGGTGGCAGGCCCGGATCAAGGTGCCAACGGCCAAGGCGGCAAAAAGCGCGTAACCCGGAAGCCCAAAAAGCCCCAGAAAGCGCGACACGTTCAGTACGATGAAGAAATCAACTTGGCGCTGCGTGGATTGGGCAATGAAAAGCTCGAAAGTCTCTACTACTCGATTTGCGACCTCGAACTGGAGCAGCACACTCCCGTTGTCTCAATTGCTGTGTGGGCATTCTTTGAAACACTGACCGGTTGTGCTGGTCGTGCTGATGGTATCGGCTTGGATGCCTATCTCAGCAAGCAGCGCCTCAACAACTTCGGGATTAAGGGAGACGACCAGAAAGCTGTTCGGGCGTCGATTGACCGGACCAGAGATTATGGCAATTTGACCAAGCATCACAAGGTGTCGGCAGCGTTCAATGGAGACCAGCTGAACAACGACATGCTGACATTGAAAGAGGTCATCATCAAGTTGATCGAAGAGGCCAATTCAGCGGGCTAGAAATGGCTGGCCGAGGATGAACAATCTCGCTAGAAAGCCCAAGGACACAAGGGTTTGCAAGGCTTCTGAGTAATGCGCACAGCTTCACCACTCCGTTATCCCGGCGGGAAATCATGCATGATGGATCTAACCTCCACCATCATGCGCTTGAATGGATTGGAACGCGGTCACTACGCTGAACCGTTCGCCGGCGGGTGCGGCCTTGCACTTTCACTGCTGTATAGCGGTCTGGTGGCAGAAATTCACATCAACGATCTCGACCCCGCGATTTGGTCCTTCTGGCACTCCGTCCTCAATGACACGGAGGCGTTGATCGCAAAGGCCCGGGAGACACCAGTCACCATTGACGAATGGATGCGCCAGCGCGACATCAATCGCGATGCGGATGCGGGCAATCCATTGGATCTGGGTTTTTCTGCCTTTTTTCTGAACCGCACCAACCGTTCTGGCATCATCAAAGGCGGCGGCGTTATCGGCGGTTTAGATCAGACGGGAAATTACAAGATCGACTGCCGGTTTAATGTCGATGACCTAGTCAAGCGAATGCGAAGGGTCGCTCGCTACCAAGACAGAATTCATTTAACTAATCAGGATGCGGTCGAATTTTTGCGCGACTGCTCAAATCTACCGAAAAATTCATTGCTGTTCATCGACCCTCCTTATTTTAAGAAGGGTCCGGGCCTCTATACGAGTTTCTATAAACCAGAAGACCACGCCATTCTCGCGGATAACGTGCTTGATCTTAAGTCGCCGTGGGTCGTCACGTATGATGACGTTTCCCAGATCAGAGATTTGTATCGCGACCGGCGGCAATTCTGCTTCGACATCAATTATTCGCTTCAGGAGAAGCGGACAGGCACTGAACTGCTGATTGCCTCTAAAGGTTTGCGGATGCCCGACTCGGCGAGGGATCGTCAGGTCAACCGGCCGCAATATAGAGCCGCCGCCTAAGCCGCCGGCGCTGTTTCCATTTTAACATCGGTCGTGAAACCACCCGCCTTGTCAAGGCGGTGGGTCACTTCAGATATCAGCCAGGTGGTGGCGTCGATTTCATCCTTGTAACCGCTGACTGTAACCCGCGCTTCCGGCATGGCGTCGGCGCGGCCGAGCGCCAGTTTCATGTCCATTGTCGCCGGCGCTCGTTTCAGGCGATCGCGCTCGGCGAGGGCAGCGCGCTTCGCCGATGCCTCGTCGGGATAGACCTTGCGCAGCTTTTTCGCGCCGTCTTCCTTGCCGACCGTGAATGTCTTGCGCTTCGCGCCCTTCTTGTCGTGCCAGCTGGCGGACACGCCCTCCTGCCCGTCGCGCTTCTGCCGCTGCCAATTGTGACGATCGCCATCGGTGCGGCGAACGGTCAGGGACGGAAGAGCCTTGCCGCTGGTGGTTGTGCCCGCGCCCTTCTTGGCGAAGATCAGATGCTTGTCCTTGATGGTCGCCACGGCGTCATGTTCGCGGCCGAGGCGGCGCAGGAAGGCGATATCGCTCTCGCGGCTCTGGCTGATCGACTTGAGCGCGATCGAGGACAGGGCCGGCGCGACCTTCAGCGCCAGGCCGTTCCGACCTGCCACGTCCTTCAGCACCGCGCCCAGCGTCGTGTTCTTCCAGCTCTGCTCGCGCCGGTTGCGGATCTTGCTGGTGAAATCGGCGGCACGCGCCCTGATCGTGATCTCGTCGGGCGGGCCGCTGTGCGATACGTCGTCCACCTTGAAGCTGCCCTTGTCGACCAGGCCGACAGTCACGTCGAGGCCCTGTTTCCAGCCCAGCTGCACCTTCAGCACCGCGCCTTCCTTCGGGATAGCGAGCATGCCATCGGCGTCGGACAGCACGATATCCAGCTGATCGGCCTCATCGCCGCGCTTTTCCGAAAGACTGAGCGAGACCAAGCGCGGGCGCAGGCGATCGGATAGATCCTTTCCGTCGAGCGTCACGCGCCAGTCCGCGATGTTGGCGACCTTCTCCGTCATGCCGTCGCCTGGGCGTTATTCGCCGGTGCGGCGTCGTCCACGCGTAGCAGGTCGATTCCGAAGTCGATCCGGCGCGCTCGGCCGTCAGCCATCAGGAACGCATGGCGCTCATCGATCGAGGTGATGACGAAGGTGCCGTAAACCGTCCCGCGCCCATCTACCAGCGGCAGCGCCTCGCCATCGTCGGCCATTGCGCGCAGGTCATCCAGAGACACGCGCCCATCGGCAATCTCGGCATAGGTTGAGCCCGACAGGCTGATCGTCTCATCGCCGACGCCGACGAACTGCGTGGCGTCACGGGCGCCAATGCGCGCCGATCGGGCATGCCGCCAGTCCGTTTTCCGCTGTAGTTCGTCATAGGCGAGCGTGCCGAGTTCGAACAGGAACATGCCCAAAGCCATCAGGTGCATGACTGATCCCCTTTAATCATCGCCGAACGAACGGCCGCGCCGCTCGCGCTCGATCTGCTCGATGGCTTTGCGGACCTGGTCGGCAATATCCTGCGCCGACGCAGCGCCGGCGGTGATGTTGATCGTGTAGCTGGCCTGCACCGGCGGTTGCGGTGCTGCGCTGGGGGCTGTGCCCTGCGCCGCCACCGGTGCGGCGGCAATGGCGCTGCCGACCGCACCCACGCTCAATGCCCGCGTCATTTGCCCTGACAGGTCGCTGATGCGGGGAATCAGAGGGCTGGATGAAAAGCCCTTGGTCATCCGTTCCGAGAGTTCGGCGATTCGGTCGAGAGGCCCGCTTGCGTTGCTGGCGAGACCCTGATCCAGACCTGCCATCACAAATCCGCCCAGCCCAGCGAAGACGCGGGACGGAGAATGGATGCCCAGCTTCGCCTTGAACCAGTTCGCAACGGAACTGGCCGCCCCGACGATGGTGGATTTCAGCGCGCCAAGCATGCCCGTCACACCATTGATCAACCCCTGTATCAGGTTGCGGCCGATCTCGGTGAAGTTCAGCGATCGCAGATAGGCGAGCGCAGGCATGAAGGCGCGGATGAGCAGCCCGAGCGGATGGAAGGTGAAGAAGGCGTTGATCAGGAAGTCTATGGCTCCACTGACCATGCCTTTGATGCTCTCCCAAAGGCCGCCGAACCATGCTGAGATCGCGCCCCAATTCTCATAGATCAGATAGGCTGCAGCGGCGACGGCAGCGATAGCGGCCACGATCAGCAGCAGCGGCCCCAAGGCAATGCCCAGAGGCGCGGCGGCGGCGGTGAGCGCAGCGAAGGCAAGAGCGAGGCCACCCAACAAGATCAGCAGCGCAGCGCCAGCGCCCAGGAAGATCATGATGCCCTTGGCAAGGACCGGGTTTGCATCAGCCCATCCGCGCATGACGCTGGCCGCCGCCCGCACCTTTTCCGCCACCGCCACGACAGTCGGCAGCAGCGCTTTGCCCATGGTGATATTGAGGTTGGATAGCGCGTTGCCGGCGAGTCCTGTCGCTCCTTCGGTGGTCGCAACGCGGTTCAGGAACTCGGCGTGCATGGATCCTGCGACGGCGGCCTGGTCACCGACCAGGGCGAGCCGCGCCTTCAGCCCGTCGAGGTTGGTAAGCATCGGCGCGATCGCGGCGACGCTCTCCGATCCGAACAGTTGAGTCAGGATCCCGGATTGCTTGTCCGCATCTAACTTGCCGATCCGCTCCATGACGTCCACGATCGCGCCGGCGGCGTCCTTCTGCATCCGCTTGGCGACGTCAGTCGCTTCCAGCCCCAGCGCCTTGAATGCGCCCTGCTGCCCCTTGGTGGCCGCCTCGCCCTTGGTGAGCGCGAGCATGGTATTCTTGATGCCGGTGGCCGCCACCTCGCTCGGCAGGCCGATGGAATCGAGCGTCGAGCCCAGCGCGGCGATCTGCGGCGCGGCGAGGCCCGCGACCTTCCCCAGCGGCCCGATGCGGGTGATAATGTCGGTGACGTTCGCCGCCTTGCCGCCGAAGGTGTTGGTGAGCGCGTTGACGCGGTCGCCGAGCGCCACCACGCCCGCCTGCGGCAGTTCGAAGGCGGTGCGCCATTTCGCCATGGTCTCGCCCGCCACATCGGCCGTCATATCGAACGCCACGCCCATCTCGGCGGCATCATTCGTGAACTGCAGCAGCTGCTGGCGCTGGTCAGCCATGGGCCGGCCCATCTTGTCCATGCCGACGCCGGCAGCGCCGGCGGCAGCGGCGATGGCGGCCAGTTCATTGGCGGCCATCGGGATGCGCTCGCTCATGTCCATGAAGTCCGTGGACATCTGATCGATCGCCGGCGACGTCATGTTCGTCACCTTGCGCACGTCCGCCATGGCGCTTTCCAGCGTCATCGCCTGCTTGACCGCGCCAATCACCGGCGCGCCGGCAGCAACGCCGGCGGCGACCATGCCGAGGCCCATGCCCGTCGCCTTCTGGCTGACATCGTTCAGCTTTTGCGAATTCCGGTTGGCCTGGTTGACCTTCTCCAGCTGCGCCGTCTGTTGCTTGAGGGCGCGGTTCGCCTCGCCGGTGCGCTGCGCAAGCCGATCCTCATGACCGGCGAGGTCCATGACGTTCACGCCGGCGGCCGACAGCTTGGCCGACAGCTGCTGCAGTTCCGCGCCGCCCTGGTCCAGACGCGCCGCCAGCTGGGCAGATTGCTTTTCCGCCCGTTCAAATTCGGTGCGCAGCTTCTTCGTGGGCTTTTCGGTCGCCTCCAGCTGGGTGCGCAGCTGGGCGAGCTTCGCCTGCTGCTCCTGGTACTGGCGCGTGTCATCGGCGAAGCGCGATTCTGCTGACTTGTATCGCCCGACCTGCTTCTGCAGCGCATCGAGCGATTTCAGTTCCTCCTGCGTCTTCGCCAGATCCCGGCGCGCGGCCGACGACGCGCCGGTGATGGACTTGAGCGGCGCTGTCACCTTGTCCAGCGCTTCCAGGATGATCTGCAGCCGAAGGTTCTTATCCGCCATTATTGCTTCCCGGGCTTTTCAGGGGGCTTGGATCGACGGGCCGCCTGTTCGCGCCAGCCCATCAGTTCGGACAGGTGCATCCCGTCCATGATGGCGGGCGACCAGTGGAAGATGATCGCCACGTCCGCCATCGCGTCGTCTACTGATCGAGGACAGCCGCACGCTGCGACCTCTGCAGCAAAAAACCGCCAATCTCCGCACCGCAGGCGAGCAGGTCCGCCGGCTCCATGTTGGCGACTTCCGCTTCGGTGATCGTCGGCATGGAGATACGGGGCAGCAGCTTGGTCAGGGCATCGACCTTCAGCTGCCCCAGATCGACCAGGGACAGGCCGCGCAGTTCGCCCGAGCGGGGCTTGCGCAGCTGGACGCTATCGATGGTGGTTTCGCCACGGTGGATCGGCGCGTCCAGGGAAACGGTGCGGAATTCGGGCGCGGTTGCTTCGCTCATGATGATACTCTCCGAAGGTCAGGGGAAGGCGGCCCGGCGCGTGCCGGGCCAACCAGGTCAGAAGATGCCGAGGGCGGCGCGCACTTCGGCGCTGCGGTCGATACCGCCGACGATCTCGATCAGGTTGACCGGATCAATCTCGATCTCGGTACGGCCATTCCAGACAAGCTTGTAGTAGGCGAGCGCCACGGTGGCGGTGAACTCGCCGGGCTCGCCGACCTCCTGGTCGCCCATCTCGATTTCCGAATGGCGGCCGCGCACGATGACTTCGACATTATCGACCGCTGCGCTGTCGTCCTTCTGATAGGCACCCGAGAAGCGCAGATAGACGCCGTCCACGGTAGGCGTGCCCCACTGGCGCAGAACGTCGCGCAGAGGGCCGCCAGCGGTGAACGACACTTCCATTGCCTCCATGCCCATGTCGAGGCTGATAGTGCCGCCCATGCCGCCTCCGCGCCATTCTTCCATCTTGCGCGTGAGGGTGGGCAGGGAGACGCTGTTAACCTCGCCCAGATAGGCTTGGCCTTCGTTAAACAGGATCATGTTCTTGAGGGTGCGGGGCAGTCCCATTGCGGGCTCCTATGCGTGAGGAAAGATGGGGCGGACCGTCAGACGGTCTCGGCCAGCTGGCTCGCGAAGTCCGCGAAGTAGCTGTCCGTGATGCGCTGGTTGAAGCCGAGATCTTCCAGCGGCGGCGGGACGGTGTAGTCATAGTCAACGCGCAGCTTGCCGGCCTTCAGGCTGGCCGTGCTGTTGTTCGCTTCATCGAACCAACAGTTGAAGCCCAGGACGATCCCCTGCGCCTTCAGCTGCCGGCCAAAGCCATTGATCGTTTCAATGATATCCTTGGCGAGCGACGGGTTCAGCGGCTTGTCGATCGCCCACATCATGCCCTTCACGATGGTGTCGGCGAGCAGCTGCGCGACGCGCACCGTGCTTTCAAAGGCGAACAGACTTTCCGCCTCTGCCGTGGTGCGGTTGCCCCAGAAACGATAGCCCGTGTCGGTACGGACAAGGGCGGTCACCTCCTTGGCGTTGAGCAGCCCGGCTTCGCTGGACGCATCCTCAATGTCCCAATGAATATCTTTGGTGAGGCCCACCACGCCCTGCACCGGAACGTTCGACAGCGTCTTGTGCGGGCCGGCCTGAGTGTCGATCAAGGCGCGCAGGCCCATAGCTCGCGCGGCGGCGAAGCTGGTGACGTTAGCGCTGCTGCCCGTGTCCCAGGCGAGGAAGTCGGGCATCAGCAACATCAGTTCGCGTGCGCTGAAGTTGGCGCGATAGAGAATGGCGGCGGCGACCGTTTCGCCGATGGCGCGCGCATAAGCGAAGCCGCGCAGCTTCTGCGCCACGACGACGAGGGCGGCGGTAACCGCCTGCGTTTCAAGGCCGGGAGTGCCGATGATCTTCGGCTTGACGCCCAGCTGCGCCTGCGCCGCCAGCAGCGCCTGCATGCCGGTCTTCTGCCCGTCCGCATCAGTGGTGCCGATGACATTGCTTGCCGTTTCAGCAGCATCAGCGCCGTCCTCGACTCGGACCACCACAACAACCGGGCGGGTTTGATCAGCGATGGCGCGCAGGGATTTTGCCAGAGTACCCTGAATGCCCGCGTCGCCGATCGCGGTTTCAACATCGGTGATCAGCACAGGGCGATCGAGAGGGAAGGTGTCGGCATCAGCATCGGACGCGGTGGCGACGAGCCCGATGATCGAGGTGGACACGGCGGTCAGCGTGCGGGCGCCCTCGCTGATCTCGGTGAGGGTAATACCATGTTTGAAGGGCATGACTGACTCCTTGGGCTACAAACTGAGGGGCAGGACGAGGCGGGTGCGGGCGTTCGCAGCGGCAGTGTCGGTCCGCTCCGCATCGAGCGTGATGATCGCTGATCCGGCCCGTTCGCCGGCGGAAAGGCTGATGCGGCGAAGGCGAATACGATCTTCAAATCGCGAAATGGCAACAGCAGTAGCTGCGTAGACGCGCAGGATGTTTGCCGGCGTCATGGGCTGATCGATCAGGTCGGGCAGCAGCGAGCCATAGTCGCGGCGGCCGACACGGGTGCCGAGGGGCGTGCCGAGGATATCGGCGACCGACTGCTTGATATGCTCAAAACCGTCGAGCGGTGCGCCGCTGAGGCGGGACATGCCGGCCATCAGGCGGGAGCCCCCGTCTGGGCACTGCCAGCCTGCACACCGCCATGCTTGTGGCTCATGAGGCTGATGCCGCCGCCTGTCACATCATCCGATGCGGTGACGGATCCGTTGATAGTGACATCGCCATTGATGGTGACGCCGCCAGGCGCATCGATCGTAGCCGTTCCACCTTCCGGCAGAAGCACTGCAAGCGCGTGGCTCGCATGATTGTAGCTGATGACCGCGCCGTCGGGCAGTTCGAGGTGAATGACGTCAGGATCATTGGACGGAGGCGGATTGGCATCGGAATAGAGGCCGAGTACGACCAGGCCGTTCTCCACATCCCCTTCGGGACATAGGACAATGCACTGCTCCCCCACGCTGGGCGGCGACCAGTAGCGCGAGCCGCCGGCGCGCTGGGCGACCCAGGGCAGTTCCCCTGTGGTAAGTTCGCCAAGTTCGACCGTGCAGGTTGCATTGGCATGATCGACGGACGCGATAACGCCATATTGGATCGCCTCACCGATCTGCTGTTCGCTATCCTGTGCCATGCGCGGACCATGGCGCGGGGCTTAAGCCCTTGCGCGGCCCTGCATTTGTAGAGGCCGCCTCTACAAATGCAGGAGATTGCCGCTCAGGCATCGTTCGCGGGCAGCGGGAAATTGCTGATCAGCACTTCACCCGCTTTGATCGGCTTGCTCCCGACGATGTAGGTGGTGTCGATCGCCCCAATGGTGAAGCGGGAGAAGGTTTCGCGCACGCCTTCATTGTCGTTGAGGGACATGAGAAACCGCCCCTTGATCCCGGCCAGCTGGTCGGCCAGGGCGGCGAAGTCTGCGCGGCTGAAAACGTTCGCTCCATAGTCGCGCTCGCAGGCCCAATACGGCGGGTCGAGATAGAAGAGCGCCCCATCCCGGTCATAGCGGCGGATGAACTCGCCATAGGGCAGACGTTCGATGACCACGGATTGCAGGCGATCATGAACGTCGGCCAGCATCGGTTCGATCTTGCTAACGTCAAATCGGGCGGGCGCGGCGGCATACACGCCGAAGTTACGGCCAGACACTTTGCCGCCGAAGGCTAAGCGCTGCACGTAAAGGAAGCGGACGGCGCGCTGCAGATCGGTCAGGTGTTCAGGATCCTGCCCCAGCAGCCGCTCGAACTCGGCGCGGCTCGCCACGCGGAATCGCAGCATGTCGATCAGATAGGGATAATGCTCCGCAAGGCAGCGGAACAGCGTCACCACATCGCCGGAAATGTCATTGATCGCCTCGGCGCGCGGGCGGCGGGAGCGTCGCAGAAAGATGCCGCCCATCCCCACGAAAGGCTCGGCATAGCTGCTGTGCGGCGTAGCGTCGATGATCGCGCAGATCCGTCGGGAAAGATTGCGTTTTCCGCCGATGTAACCAGCGACGGGCGAAACGGGGCGGACGAGAACAAAAGGGGTAGACATGTAGGAAATCCTGCACGATGTCCCTTCGCGGCATGCCACGGAGGGAACTCAAATTGGGCGGGCGCGCCGCCCTGAGAGTGCGAGTGCAGGCTCGCGGCTATGAGGATGTGGGGACATCCTTTTGCCCCCTCCGGTGGAGGGCGGCAAATCAGGCTTCAGGCGCTTCTTCCGGCTCGGGCGGATTTGTGATGACGCCGAGTTCAATCTTGTGGGCCACGCCAGCGGCTACATCATCCACGCGCGCCGCCGTCGCTTCCTCATCATAGCGCCCCCTGTCGGTCAGACAGGCGTTGACCGCTCGCTCGTGGCGAACGCCCTTATGCTCGAACGTAACCGGCACGCTGCTGCTGCTGCGGTCGAATTTTCCGATAGTGATCTGCATGATTTTCTCCGTTGATGTCAGGCGCCCTCGACGCCGATGATGACGTCGAGGTCATCCATAATGGGCTTGAGCTGGTACGGGTTGGCGGCGGCCTCAATGTCAGCCTGCAATTGGGCATGTCGATCACGGATCGCTTGGCGCTGGGCCTCGGCTTCGACCGCATCATTGCCGGGGATCTGTTTTGCAATGACGTCGTCCAGCGGGGCGAGTTCCACAGATCTCGCGAACCGGCGGCGATCATGAGCGACGGCCTTGGCCTTTTCGAGGTTGATGGTGATCATTCCGGTTGCTCCCCCTGAATGGAGGCCAGTGCAGCTTCACGGCTCGCTTGCTCAGCGGCCTCCCTCTCCGCCTGCTCGGCCCACCAACCATCGGGGTCGCCGAACCCATCGGGTGCGGAGAAATCCGCCTCCCAGGCCGCACGGAAGGTGCGGTCGGCTGGTAGCTCGGCAGCGTCTATGATCTTGAATGACGCACCCTGAGGCACGTCCTTGCGGGCGATATCCTCGATCGTGAGGCCGCAACCGCCTACGGGGTGAACGACCCGGACGCCGCCGGTGGGAGCGCCGCTTTCATCGGTGTCGGGATAGATGATAACCTTGGGCATGATGTTACCTGTGGATGACGAGAGAGACGTAGGAGAGGTCGACGGAATCGAAGCCGCCATAGGATGTCAGCACTTGGCAGTAGGTGGTCGGCAGCACGCCCGAATTCGCGGGCACGACCAGATGCGCGTCCCAGCGGGTGGAATAAGCCGATACGATGCCGACAGCCGCATAATTGCCGTCAGGCATGGCGGTGCTGAAATTCACCGAATAGTTGCCGACGCCGTTGTCAGTGATGCTGGAGACATTGCCCGCGCCCCTGATGGACACCGCGCCGACGCCGTTGAAGTTCACCCAGGCACGCGCCGAATAGGACGGCGCGGAGCCTGAAGCGGTGGACAGCTTGCCAGCGGAATCCGCATAGCCCGCGGAGTTCGCCCAGCCCGCCGAGTTGGCGTAGTTCACGTTGAAGTTGGACGGATTCCAGACATAGTAATTGTTGCCGTCATTGCTGCCCCAAAGCCAGCTGGGCTGGCCCGCCTGCCCCGACCAATTGAAGGGCTTGTTCAGCAGGTTGTTCCAGTCGCGGATGCTATCGCGATGCCAGCCATCGACAAGGTCGGCATCGAGCCCTGAACCAGAGCCATCATTACCCGCGTGCCACGGCGTATAGCCGAGCCGTGCAGCGATATTCGTATAGTAGCTGCTGTCCTGCCCATCGAGCAGATCGGCATCCAAGCCGGACCCCGCCCCATCGTTGCCGCTGTGCCAAATCGGATAGGCCGCGGCACCCATGGACCAACCGCCGACCTTCCATTTGTTGTCAGTATCGATCCCGAAATAGGCGGCGAACGCGCCGGGCCGGTGAAATGCCAGCATGGCTGCGCCGGTGCCGTTCCCTTTTACCTCGGCTTCGCCAAGGCCGCCCGAGGCGTTGGCGACGCCCGAGGCTCCTGACGCTTGCGCGTCCAAATACACGCGACCCGTAAACGTGTCGCCAGCCTTGTTCGCAGGGGTGTAGCCAAGACGGGCCGTGATGTTGGTGTAATAGCTGCCCTGCTGCCCGTCGAGCAGGTCCGCGTCCAACCCGGATCCGGCGCCATCGTTGGACGAGCGCCAGACATCCGCAATGTTGCCGTCGAACACGAGGTTGCCCATGTCCGAGGCATCCACCTGCACTTTTACGCGGGATCCGGACCAACCGATATAGACGACATTGGTCAGCTGCCCGGTGCCGCCACCCTGACGCACCGGCGTGAAACCCAGGCGTGCCGCAATGTTGGTGAAATAGGCGCTGTCCTGACCGTCGAGCAGATCCGCGTCCAGACCCGACCCAGCCCCGTCGTTCGACGGGCCCCACGGCGTATAGCCAAGGCGGGCGGGGACGTTGGCGTAATAGCTGCCGTGCTGACCGTCGAGCAGATCGGCGTCGAGACCGTTGCCCGCGCCTTCGTCCTTGAGAGCGGCGCTCTTCAGTTCCAGCGCAAGACGCATCGCACCCACACTGGCGACCGTGAGCAGGCTCTTTACGAAAGCCGAAGGCGCACCTTCCCCAAATCGGGCGTTCAGCCAGCTGGTAACAGCGGTCTTGAGGCCCTTGGGCGTGACGGCTCGCACGGCATCCGTGCCCGTTTCCGCTTCAGCCTCTGTCGCCAGTTCGACAACGCCCTGCACGCTCGTGGTGGCCGGAGGATTGAGGAAGTTGGTATCCCCGAAGGCCAGCGTGTCGGCATCAACATCGGCGAACTGCACATCGATCGCCAGCAGCATCATGGCCTGGGCCGACTTCTCGATCAGAATGTCAGCCTGCCCGTAGATGCCGAAGAGCGTCCCGTCGCCGAGATAGAGCGCGAGGCTGCGGACGGTAAAAACGTCGCTGCTTTCATCGCGGATGATGAGATGAATGGTGTCGTCGGCCACGACGTCGCCCGATATGGTGGCGAGCCGCTTGAACTCGCCCGGCAGCGCGACCGCCTCAGGGGCAGGCACAAGCGCAGTGGCGGTCAAACCGACCTGCGCGATCGTCACGGGGGCTGTTCCGGTGTTCGCGGCGTTCACGAGCGCGGCGCGGCCTGCGTTGGTGACGAGGAGAGTAAGGGGCATGATTCCTCCGTCAGGCCGCCGGTGCCGTGCAGGACAGGCGGGCGTAGATGATCGGGCGGACCGCCGCGATCAGGCCGATGTCGGCCTCTGCGGTGATGCCCTGGGTGAAGGTGAAATGACTGCGCACCGGCTTGGCGCGCCTGACTTCGGCAATGACCTGGTCCACAAAGGCGGCCGACGCAGGCGCGCCATTCTGATCGAGGTTCAGCACAAGGTCGAAGGTGTGGGGGTCGCCCTTCGGCTCCTGCTGCCACCATTCGCGGATCGCTACCGATCCGCCGAAACTCTGGACCACGGCGCGCACGGACGCGGCGGTGCCCTTCTGACGTGCGATGATAATCGCCTTGCGGACGCGCTCGCGCTTGACCCCTTCCGGCCAGTCGCTGGACCAATTGTCGAGCGAAAGGCCCCAAGCCAGCCACGGCAGCAAGGCAATCGGACAGTTCGATGGCGACCAGACGTCCCGCACCAGCACCGCAATATCGAGCAGTCGAGCCGCGACCTGTTCGAGCGCCCTCTCAAGGTCGGTGGATGCGGGCGGCAGCAGGGATGAATAGGTCATTCGCCCGTGCCTGCGTAGTTGACGGCGATCCCGGTACAGTGCGGTGCCTGGACGCGCGAGACGATGATGTCTGCAGCGGGAGAGGTCAGGACGACATTTTGCACGCCCTCCACGTGGAGCGCGGCGAACAAGCCCGATCGAGTGATATCGCGGCCAAGCCGGTGGCTCGACGCGACATAGGCGGCAAGGCTCGCCTGCGCGGTCGCCAGTACAACGCTACCGTCAGGGCCGCTGAATGTGGTGAGCGTAGCGTCGACAGCATATTCGATGATCTCGGCGGACTGCACCGTAACGAAATCGGTCAGCGGGCGGCGCGTCTCGTCTGACACAAATGCATCGACCGCCGCGAGCAGTTCGGGCGAGGCTTCACCCGATCCTGTGCGCGAAAGCACCGAGACGAGCACTTCACCTGGCGCGGGGCTGATCGCGCTGGCATCCAGCACGTCCTCATCTGCCGACAGCGCGTGGAAGACATAGGCCCCTTCTGGCCCGGCGACGGAATAGCCTTCGGGAGCCAGCACCATGCGGCGGCGGAAATCCGCGTCACTCTCCATGACGGCCGGAATCCCCAGCACTTCGTCAGCCGGCACGAGCGTGAAGCGGGTGATGCCGAACAAGGCGGCGATATTGTCCAGGTCAGCGCCGGTGGCATAGGCGGGCATGACCGCCCGTGCCGCGTCATTCACGCGCTGGCGCACCAACTGGACGATGTAGGAAACCACCTGCAGGATCTTTGTCGCCGGATCGCTGTCGCGCGGGACGAAGTCTGGCATGAGCTCCTGCATGCGCGCGACCGCGTCAGCCTGGATCGTTTCGAAATCCAGAGCTTCGATTATCGCGGGCGCGGGCAGGCGCGACAGATCCACAGCGGTGAAGGTTGCATCGGCCATGGGAGCCATGTCGGGGCAGGCCCTAGCGCCGCGCCATCATCTGCATTTGTAGAGGCCGCCTCTACAAATGGAGGTAGATCATGCGCTTGCGGCGATGTGCGTGTAGAGCATGTCGAGCAGCTGCTCGCGGTCAGCCGCTGTCGCACCGAGCAGTTCGCGGCGGGGATAGGGCACCGCCTTCGCCTTGATCGATGGCTTGTCGCGCAGACCGAACTGGTGGACGCCAGCGATCTGCGAGACCTTTCCGGAGAAGCCGACCCAGAAGCCCTGATCGTCAGCGCCAGCGCGAAGGAATCGCGCGCTTGCCAGGCGGCGGAACATGGCGCGCCGGCGCAGCTCGCCACGTCGGCGCAGTCGGCCGCCGCCGGCGTTGCGATGCTCTTCGGGCACAGGCAGCCATTTGACGATCTTGTCGAACTCGAAGGAACGGATGCCGCCAGCCTCGATATCGAAGCCGGTCATCATGCGGCCACTGCCCCAGCTGAAGCTCTTCATGATGACCCGGCGTGGCTCGCCGCCCCCACCAGATGGATAGAGAAAGCACGCCGCGCCGCGACCAGACACCGGCGGAGCCTTATCCTTGCGGGGCGCGAAAGCCGAGCCGTCAGGCTGTCGCTGGGCCGCGATGCGGCTGCGCTGGCTTTCGGCGAGCGAGCGGCCCATGCGCCGCATCAGGGCCCGGCGCTCACCCGATGACAGGCTGCGCAGCAGCGCGCCGGCGATGCGCTCCACCTCGGCGAGTTCGTCCGTCATGCCGCAGGCGGGATGGCGGGCGTCAGCACCGCGCCTGGCGCATCGCTGTCCACGAGCAGTTCGGTATTGCCGAAGCCCTGCAGGAAGGACGTATCGACGCCGGCGAAAGCATTCGCAAAATCCGGCTCTGGCGGATGTTCGACATCATAGCCGCTGCCATCGGCGCGGGGTAGGACCAGTACGGTTTCGGTAAGGTCGATCGAGATCTCGATATCAGACGTGTCACCGTCGAGCAGATCGGCTTCGAAGCTGAAGGGCTGGCCATCGGTACGGCGCAGCAGCTGCGGCTGTTCCTTTTCGATCCATGCCAGCACCGGAACCATGATCCGGTCGGCATCGCCGGCGAAATCCGTCACCAGCACCTTCAACGTATAGCCATAGGCGAATGACGGCGTCGCCGATCGCCGGGTGTTGATCGACCCCGCCTCGACATAGATCTGCAGGCGATCGGGATGCGTCTTCAGGTCGGGAATGAAGGCGGTGAGCCACCGCCGCAGGCTGTCGGCCTTGCGCATCGTCAATCCGCCTGTGCGTTCGCCATGCGGGCCTGCGCCTGCAATTCGATCAGGGTGGCGCGGATCTGGCCCGCAACGTCATAGATGTTGGTCAGGCTCCCATGACATTGCGCGCCGGTCATCTCGCCGGTTTCAGTCCGCTGCACCCGGGGCAATGGGGCGGGTGTCGCCAGCAATGCCCCAGAGATCTTCGCTGTTGGCCGTGGCAGCTGCGCGGTCGAGCAGGCCGACGCCATCAGCATCGACGCAGACGCTGCGATAAATCGGACGCTCAATGACCTTCTGGCTTTCATGGTAAATTTCCCTGACACTGCCCTGCCGGGCATATTCCTTGACCTGGGCGGCCTCGGACGAGGCGTCCAGCTTGCCCTGCAGCTTCTTGCGCTCGGCCTCCCGGGCATCGTCGGCGCGCTTCTGCGCGGCCTGCTCCTTTGCGACGCCGACGCTGGTTCCGTAGAAGAAGCCGCCGATTCCTGCCGTGCATGCGGCGAGCGCAGCCGCCATGGCGAGGTGCGATTTCCCGATCATGCCAGCAGCCCCTTGAAATAGGACCGGCGCGCATAGGTCAGCACGTCATGGCGCAAGCGGCCTTCCCGATAGCTGACATGGATCCAGCCACTGTTGGGCTGGCCGCGCGTGTAGTTCTCAAGGATCAGCTGGTCGAAGGGCAGGCGATCGCGAATAAAGGTGGCCACCGTCACATTGTCGATGCCGGGGACTTCGAGATCTGCCGCTTCGCCCTGGGCGTGCTGGCTCGTCGAGGAAGAGCCGACGGCGAGGCAAAGCTTGACCGAGCGGAAGCCCGACGTGATCCGAATGGGCCTGCCGAAGTGGGCGCGCAGCGGCTCTAGCACCTTGGCGCAGAGCAGCTGCATCGCCGCGATCTGGCGCAGGCCGGGAGTGTTCGCGATTCCCTGCGCCTTCGCGGTCGCGGACGCGGCGAATTCGGCCAGGCTGAAATTGGGCGACAGCTGCATGGATCAGTCCTTCTTGGGCAGGAAGCGGTCGATGAGACGGCCCGGCACGCTGGTCAGCTTGTCGGTGATTTCGCGCGCAAGCCGGGGCGTGGCATCCACCGCGATCAGAGCGATGCCGAAGGCGATGGACTGAGCGACGAAGCCGCCCCAGCCCGTCAGGGCGATCACGGCCAGCGTGGCGTAGTAGCTGACGGTCGATCCCACGACCCATTGCAGGAACCGCTGGCGGAAGGGCAGCGCGGGCTTCCATGCCTGCGCGACGGCCGAGCCGATCAAAGACGGGGTGAGCGAACCGATCAATTCGGCGGCGGATTCGAGAAGATGGCGCAGGTCCATGGATCAATCCCAAAGCTGGATGAGGGGGCGGACGCGGGTGGCGTTCGCATCGGCGGTGGCAGGCACAGTGACGATGGTGCCGAGCGGAAGGATTGGGCCAAGGTCGGCAAGGCCGGGATTGGCGTCGAGAACGCGCGTCAGTTCGCTTGGGCCAAGCCCGGCATCACGCCAGAGCATCAGGTCCAGCTTGTCACCGGATCGGGCGACCAGGCGGCGCTCCTCGGCCATCAGATGAGCCAGACGCCGGTGCGCGACTTGCCGAGAATGTCACGGATTGCGTGGATGGCATCGCGGCGAAGTTCATCGATCGACGGGGATAGTTCGTCGGCCTGGTTGCCGCCGGATGCTGTCGTGTCGAAATCGCGGTGCCGCTCGATCAATTCGGCCTTCGCATAGAGCGCGATGGCTCGGCCGTAGCGGATCAGCTGCACGCTCTTGCCGTCCAGCTCGGGCGCTGGCACCGCCGCCAGTTCGTCGTGGCCGGCGGCGATCGATGCCGCAGCGAATTCGCGCAGGTCGATTTCCGCCGTCATCATCGCACCGAGAATGGCGGCGCGAAGGCGGGCGGGCGTAATGCTGGTCGGGATCCTCGCAGCCTCGCGCACCGCCGCCGGCTCGATGTCAGGGAAGAAGCCGTCGTTGATGACGGTCGTTTCCTCTGCCGGCGGCTGCTCGATCTCCGACGCGGGAGGGCGGGCGACGAAGGTCATAGGATCAGGATTCGCGCCAGTTCACTCATGATCAGGACGATCAGCAGCAGGAGCGACAGCGCCTTTGCCCAGAGGATGAGGCCGGACCATCGGACCCGCGACCAGGTCCAGACGCAGACTGTCGCCGGCTGCGGGCTTCGATCTTCCTCGAACAGCATATAGCCGCCGATCGCGGCAGCGATTGCGATAGGCGTGATGAGCAAAATTGCGCATGCCAGCAGCAGTGTCTTGAAAATCAACCAGATGATGAACGCGATGCTCATAATGCCTCCTATTTGGCCCACCGGCTTACAGGGGTGGGGATCGGGTCAGATGCGGCCCTGCGGCCCGAAGGCCTCCCGCATCGCGCGATCCGCCCCTGAGCGCCGGGGGCGAGCTTGTCAGGCGGCGCTGTCACCGCCCTGTTGCGATGCGGGCGCAGCAGCGGCGATCGCTGCCAGCAGCTTGTTCACCCGCTTGATCTTGTCTTTGACGCCGGCGCGGTCGTTGAGCCGCTGCGCCTCGGTCAGGCTCGCCAGCGCCTGCTCCAGCATCGGCTTGGCGTCTTCGGGGGCCGCGTCTGCGCCTCGGTCGAGCAGTTCGGTGCCGATCGCCTTGAACAGCTTGGCGCGCACCGGATCGTGGATGTCGCAATGCTCGGTCAGGTCTGCGACCTGGCGCAACGTGTCGAGCGAGAAACTCTCATTGGTGTTTTGCGCCTTGATCGCCGCATCGGCGACTTCTTCGACGACGATGGTCGCTGCGTCGCGTTCGTAGCGCGACGGCATGGCGACCTTATGCCGCAGCACGAACTCGGCCAGGATCAGCGCATCGTCGAAAGCGCCGGTGTCGATCAGCCACACCATGCAGGTCGGCACGACTTCGGCGGCGAGGCCAGCGCCGACGCCGTTGTCGGCCGCCAGGATGCCCAGCACCCATGACTTATATTCCGGCAGCATCTTGCGCTTGGCGGCGATCTTCATGTCGATCGAGCGGATTTCCTTCAGCTGGCGAAGATCGTGCGTCATGCGAAGGCCGACTTGGCGAGCGGCGATGTCCGCCGGGGAGGCGTTCGCCGCCCCCGATGCCGGGAGAGTTTCGGCAGCGGGGGCGACAGCCGCTCCACCTGCAGGTGCAGCTGCTGCGCTGACGGTCTGGGCAGCAAGGATGCGTTCACGGTGACGGCGTGCGAGGCTCATGCGCGTGTCCTGTCAGGTGGAGGGATGGCGGGGAGGAGCCGGCTATCAGGCCGGCTTCTTGCCCATGACGATGTTTTCAACGAGGGCGGCGCGGCCGTAATCCTCGACAACGAAATCCTCGTTGACCGATTCATAGTTCTCGATCTGGTCGAGAGCCGGCTCGTCCTTCACCTGGCGGCGGCGGGTTTCCTCCTGGACATAGATCGCCAGATTATCGAGGCTGGTGATCATAAGCGCGTCTTCGGGGAAGAAGGGCACGATGATGGCGCGCTTGCCGGCCAGCTGCTTGGGCAGCGTCAGGATGCGATGCGCGGCCTCATTCTCGGTCGCGGTCGCGCCTGCGCCCTGCAGCAGGTTCAGATACTTGTCCTTGACCAGCGCCCAGCCCACGATGACCACCAGATCGGTATCGCTGCGGTGCCAGGGATCGAGCAGGTCGAGGGTGTCGAACGCCAGCGCATCAAGATTGGCATAGTCCGCATCGGCGGTAGCGACGTTGGTGGCATCGCCGTCGACCACTTCGACGCCGGCAGCGACATAGATCGCCTTGGTCGGGTTCGTGGTGAGGGCGCCATCGTCCAGCACGCGGTCGGGGGCGTTGGTGCGGATCTTGTGCAGCCAGCCCTCGTTGACGTCCTGCAGCAGCGGATTGGCGACGCGATCGGTCGCGGCGGCGGCCGAGGTGCCGTTGAAGCCGATCATGATGCGATCGCGGCCCTGCTGCTTCAGGATAACGTCGCGCAGCAGCGTCTGGAATTCCGGCTTGTGACGCCAGGCATCCAGCTTTGCATAGGGGATGGCGGTGTCATAGTTGGTCTGACGGCAGTGATAGCCGCCGTCGTTCGACGTGTCGGTCGGATCGGTGGGCGTGCGGCGGTTGCCGCCGGCGGTGTTGGTGCGGCTTGCGATCGGGCGCGTGGCACCGACGCCAACCTTCTGGCCGACCTGGTTGGGCACCATGACGACGCTGATCGAATTCAGGAAGTCGCTCGACTCCTGGATCTTCTCTTCCAGCTTCTGCTCCACCGATGGTGCGACGGTGAATTTGGTGCTGGTGACTTCTGCCGCCTCGACGCTGTTCAGCAGCGCGATCTGGCTGACATAGGCGGCGAAGGCGACGCGGGTTTCTCTACGCATTTAAGGCTCCTGGTGTGCGGGGGGCGTGCGGTGCGGGGGTGGCTCAGCAGTCCGTGACGATGGCCGCGCCGCCGCCAGTCGCAGGCGCGCGCTTGAAGGTGCTGGGCTGCTCGGTCGTTTCGAGTTTCGCCTTCAGCGTGGCGAAGTCGGCCTTGAGAGCGACAACCGCGTCGTTTGCAGGCTTTACCGCCGCCGCGATCTGCTCACCGATGATGGTGGCGAACTGGCTGAAGTCGACATTGTCGTTGGCCGGCTTGGGCGTTTCCTGCGATTCCGGCTGCTTGGGCTTGCCGTCGCCGCCGGTCAGCTTCGCTGCGACGGCATTGAAACCCGCCATGATCGCAGCGCCGATACCCTGGCCATCGGGAGCCGGCGCATCTTCCAGTTCGATCTCTACCGCTTCGAAAGCCTCGGAGAACAGGTTGCCCGGCGCGGACTTGCGCGCATCGAACATCGGCTTGAGCGCAGCGAAATTGAACGCTTCCACGCCCAGCGAGGCGGGATTGTCGGTCAGACCAAGGCCGGTCAGGCCGATCTTGCCGGTGCCGGCGAAATCGGGCGAGATTTCCACCGAGGGGAAGGGCTTCTGGCCCTTGGCGCGCATGGCGATCAGCTGGTCGTTGGGTTCGACCTGGACATAGAGGGCCTTGCGGCGCTCAGTCTTGCCGTCGATCGTGAATTCGTCGGTCTGCGCCTTCACCGCGACGACGTCGCCATAGCCGTTGAACGGCGGCTCGGGGCTGTAGCCCTTGATGTGCTCGACGTTGATACGCGGCGTATAGTTGGCGGTGTTGAAGGTGGCGACGATGTCATCGATCCAGGAGGCCTCGATCTTGCGACCGTCGCTGACGGTGAAGCCTTCAACGAAGACGCGGAAAAATTTGCTCTTGGCCATGATCGGTCCGGTTCCCTTGGTTGCTCGGCAGCACGCGGCAGTGCGGAAGCCAGCAGAAAGGGACCGAGCTTGCCGTTCCTCAAGGCAGTGCATTTGTAGAGGCCGCCTCTACAAATGGACGGGCATGATCAGCGGGTTAGCCGCGCGGCATGGTCCGCCGCGATGGCCACACAATGTCCCCAGCCCGCTGCCCCGTCTGCCATGTGGCAGTTCGATCCGCGCCGCCATGCGCGCAGCCTCTACTGGCGCGGATGGGGCGTGACGCAGATCGCGGACGAGTTCGCGCTGCACGGCATCGTCAATGAGAAGGGCGGGCCGATCCCGCGTGCGACCATCGAAACGTGGAAGCAACGCGATCGCTGGGATGAGGCTCCCTCTATCCGCAAGATCGAGGATGGGCTGGAGATCCGGCTGCTGACCCTGATCGCGAAGGAGAAGAAGACCAGCGCCGATTATGTCGAGATGGACGCGCTATCGCGCCAGATCGAAAGCCTCGCCAAGGTCCGCCGCTACGAGGCACCCGGCGGCCATGCCGGCGACCTCAACGACAAGGTCGCCAATCGCAACGCCGGCGATCGCAAGAAGGCGAAGAAAAACCACTTCACCGCCGACCAGGCGGCCGAGCTCAAGCGCATCTTCCTCGACGGCCTGTATGACTATCAGCACCGCTGGTGGCAGGCGAAGGATCAGCGCACCCGCATGATCCTGAAGTCGCGCCAGATCGGCGCGACCTACTATTTCGCGTTCGAGGCGCTGATCGACGCGATCGAGACGGGCCGCAACCAGATCTTCCTGTCAGCCTCGAAGGCGCAGGCCCACCAGTTCCGCTCCTATATCGTCAGCTTCGCCAAGCTGGTCGGCGTTGCGCTGACCGGCGATCCGATGCTCATCACCTCGGACCTACTCCCAGCAGAGGAAGCGGCGGCCGAGCTTCACTTCCTCGGCACCAACTTCCGCACCGCGCAGGGCCGGCACGGGAATTTCTACTTCGACGAATTCTTCTGGGTCCATTCGTTCGAGGAACTGAATAAGGTCGCCTCGGGCATGGCGACGCACAAGAAGTGGCGCAAAACCTACTTCTCCACGCCGTCCAGCGTCGCGCATCCGGCCTATCCCTATTGGACTGGCGATCGCCGCAACCGCCGGCGCAAGAAGTCCGAGCAGATCAAGATCGACGTCAGCCATGACGCGCTGGCGATCGGCAGCGTCGGTCCCGATCGGATCTGGCGGAACATCGTCAACATCGTGGACGCCGAGAAGGGCGGCTGCGACCTGTTCGATGTCGAGGAACTGCGCGACGAATACGCGCCCGACGAATTCGCCAACCTCTTCATGTGCGACTTTGTCGACGACAGCATGTCGGCCTTCCGCTTCAACGACATGATCGCCTGCGGGTGCGACAGCCTGGTCGAATGGACGGACTTCAATCCCGAGGCCGAGCGCCCCTATGGGCAGCGGAACGTCTGGGCCGGCTATGATCCGCAGGAAAGCGAGACCGGCGACAATGCCGCTTTGGTCATCGCCGCGCCGCCGCTGCAGGTAGGCGGCGAGTTCAGGATCCTTGAGCGCCACCAGCTGCGCGGGCTCGACTTCGAGCAGCAGGCGGAATTCATCAAGGCGGTGCTGAGCCGCTACCACTGCACCTATCTCGGCATCGACGCCAAGGGCGTGGGCGCTGGCGTCTATCAGATCGTGGCGAAGCCCGGCTACATGCCCGGCTGCACGGTGGCCAAGATCGAATATTCGCTCGAGCTCAAAGCGCAGATGATCATGAAAGCGCAGAATGTCGTGCGCCGTGGCCGGCTCAAATTCGACACCGGCATGCTCGACCTGGTCTCGGCCTTCGTGTCGATCAAGAAGACGCTGACCACCAGCGGCCGCAACGTCACCTTCAAGGCTGGACGCGGCGGCGAAGACGGCCACGCGGATCTCGCTTGGGCGACGATGCACATCCTCATGAACGAACCGCTCGACGGGAAGGAAAATCCCAAGGGCACGATGGAGATTATCGAATGAGCAAGCGCGCACGTCGAATGAACCGCCGGGGATCGGCCGCAGTGTCCGAGGGCGCGATCGTCGCAGCCAGCGATTCTCGCGGTGGTTCGGTCGAGGCCTTCACCTTCGGGGATCCCGAGCCGGTGCTCAGCCGGGCCACGATGCTCGACATGCTCGAATGTTACCACAATCAGCGGTGGTATGAGCCGCCGATATCGCTCGATGGGCTTGCCCGCGCGTTTCGCGCCTCGCCCCATCATTCGAGCGCCATCATCCTGAAGCGCAACATGCTCGCCGCCAGCCTCGATCCGACGCCCTTCCTGTCCCGCAAGGCGTTCGCCGGCCTGGTGCAGGACTATCTAGTGATGGGGAACGCCTATGTGCAGGAGGTGCGCAATCGCCTCGGCGGCGTGATGCGGCTCGACCATTGCCTGGCCAAATATGCGCGGCGCGGGGTGGAGCCGGGGCGCTTCTGGTGGGTGGCTGGCTATCGAAACGAAACCGAGTTCGAGCCGGGCACCGTCCACCAGCTGATGGCGCCCGACATCAACCAGGAGATTTATGGCCTGCCTGAATATCTCTCGGCCCTGCAGGCGGCGCTGCTCAATGAGAACGCTACCCTGTTCCGCCGCCGTTATTTCGAGAATGGGAGCCATGCCGGCTACATCCTCTATGCCACCGGCGACTTCGCTGATGGCGACGTCGACAATATGCGCGAGGCACTGAAGCGGTCGAAGGGGCCGGGCAATTTCCGCAACCTGTTCGTTCACGCCAGCGGCGGCAAGGAGAACGGGATCAAGATCCTGCCGATCGCCGAGGTGGGCGCGAAGGACGAGTTCCTTGGCATCAAGAACACGACGCGCGATGACGTGCTCGCCGCTCACCGCGTGCCGCCCCAGCTGCTCGGCATCGTGCCCGCGAACGCCGGCGGCTTTGGCGACGTGACAAAGGCCACCGACGCCTTCTTCGAGTTGGAGATTGAGCCGCTGCAGTCGGTGTTCCTTGAACTGAACGATGTGCTGGGTTTCGAGGCGGTCCGGTTCCGGGAGCGGGTGAAGGCGGAATAGCAGCAGTCCATCGCGGCATCTGCCAGGGCGGTCCTGATCGGGGCCGCCCTTTTTTTGTCTGCGTAATATTATTTCACACCTCGCCAGCGGGGACGGGGCCATTGCCTGGTAGCGCAGGCCCGCGGATCGCCTGCGGGGCGACGGGGCGGGGGCAGGCTGCCGCCACTCCTCAAAACGCGCTTTTCCCCCCGCCTCGCCCAGGAGCTTTTCATGTCCCTTTTGATGCAATCGGTCACACCCATTCCGCCGGCTCATACCTTGGGCGGATCAACATCGAATAGAGGGGTTCGCTGATGCGTTTTGATGCAGCTGAGCGCCTATTCCGGGCAAGCGGTACGACATCCAAATCCTGCGGCGCTGCGCAGCGGCACAGAGGGAGGGGGTGGGAAAGCGCAATATCCGTCACCTGACATAGAACGCGGATCATAACTCGCTGATTTATCTACCATTCTCGGATTGCATCTAGGGTGCAATCAGCTGCCACCTTCGCGGAGGTAAAACGCAACAGCCGCAGAAAACCTTGCTTTCTCACACACCAAATGTTGCATTTTCAAAATGTGACGTGGTTGCACTGATGTTGCACAAATGGTTGCGCTGAAAATGCCTGATTTCCATCGATGTTGCGGATGTTGCACTTTTTCCCATACCCGCCCATTCACGCGAGCAGCTCCGATGCCGGGTACATTTGGGCATGCAGCGCTACTAAATTGGCAGCGATGGTGGCGATGGTCATGAACCATCCGGACATTCAGTTCACATCTATGTCGAGTAGAAGCAGAGCTGCGCGTTCAACAAACGGAAGAACAGCCGTAATAGCGGCGTCGCCATCAGAAAAGTTTTCGAAAATCATGTCTTTTTGTCCGGCGTGAACAACCGCGCATCTAATTTGATAGATTAGTGCAGCCCCGCTCTCATGCTTACGGCCTGTAACTTTACGTTTCTCGATGCGGCGGAATAATGCGGCCACGAAAGTATTAGTGTTTTTGATAGCATCAAGTGATGTCCAGCAATCTTCAAATGCTTGTTTCTGGGTGTCAGCCAAGACGAACATTTGGTTCATTTCTGATTTTAGTGCATCGAGAGCGTCATTAAGGGCAGATCCCGGCTCAGCATCGAACGAATTAAATAACTTCGACTTTATGTCTGCGAGAAACCTTGCCTCCATCACACGATACAGTTCAAGAAATCTATACTTTATCGGGATGGTGTTAAATGAATTTTTGATGCAGTTCAGTGCTACGACTGACAAACGGGAAGCACAATTATCTCCAATAATTGCCTGGGATGGCCCTTTCCAGAGGATGCTAGAGCCTGTCATTGGCCTCTTTACGTGGCCGATGACCTTATGGAAACTGCCCCAGGCATCTTCCGGGCCGAGAACAATTTCAAAATCGCCTGCCAATATCGCTTCATGTTGTTCCACCGGCGAGGCCGCGATGGCCTGCACCAATGCGACCTCCATAGCGGTGGTTAACTTCGTGTCAGGATCACTTGGGAAGCCCACAATCGTAGCTGCACCCGCTGTCGGGTGAGCAATCTCCCAGTAGATTGGCTCCTCGAAACTGCGGGGCTTGATCACGCACTCGCGAGGAAACTCTTCGCCTCTTAGTATACGTTCTGCTTCTACTGCTGCCTCAACGCCCAGCTTAAGGCGGCCGATTGTCAATGGGCGAGACGAGTCCAGGTCAGCCGGGTCGGCTAGCCGTAATCCCTCTAGAAGAAACATCCGATTACATCATGCTTGCTGATTGCGTCCAACACTCGATCATCGGACTCGTACCGCCCTGCATGATGTACTCTCGCACGGCCCTAAATACGAGGCCGCGCGTAGCTTCGCCCACATTGCTTCTTTTCGTGTCAACGCTTCGCCGGATCTGGTCAAATGTCAGCACGCCAAGAGGATTTTCTGTATCCGATTGAGCCGAGGCGATCATTGCGGCCATCGCCGTGGGCAACCGATCTTGCAAAGTCTCGTTCTTATGAGCGAAGCCGATTGCGGCTGCAAAGCCTAGAACAACCGTGTCATTGCCGAAAAATCGATTCTGACTGTCGCCGAGTGCCCGATCAAGTTGCAGCATCCAGTCTACGAACTGGCGGAAACCGTCGCGCTGATTTCCATCGTTATCCGAAAGATCGATCCCTAACGAATCGAGCGCCTCATCCACGGCCATCGTTTCTACGACAAGGTTGGTGCGATCTACATTCGGGCTTCTTTGCATCCAGGCCTGAAATGCTTGGGCCAACGATGAAAGATGAAACTGCCCCGGTTTGATCCGACGCTTGTGATCCTTCAACCTTATGATCTCAATACCCTCAAGATCCTGCAAATCCTCTGCTAGACCACCAGACAATATGTCTATCTGATGCTTCATTGACATGGGTCTCTGCCCAGCGTTCAAAAGCAGCATGCGGTAAGCGAGCGGAAAAAACTGGATGTTGACCCAAATTTCGAGCCGCAGCGATCTGGCGAGAAATGTCGGCTTATCTCCCTCCTCCAGCTCATCGAAGGTTTGTCGAAGGGCATTTGTTCGTTGCAATCCGTCTACGATATCGATGTCCTTAGGCGTCGCATCACCTATCGCACTCTGAAGCGCGTCAAGATGATCGCGGGATGCAACAATAAAGCCCTCGAGAGGATCATAATTTTCGGTGACAGACGCGTCGATATTGCGAACGGCGAGGACAATCGCAGGGAGGATGCAGCCCATCTTAAGGTCTGCTCGAAGGTTTTTATATGGTTTGGTGCCCTTGATAACGTCTCTTTGTATCGCGAGATTTTCTTCCGACCCTTGTGTTTTGTTTAGATACCATTCGTAATCAGCGCGTGCGCTTACCATGAAGTTGTTGATCCTGTTGTCATAATCGATGCCAACAACTTCAAATCTCATGGTGAATCTCAGCCCCTATTATTGCGAGGCTATCTCGATAGCGGATTGGATAGGATTCGCAACTGGCGTCCAATATGATGCTGCGGTGCGAAGCGTCTGACCCGCACGGAAATGATCTCTGCACTTTGCGCCTTAACTCCGAGCCAGGTGTCTGAAATTTCCTGAGGTCAGCAAGATCGAAGGTGGAACGCCCAACCCGAGGTGCGAAGCCCATCCGACGCGTGACATTATGACTTGTCTGCTAACCGAACGAAACGACGGCTGAAGTAAATAGCTTCGGAAATACTTCGGGACTCTGAGGCCCACACGGCTCCGTCCGTTGCCGTTACGTTCCGCAAAAGTGCGCTTGACCAGTTTGCAAAATGGCCTAGAAGCGCGGGCAACCCCTAAGGGGGCGATTAGCTCAGTTGGTAGAGCGTCTCGTTTACACCGAGAATGTCGGCGGTTCGAGCCCGTCATCGCCCACCACGCCCTTCTTGCGATGCCATGCCGCCGCTGCTAATCCGAGCGCATCATGATCCAGCCGCCCGAAATCCTTCGAGTCACCAAGCCCCGCGTCGCCTGCGACGGATCGGGCGACATTCCCGCCGCTCTGGGCCACCCACGCGTTTTCCTGGAGATCGATGAGCATGGCTACGTCGATTGCGGCTATTGCGACCGTCGCTTCGTGCTGATCGGCGGCCCGGCCGACACGCCGGAGGTCGCCGGTTTACCGGATATTTCGTCGGGCGCGAGCCTCTAACCCAGGCACCGCTCGCGATTTTGATTGGGCTCAGGAATTGCCGCGCCTATATCGGGCGGCATGACCGATATAGCTTCCCAGTTCACCGATGCGCGCGGCCTTCTTTATCGCCCGGGCCTGCTCGATCCCGATGGCGCGCGCCGCCTGACGGCCGACGCACTTAAGAAGTGCGATGATGGTGAGCTATATCTGCAATATCGGGCGAGCGAGAGCTTCGGTTTCGACGATGGACGGCTGAAGACCGCCGACTATTCGACCGATGCGGGCTTTGGCCTCCGCGGCGTGTCCGGCGAGATGACAGGTTTCGCCCATGCCAATGACATCAGCGAAGCGGCGATCCGGCGCGCGGCGGAAACGCTGGCTCTGCTCGATCCGGCCAAGGGCCAGCCCGCGCCGCCGCCGCAGCATACCAACCGTCACCTCTATACGGATGCCAATCCTCTGGAGATCGTGCCGTTCGCCGAGAAGGTGACGCTCTGCGCCGCCATCGACGCTGCCGCTCGCGCCCGCGACCCTCGCGTGGCGCAGGTGTCGGTCAGCCTGGCGGGTAGCTGGTCGGTGGTGGAGATCGTGCGCCCCGATGGCTTTACCGCAACCGACATACGGCCGCTTGTGCGGCTCAACGTGTCCGTCATCCTGGAAGAGAATGGCCGCCGCGAAACCGGCATTTTCGGCATTGGCGGGCGCTATCTTTACGATGAGGTGATGGATCCCGCGATCTGGAACCGCGCGATCGACGAAGCGCTGGCGCATGCGCGCGTCAATCTGCGCTCCGTCGCCGCGCCTGCAGGTGAGATGACCGTGCTGCTTGGGCCGGGCTGGCCGGGCGTACTGGTGCATGAGGCGATCGGCCACGGCTTGGAAGGCGACTTCAACCGTAAGGGCACGAGCGCCTTTTCCGGTCGCATGGGTGAGCGCGTCGCCGCGCGGGGCGTGACGGTGGTGGATGACGGGTCGATCCTGAACCGGCGCGGGTCGCTGTCCATCGATGACGAAGGCACGCCTACCAAGGAAAATGTGTTGATAGAGAACGGCATCCTCAAAGGCTATATGCAGGATCGCCTGAACGCCCGCCTGATGGGCGTTGAGCCGACCGGCAACGGCCGCCGCGAAAGCTATGCGCACGCGCCCATGCCGCGCATGACCAACACTTTCATCAAGGGCGGGCAGGATGATCCGGAGGAGCTGCTGTCCCGCATGAAGTCCGGCATCTTCGCTAAGAGCTTCGGTGGGGGGCAGGTCGATATTGTGTCGGGCAAGTTCGTCTTTTCCTGCACGGAAGCCTATAAGGTCGAGAATGGAAAGCTGGGCGAGCCCATCAAGGGCGCGACGCTGATCGGCGATGGACCGACCGCGTTGACCAAGGTTGCCGGCATCGGCAATGACTGGGCGCTGGACGAAGGCATCGGCATGTGCGGGAAGGGCGGGCAGAGCGTGCCCGCGGGTGTGGGGCAGCCGACACTGCTTATCGAGGGTCTGACTGTAGGCGGCACGGCGACCTGAGGCGCCGCCGCTACGGGCTGAGGAACCACTGTCCCGCCGCATCTTTATTTCTGTATGAACATGCTGACGGACAGCCATGATGCCGTTACCGCCGACTGGGCTGCGGCGCTTCTGGACTTTTGGTTCAACAAGGTTGGCGAGCAGCGTTGGTGGACCCATGATGCCGATCTGGATCGGCAATGTGCGACCCGCTTTGCGACCCTGTGGGAAGAGAAGCGGTTATTAGCGGGTGAGGTCTTTCTCGACCGCGCCGACGATGCCCTCGCCGCCGTCCTGCTGTTCGATCAACTGCCCCGGAATATGTTTCGCGGCACCCCAAAGGCTTATGCAACAGATGAGCTGGCGCGCGCCGTAGCCCGTGGAGCGATCTCCCATGGCTATGACATACAGATTGGCGGGGCGGGGCGTCTATTCTTCTACATGCCGTTTCAGCACAGTGAAGATCTGGAAGATCAGAAGCTGTCGCTTAGCCTGTTCGAAGCGGCAGGCGACAGCCGCTCGCTGGAGTTTGCCCGCGATCATCATGACATGATCGAGCAGTTCGGCCGCTTCCCGCACCGGAATGCCGTACTTGGGCGAAAGACCCTGGCCGAGGAACAAGAGGCCGCTCAGCAGGCTGAAAACTGGTAGACGCTCCGCTGCCCATTTTTTGGGCATCACCCTTCCGCTGCCCATTTTTTTAGCGGTCGAGATGGAAACCTTCTGAGAAAAGTCCCGAACAGAACGACTTTGCCGAATTGGCACGCCTCTTGCTGGAATGTCGCCGCACACCATTAAACAGGGGGCGACATGAAACTTGTCATGGCTATCATCAAGCCGTTCAAGCTTGACGATGTCCGCGAGGCACTCTCCTCGCTCGGCATCGCCGGCATGACGGTGTCCGAGGTGAAGGGCTTCGGCCGCCAGAAGGGGCAAACCGAAATCTATCGGGGCGCCGAATATTCCACGAACATGGTTCCGAAAATCAAGATCGAGGTGGTCTGCGATGACGACCTCGCGCCGCGGGTGGTGGAAGCCACGCAGCAGGCTGCCAACTCCGGCGCGATCGGTGACGGCAAAATCTTCGTCCTCGATGTCGGTCAGGCCGTGCGCATCCGCACGGGCGAGACCGGCGAAACCGCGCTGTAAGAAGGGGGGAATAATGACCTTTTCCAAGAAGTTTTGCGGCGTGATGGGGGCGGCTGCGCTGACCCTTCTCGCGGCCGCGCCGGCGCTCGCCGCGCCGATCAAGGCGCCAGACGCCGCTGCGATGGCGGGCATGGTCAATAAGGGCGACGTCGCCTGGATGCTGATCTCGGCCGCGCTGGTCCTGATGATGTCCGTTCCGGGCCTTGCGCTCTTCTACGGCGGCCTGGTCCGCACGAAGAACATGCTGAGCATCCTCATGCAGGTGTTCATGATCGTTTCGGTCGCCGGCCTGGTCTGGTGCTGCTGGGGCTATTCGATCGCCTTCACTTCGGGCGGTTCCAATCCCTTCTTCGGCGGGCTTTCCAAGGCGTTCCTGATGGGCGTCGATGGCACCACCTACGGCGCGACGTTCAGCAACAACGTCTATCTGCCCGAATTCGTGTTCGTCGTCTTCCAGATGACCTTTGCCATGATTACTCCGGCGCTGATCGTAGGCGCCTTTGCGGAGCGCGTGAAATTCTCTTCGCTGATGGTGTTCGTGGTGCTGTGGCTGACGGTGATCTATTTCCCGATGGCGCACATGGTTTGGTACTGGGCTGGCCCGGACTTCCTGGTTGATGCTCCGACCGACTACGGCCTGCTCTGGGGCTGGGGCGCGCTCGACTTTGCGGGCGGCACCGTCGTCCACATCAACGCCGGTATCGCTGGCCTTGTCGGCGCGATCATGATCGGCAAGCGCGTAGGCTTCCCCAAGGAACCCATGCCGCCGCACTCGCTGACCATGACCATGATCGGCGCGAGCCTGCTGTGGGTCGGCTGGTTCGGTTTCAACGCTGGCTCCAACCTGGAAGCCAATGCCGTCACCGGCGTCGCCTTCATCAACACCATGGTCGCCACCTGCGCGGCGGCGGTGAGCTGGTCGCTGGTCGAGCAGGTCCACCATGGCAAGTCTTCGCTGTTGGGCGCGGTCACGGGCGCGGTTGCTGGTCTGGTCGCCATCACCCCGGCTGCGGGCTTTGCGGCTCCCATGACCTCGATCGTCCTCGGCTTCGTCGTTTCGCCGATCTGCTACATCTTCGTGGCGTTCGTGAAGGGCAAGGTCGGCTATGACGACAGCCTGGACGTGTTCGGCGTGCACTGCATCGGCGGCATCGTCGGCGCCATTGCCACCGGCATCGTCGCGGCGCCGTCGCTCGGCGGCCAGGGCGTGTTCGACTACACCGTCTTCCCGGCGGCCTTCCATCCGGAAGCCTACAGCATCCCGGCTCAGGTCTGGATCCAGGTCAAGGCAGTCGTGTTCACCCTGCTCTTCTCGGGCATCGGCAGCGCGATCCTCTACTTCATCATCGACAAGACCATGGGCCTGCGCCCGAACGTCGAAGCCGAGATGGAAGGTCTGGATCTCTCGAGCCACGGCGAACGCGCCTACAACTACTAAGAATTCGGCAGGGTGGGCCGGAAAGAACGGCCCGCCCGCCTCACCTTGTTCCTCCTGCGAACACGCCTGGGACCGGTACGAAAGTATCGGTCCTTTTTTTGTCAGCCTGCTCGACGGGTCCAAAGCTGCGAAGGGCGCGCCGTCACGACTGGCCAACGGCGGGCGCGGCCTGAGACTTGCAAGGCGGCGCGAAGAACCCAGCCCAGCTTTTCCAGCTTGGGCGTAACGACACGATGGTCCCACGCTTGCTCGCCCCGGCGAGCGACTTCGCGGGCTATGTCGCCATAAATGCCAGCTGCCGCGAGTACAGCCCAAGCCGACCGAGGCGGTAGCGCGCCGGTGCCGTGGCGGGCGCTGTCCTCATAAGCCGCAGCCATGTCGGCAAGGCGGCGGGCCAGGATGGCGAGCCTGGGCCGAACCCATGGCTTCATATGCTCGCCAGGTGGGATATCCATTTCGACCAACCATTCCTCGGGCAAGTAGCAGCGATCTACCGCCTCATCCTCACTGATGTCGCGGGCGATGTTGGCAAGCTGGAAGGCGAGGCCAAGGTCGCAAGCCCGGTCGAGGGTGGCTTCGTCCTCCGGATCGACGCCCATCAGCACCGCCATCATGCACCCGACAGCCCCGGCGACATGATAGCAATAGCGCAGCATGTCCGCTTCGCTGTGGGGCCGCCAGTCGCGGGCGTCGAGCGCGAAACCTTCGAGCAGATCGTGGGCGTAGCGGTCTGGGATGCGGCATTCGCGCATGACGAGGCCGAAGCCGTCGAAAGCGGGATCGCCGGTTGGCTCGCCCCGCAAGGCCGCATCGGTAAGCACGCGTATCGCCGACAACCGCGCCTGCCCGTCCGTAACGCCCTGCATCGTTCCGCCATGATCCTGACCATCGGCGATGTCGTCGCATTTGCGGCACCAGGCATAGAGAAGCCATGCGCGTTCTCGCGTTTCGCGGTCGAACAGCTTGGAAGCCAGGGCGAAGGATTTGGAGCCCCGGACGATGCTATCGCGGGCGTGGGCCACCAGGGTTGAGCGGTCAAAATGGGTCACGCTTGGCGACATGCCCGTCCCCTCTCCATCCCGCAAGCGCCAGCGATGACTAGAGGCGATCGGCTTTTATGGCGAAGATCGGCTCATGAGCCTGGTAGGCGGCCATCTGATCGAGCAGCGGTTCGATCGCAGCTGCGTGCACGAGAATATTGGCATGCTGCGGGCGGATGAAGCCGGTGCCGATCATATGCCGGTTGAAGGCGATGAGTTGGTCGTAAAAGCCGGCGACGTTGAGCAAGCCCACGGGCTTGGCGTGGTAGCCAAGCTGCGCCCAACTGATCGCCTCCCACAGTTCATCCATCGTGCCGACGCCGCCGGGCAAGGTCACGAAGCCGTCGGACAGGTCCGTGAACAGCGCCTTGCGCTGATGCATGGTCTGTACGACGTGAAGCTCGGTACAGCCGCGATGCGCGACTTCCGCGCTGACCAGTGCATCCGGGATGACGCCGACCACTTCGCCTCCCGCCTCCAGCGCCGCGTCGGCAACCGCGCCCATGAGGCCCAGCCGCCCGCCACCATAGACGACGCCGATGCCGCGCTGGGCCAGGGTGCGGCCGACATGGCGCGCCGCTTCGACATAGACGGGATCAGCCGGTAGGGCTGAGCCGCAATAGACGGCAAGACGCTTCAAACCAGCTCCTCCAGCATCAGCGCGGCGGTCGCCTTCGCGCTGCCGACCACGCCCGGAATGCCCGCGCCCGGGTGAGTGCCCGCGCCCACGAGATAGAGGTTCGGGATCACATCGTCTCGATTATGGGCACGGAACCAGGCACTTTGCGTCAGGAGCGGCTCCAGGCTGAAGGCACTGCCCAGATGGGCGGAAAGGTCATGTTGAAAATCGGGCGGTGCATAATGGAATTGGGTCACGATGCGCGATCGGATGTCGGGGATCAGCCGGTGCTGAATCTCGTCCAGTATCCGCTCGGCATAGACGGGACCAAACTGCTCCCAATCGATCGGAAGCTTGCCCAGATGAGGCACCGGCGCGAGCGCATAGAAGGTCGAATGGCCGTCAGGCGCCATCGACGGATCCGTGACCGTCGGATGGTGCAGATATAAGGAGAAGTCCTGCGGCAGCACGCCATGATCATAGATGTCGGTCAGCAATCCCCCATAGCGGGGACCGAACAGGATCATATGATGCGGGATGCCGGGCCAGCTGCCCTTAATGCCGAAATGCAGGACGAAGAGGCTGGGCGACCAGCGCTTGCGGGCGAGCTTCTCCGCCTGCTTCTGCCCGCGGGGATGATGGCCGATCAGGTCGCGATAGCTGTGCATGAGGTCGGCGTTGGTCGCGACCGCATCCGCATCCCCCCGCCAACCCGAGGCGGTCGATACGGCGACGGCGCGGTCGCCATGGGTTTCGATCCGCACCACAGGATCAGCGAGGCGCAGTGTGCCGCCGAGCCGCTCGAAATGCGTCGCCATGCCTTGCACAAGCCGGTTGGTGCCGCCTTTGGCGAACCAGACGCCACCATCCTTTTCCAGTTTGTGGATGAGGGCATAGATGGCGCTGGTCTGCATCGGGTTGCCGCCGACCAGCAGGGTGTGGAAGGATAAAGCCTGCCGCAGCCGTTCATCCTTCACATAGGAGGAGACGACCGAATAGACCGAACGCCACGCCTGATGCTTGGCGAGCGCGGGGGCGGCGCGGACCATGGAGGCGAAATCGAGGAAGGCGACCGAGCCGAGCTTGCGGTAGCCCTCCTCATAAACGCCCTCCGAATAATCGAGGAAGCGCTGATAGCCTGCGACATCCTGCGGGTTGAGCTTAGCGATCTGCGCGCGGAGGGCGTTTTCGTCGTTGGAATAGTCGAAATTCGTGCCGTCGCGCCAGTTGAGACGGTAGAAGGGCGAGACGGGCACGAGGCTGACATCCTCCGCCATGTCATGGCCGGACAAGCGCCATAGCTCGGCAAGGCAATCCGGGTCGGTGACCACGGTGGGGCCTGCGTCGAAGACGAAGCCGTCCTTTTCCCACATATAAGCACGGCCGCCAGGGCGATCGCGCGCTTCGACCAGCGTTGTCTCGACCCCGGCCGATTGCAGGCGGATGGCAAGGGCGAGGCCGCCGAAGCCTGCCCCAATGACGATCGCTTTACGGTTCATCAGGCGGAGGGGCTCAACAATGCGCGCATGGCGCTCCTTATGGGCACGGGGGGGCGACCGCACAAGATGCGGATGCGGTCGGCCCAGGTGGAGTGGCCTGCGTAGAAGCGGCCGATAAGATGGGGACTAAGGCGATAGAAGCGATCGAATATGCGCCAGCGCTGGTCCGGCTGCGCGGCGAGGAAGAGCATTTTGCCGAGCAAGCGGTAATAGCCGCCCGATCGCCAATGCGCTGCAGCGCGGTCGCGGGTTGCGGTGGCGAGGCTGTTGAGCGGCTGATCGGCGAGCCAGAGTGCGGTCGCGACAGCGTCGGGCAGCGAATAGCCGGTCATTGGCTGGAACAATGCAGCGCGCACGCCTGCACGAGGGACACTATCCTCTGGCGGCCAGAAGCGATCGAAGTCGCCGCCATGGACGACGGGAAGGATGCCGCTTTCCTGATGGACGACATCTTCCACCCGCCACCCTTGCTGGGCGGCATAGCTCGCGATGCGGTCGGCGAGGACTGGGAGGTCGAGGGCTGGGCTGTTGCTGTAATAGGTGTCCTCGACGAAGATGGTGCGATCGCCAAAGGGGAGCAGATAGACGAAGCGGTAGCCGTCGAACTGATCGACGGTGGCGTCCATGATGACCGGGCGGTCCAATCCATGGGGATGCGCCAAGCGAAGGGCCTGGCCAACGAACTTCTGCCAGCCGCAGTCTAGCGCCGACAGGTCACCGCCACCCCGCGCGTCAAGGACGGCGCGGGCGCGGATATTGCGGCCGTCTGATAGGGTGACATGATCGGCGGCCGCTACCACAACCTCCGTGCTCAGCAGGACACGGTCGCCGAGGACATGGCGGACATGGGCGTCGAGCTGGGCCGAGGCGATGCTGTTATAGCCGCCGTCCAAGACGCGGCGGTAGGTGGGGAAGCGGACTTCGTGACCCTGGGGCCAGCGGTGGGTGACGAGAGGATCGATCAGCCAGCGATCGGCGGGGCGGATGTCGCTGTCGAAGAAGGACCAGAGGTGGTTGCCGCCAAGAACCTGGTCCCGCTCGATCAGGAGCAGGTCGATATCGGGCCGGAGTCGGGCGAAGGCGAGTGCGATCAGGCTGCCGGCTAGGCCGCCGCCGAGGATCGCCAAGTCGCAGTCGAAGGTCTGAGCCATCCCTTCTGTTAGGCAGGCGGAGCGGTGGCGGGAAGGGAATTAATGTAAGAAATAGCGACTTAAACGCGTTTGACGAAAATTGCCCTATAGCATAGGGGAGTATCCTATGCATGTGGTGGAAAACAGGGATAAGCTGCTCGCGCGGGTGCGGCGGATCGCGGGCCAGGTCGCCGCGATCGAGCGGCAATTGTCCGGCGAGGCGGGCTGTTCGGAGACATTGCAGCTTGTCGCATCCGTGCGCGGCGCGGTCGGCAGCTTGATGGAAGAACTGATCGAACAGCATATGCGCGACCATGTCGCCCGCCCCGGCCTGACCGACAAGGAACGAGAGGCGGCGGCGGAAGAGATGCTGGCGCTGATCCGCCGCTACGGAAAATGACTATGCACGACCATCATCACCACGCTCCATCGGCTGTCCAAGCCCCCTTCCTCGGCGAGGACGAGGAACAGCATTATTTCGACCATATCTACCTCAGCGCGGGCCATGACCAGAATGCCCGGCGCACGCTGTGGGTGGTGTGGCTGACCGCCGCCACGATGGTTGTGGAGATCGTCTTCGGCTGGATCACCGGATCGATGGCGCTGCTGGCGGATGGGTTCCACATGGCGACCCATGCAGGCGCCCTGGCGGTGGCGGCGGCCGCCTATGGCTATGCCCGCCGTCATGCCCGCAACCCGCGCTTTACCTTTGGCACGGGCAAGGTTGGCGACCTGTCGGGCTTTGCCTCCGCCCTTCTGCTCGGCGTAACCGCGCTGTTCATCCTGATCGAATCGGTGCTGCGCTTCTTCGAGCCGGTTTCGGTGAAATTTGGTGAGGCGACGCTGGTCGCTGTCATCGGCCTTGCCATCAATCTGATCAGCGCAGTGCTGCTGGGACATGATCATAGCCATAACCATCATGACCATGACCATCATCACGACCATGAGCATGATCACGCGCATGACCATGGCCACAAGCATGGCCATGCCGACAATAATCTGCGTGCGGCCTATGTGCATGTGCTGACCGACGCGCTGACATCCGTGCTTGCGATCGCCGCGCTGCTCGCGGGGCGCTATATGGGCTGGTGGTGGCTTGACCCGGCAGTCGGCATATTGGGGTCCGTGGTGATCGCGCGCTGGGCCTGGGGGCTGATGAAGGACACAGCGTCCATCCTGCTCGATACGGCCGAGCCCGCGCTGACGAAGCGGATCAAGGGTCTGGTCGAGGCGGAAGGCGGCACCATCCGCGACCTGCATGTCTGGCGGATCGGCCCGCATGCGCATGCCGCGATCATCAGCCTGGCGCCTGGCGGCGATGTCGCCAAGGTACGCCAGCGGGTCCGCGCGCTGCCGCGGATGGAGCATGTAACGGTGGAGTGCGGCTGATCGCGCTGAAGGCTCTGTTCAAGCCGTAGCACGCCCGCATGTTCATCCAGCGGTCATCGCAGGCCACCCATATCGGTCTCCATAAGGGTCAGTGGAGGCATGCCATGTTGAGCAAATTCATCATCTCCGTTTCGATCGCCAGCGCTGCGATGGCGGGCGTCACCGTCACGCCCGCCCTGGCGCAGAGCAGCTATCGCTATAGCGAGCGCTATGAGGGCGATGACGGCAGCTATTATCGCAGCGAAAGCTATGAAAGCGAGGATCGCGGTTATGACCGGGGTTATCGCGATTATGATCGGCGGCCGGTGGAATATCGCGAATATCGCGAGGAACATTATCGCGATGCGCCCCGCCCCTATCGCGCACGGGCCTATAGCGATCGCTGCACGTCGGGCACGACCGGCGCGGTGGTCGGCGGCGTGCTGGGCGGGCTGTTGGGCCGGGAGATCGGACGCGGCGGGCGTTGGAACCGGCCAAGCACGACCGGGCTGATCCTAGGCGCGGGCGCGGGTGCGCTGGCGGGCCGTGAGGTCGAGCGCGGGGATTGCCGCTGAGGTCTTCGCGGATTTGGTTGTAGAAGCGGCGCTTGGCGGGAGCTGGGTGCCGCTTTTTTGTTGGCTGCCGTTCTTGTGGAATAGATCACAGCTTTCGCTGGGTGGATTGGGGACCCGCCGTTTGCGGGAAGGCGCGCGAAGATAGCCGCCATTACGCGGCATCGCCACCCCTCCGGAGAAGCATTTCGGCCCGGGAAACAAGGCTCAGGGCACCTTGATGCTGCCAGCTGGCGGCAGCGGCGCCATTGTTTTAGCTTGGCGCATGACGACCAACGTCGTGAAGCTCCGGACATTCTCGTCCGCATGAAGAACGCGGTTGGTGAATGCATCGTAGCTCGCCATATCCTTCGCTGCGACATGCAGCACTAGGTCGTGGTCGCCGGTGACGTACCACGCATCCGTCACCTCCGGCGCGCGCTGCAAGCGAGCGACGATCTCATCGATGATCCGTCCGCGATCCCGCTCCAGCATTACGAGGACGACCATTGTCACCGGCCAGCCCATAGTCCCGGGCGCGACAAGCGCGATCTCCCTCTCGATCGAACCCTGATCGCGGAGCGCTCTTACGCGGCGGTAGCATGCGGGCGCGGAAAGCCCCACGCGCTCCGACAGCTCCGGCATCGAAATGCGAGCGTCTTCCTGCAACGTCGTCAGAATGCGGAGGTCAAATACGTCTACCATGGCCTGCGATAATAATTATCTCTTCTGCGCTTTCATAGAAACCAATTATCAAGCCACTCGGCTAATGCCCGGCGATGGCCCAAGATAATCCACGCACGCAACATGATGATGCTGACACGCTTCACACGGCATTTGCGCTGCTCGCGGCGGTGGTGGGTGCCATGATTTCGATAACTCTTGGGGCAACCGTTGCAAAGAAGCTCTTCGTCGTCATCGGGCCTGCTGGCACCACGGCGTTGCGTCTCATGCTGGCCGCCATTCTGTTGTCGGTCGGTTTCCGGATCTGGCGCGTGCGGTTCACCCGGGACCTGCTGCATGCCGCGCTCCCCTACGGCCTATCCTTGGGCGCGATGAACCTACTCTTCTACATGGCGATCGATCGTATCCCGCTCGGCATTGCGCTGGCTTTTGAGTTCACCGGGCCACTGGCGGTCGCGACCTTTGCCTCGCGTCGCCCACGCGACTTCGGGTGGATCGCGTTGGCAGTGGCCGGTCTGGCGCTGCTGCTGCCGCTACGCATCGGCGGAAGCACGCTCGATCCTGTCGGGATCGCGCTCGCACTTGCAGCCGGGGTCTTCTGGGGAAGCTACATCGTCATGGGCCGTCGCGCGGGCGATGCCTTGGGTACTGAAGCACCCGCCTTTGGCATGATTGTGGCGGCGGTGCTGGCAATGCCGTTCGGCATTGCTGGAGGCGGAGCCACGTTGTTCGCGCCCCACGTACTTGGCCTGGCGCTGATCGTAGCCCTGCTGTCGAGTGCGATCCCCTACTCTCTGGAAATGTTCGCTTTGCGCCGACTGCCAACCCGCACCTTCGGCGTGCTGACCAGCGGCGAACCGGCGGTCGGGGCGGTGGTGGGTGCACTGCTACTGCACGAGAAGCTGCCACTGGCGAAGTGGCTCGGTATCGCTGGCATTGTTGCCGCCTCGATAGGCACCACTATCACGTCAAGGACGCAGGCGGGCAAGGAGGCCGAGGAGCGAAAGCTCCTTCCGGAAAACTGATCGCCTTAAAAGCGACTATGTCCGCTATTCGGGCAATGATTTCAGGACACAAATGTCCACAAATGGTCCAGACTGTGTGGAAACGCGGCGGATATGGTATGATGCTCCCACGGTTTGGGGGATCATATGGGTCGCTTTATTTCTGGCGCTGATCGCAAGCAGA